>NZ_JBEZXR010000032.1:0-93320 GCF_040638135.1 Streptomyces sp. NPDC026673 | reverse complement strand
CCTCCACCTTCACATCCTGCATCCTCGTGCGCCCCCCCCCCCCCCCCCCGCGCGCCCCCCCCCCCCCCCGCGGCCCCCCCCCCCCCCCCGCCCCCCCCGCCCCCCCCCCCGCCGCCCCCCCCCCGCTGCTCCCGCCGGGCTCCGGGACGCCGCTCGGGCGACGTCCTGGGGCCCGATGTCGACAGGCCGGGGCCCTGCGCCCCCGCCCTTGGTCCGCGACATGAGAACCCCCGTTCCCCGTGGGCCCCGTTGTTCCCCCGTGGCCCCCGTTGTTCCCCCGTGGTGTTCCCCCGGTTTCCCCCGTCGATCGGCGGGCACGGCCGCCCGGACATGCGGCCCGGCGGTGTGCTCGTTACGATCGCCGTCGATTCTGCCGGTCCGGCGCCGCCGGAGGATCAACCCCGGGATGGACATCGCGGTCCACCCTCGGGTGGAGTGCAGGGCCGTCCGGAGAAAGGCGCGGGAGCGTGATACGGGTAGTAATCGTCGACGACGAGGCACTGGTGCGGACCGCGCTGCGGCGCATCCTCGAGTCCGCGGGCGACATCGCGGTCGCCGCCGACTGCGACAGCCGCGCCGCGCTGGCCGCCGTTCGCGCCTTGGCGCCCGACCTGGTGCTGCTGGACACCGTGATGCCGGAGCCCGACGGGCTGACCGTGCTGCGGGCCGTACGGGCGCTGCCCGACCCGCCGGCCGTCGCGATGCTCACCGGATTCGACACCGGCGCCCACATCACCGCCGCCATGCGCGCGGGCGCGACCGGTTTCCTGCTCAAGGACACGGCGGTGGCCACCCTCATCGACGCCGTGCGCGTGCTCGCGTCCGGCGGGACGGTCTTCACCCCGACCGTCAGCCGCGCGGTGGTCGACGGCTACCTGGGCACCGCCGACGCCCGCGAGGCGGAACCCGCCGGGGCGGCGCTGCACCGACTGACCGGACGGGAGCGGGAGGTGTTGCTGCTGGTCGCCGGGGGCCTGTCGAACCTGGAGATCGCCGAGCGGCTGTACATCACGGTCGCCACGGTGAAGGACCACGTCCGCGCGCTGCTGCGCAAGCTCGACGCGCCGAACCGGGTGTCGCTGGCCGTCCTGGCGCACCGGGCCGGACTCCGGCCGGAGAGCGCGACATGAGACTCCCCCGGGTCGCCGTCGACGGGTGCCTGGTCGCCGTCGCCGCGACGGAGGCCTGGGCCACCCGTTCCCTGGGAGGTCCCTTCGCGCTGACGGCGGCCTACGCGGCCGCGGGCGCCCTCGCCTTCCGCCGCCGCCTGCCCCTGACGGTGCTCCTGGCCACGCTGCCCGCCCTTTCCCTGGGCTATGTGTGGCTCGCGCCCATGGCGGCGCTCTACGGCGTCGCCGCCGACGGCGCCACCCTGACCGTGGCGCGGGCGCGGCGGCTGACCCGGCGGGGGCACGGGCCGCAGCCGCACCCGGGCCGCCGGCGGCTCGCGCCGCACATGGCCATCACGCTGGGCTGTGCGGCGGCCGTCGCCTTTGTGTCGTTCTTCCCCTGGCCGTGGATCGGAGAGGTGGACTGGGCCCCCGCGGCCACCGTGCTCGCCGTGCTGCTGTCCGCACTGCTGGCCGTGGCCCCGACCACGCTGGGGCTGCTGACCGCGTCACGCCGTGAACTGGCGGCGCGGCTCGCCGAGCTCGCCGAGAGCCGGGAGCGGGAACGGCGGCTGGCCGCGGAGCGGGCGGTGGTGCGGGAGCGCACCCGGCTCGCGCGGGAGATGCACGACACCGTGGCGCACCACATCAGCCTGATCGCCGTGCAGTCGGGCGCGCTGGAGGCGACCGCCCAGGGCGAGGAGGCGCGGGCCGCGGCCGGTACGGTGCGGCAGCTCAGCCGCGACGCGCTGGACGAACTGCGGCACATGGTGGGGCTGCTGCGGATGCCGGTGGCCGTGAGCGGCCCCGAGGAGGCCGGCCCCGGGCTCGCGGAACTGCCCACGCTGCTGGCCGCGGCCGGGCCGCAGGTGCGCGGCGATCTGCGCGCCCTGGACCGGGACGGCTGTCCGGCGCCGGTGCAGCACGCGGCGTACCGCACCGTGCAGGAGGCCCTGACCAACGCCCGCAAGTACGCGCCCGGCGCGCGGACCGACGTCACCGTACGGCTCGCCGCCGACGCGCTGCACGTCGCGGTGCGGAACGAGGCGTGCGGCGGCGCGCACGGCCCGGTGCTGCCGTCCGGCGGACACGGCCTGACCGGACTGCGGGAGCGTGCCGCCCAGCTGGGCGGCACCCTGGACGCGGGTCCGGCGCCGGACGGCGGCTTCCTGGTGCGGGCCGTACTGCCGCTGGGCGCGGACCGCTGAGTCGCTGGGTCAGGGCCGCGGGACGCGGACCACGCCCTCCTGGATGACGGAGACGGCGAGCCGCCCGTCCCGGGTGTAGATGCGCGCGGTGCCGAGCCCTCGCCCGCCGGAGGCGGACGGGCTCTGCTGGTCGTACAGCAGCCACTCGTCGGCGCGGAACGGCCGGTGGAACCACATGGCGTGGTCCAGGCTGGCCCCCACCACGTCGCCGACCGCCCAGCCGCCGCGCCCGTGGGCAAGCAGCACGGAGTCCAGCAGCGTCATGTCCGACACATAGGTGGCGAGGCACACGTGGAGCAGCGGGTCGTCGGCGAGCTTGCCGTTGGTGCGGAACCACACCTGGGAGCGCGGCTCACGCGGCCCGGCCTCGGCGGCGAGGAAGGGCGGGGCGTCGGCGTAGCGCAGGTCGACGGCGGCACGCGCCTCCAGGAGGCGGTCCACGACCGAGGGGTCGGGGAACCGGTCCCGGTGCGGGAGCAGCAGCTCCTCGCCCGTGGGCAGGGTCTCCGGGTCCGGTGCCGGCGGCATCGGCTCCTGGTGTTCGAGCCCGTCCTCGTACGTCTGGAAGGACGCGGACAGATGGAAGATCGGCTGCCCGTGCTGGACGGCGACGACCCGGCGGGTGGTGAAGGAGCGGCCGTCGCGGATCCGGTCGACCTGGTAGACGATCGGCGCTCCGGGGTCGCCCATGCGCAGGAAGTACGCGTGCAGGGAGTGGGCGTCGCGCCCCTCGGGGACCGTGCGCCCCGCCGCGACCAGCGCCTGGGCGGCGACCTGGCCCCCGAAGACGCGGGGGACGACGGCGGGGCGGCTGGCGCCGCGGAAGATGTCCCGCTCGATCCGCTCGAGGTCGAGCAGATCGAGCAGGGACTGCAGTGCGTGGTTGGTCACGTGGTTCTCTCGGGATCGGCGGACCGTCCGGTCACAGCCCCAGCGACTTGGCGATGATCGACTTCATGACCTCGCTGGTGCCGCCGTAGATGCGGTGCACACGGTTGTCCGCGTACAGGCGGGCGATCGGGTACTCCAGCATGTAGCCGTAGCCGCCGTGCAGCTGGAGGCAGCGGTCGATGACCTTGGCCGCGGTCTCGGTGCAGAAGAGCTTGGCGCGCGCGGCGTCGGCGGCGGTGAAGTCGCCGTGCTCGTGGGCCTCCAGGGCGCGGTCGACGACGGCCTGCATGGCGTCGACGTCGGAGGCGCACTCGGCGAGCACGAACTTGGTGTTCTGGAACTCGGCGACGGCCTTGCCGAAGACCTTGCGGTCGCGCACGTACTGGGTCGCGAAGCGGACGGCGGCGTCGGCCTGCGCGTAGGAGCCGACGGCGATCGCGAGGCGCTCGACGGGGAGGTTGTGGGCGAGGTAGGAGAAGGCCTTGCCCTCCTCGCCGAGCAGGTCCTCGACGGGGACCTTGACGTCGGTGAAGGACAGCTCGGCGGTGTCGGAGGTGCGCAGGCCGATCTTCTCCAGCTTGCGGCCGACGGCGTAGCCCTCGCTCGCGGTGTCGACCGCGAGGATCGACAGGCCGCCGCGGCGGTCCTCCGGCGTGGCGGGCGAGGTGCGGCAGACGACCAGCACGCGGTCGGCGACGACGCCGCCGGTGATGAAGGTCTTGGCGCCGTTGAGGACGTAGTGGGTGCCGTCCTCGGAGAGCTTGGCGTTGGTGGTCATGCCCGCCAGGTCCGAGCCGGTGCCGGGCTCGGTCATGGCGATCGCGGTCATCATGTCGCCGCTGACGAAGTCCGGCAGCCAGCGCTTCTTCTGCTCGTCGTTGGCGAACTCGAGGATGTACGGGAGCACCAGGCCGGTGTGCACGCCGCTGCTGCCGAAGCTGACGCCGGCGCGGGCGCACTCCTCGGTCACCACGGCGCTGAACTTCCAGCCCGTGATGCCGGCGCCGCCGTACTCCTCGGGCACCTCGATGCCGAAGATGCCCAGCTCGCCCAGGCGCCGGTAGAAGTCGCGGGGCGGGTACCCCGTCTCCTCCCACTCGGGGTAGACGGGCACGACCTCGTTGGCGATGAAGTCCCGGATCGTCTCCCGGAAGGCCTCGTGGTCCTCGTTGAATACCGTGCGACGCACTTGGCGCCTCCTCTGCACACCGAGCGATAAGCAAGCGCTCAGTAAGTTACTTCCCGGTTGCGCGCGCTGTCCAGAGCGGCGAAGGCGCCCAGGGCCAGCCGGTGGAGCAGGACGGCGGTCGCCGCGCGGCCGGGCAGCCCGCCGTGCGAACCGAGGTGCGGGGTGGAGTTGAGCAGGCCGAAGACGGCGTGGACGGCCGCGCGGACCTCGGCCTCGGCGGCCCGGGGGTGCACCTCGCGGACGACCGTGACCCACTGCTCGACGTACTGGCGCTGCAACTGGCGCACGAGCTTGCGGTCCGAGTCGCGCAGCCGGTCCAGCTCGCGGTCGTGGAGGATGATCAGCGCCCGGTCGTCCAGGGCGAAGTCGATGTGGCCGCGGACCAGGGCGTCCAGGGCGTCGGCCGGGCCGTCGGCCTCGGCCACCCGCATGCGGCCCGCGGAGTACAGCCGGCCGCTGATCCCGACGAGCAGCTCGGCGAGCATCGCGTCCTTGCCCGCGAAGTGCCGGTACAGCCCCGGGCCGCTGATCCCGACGGCCGCCCCTATCTCGTCCACGCCGACCCCGTGGAACCCGCGCTCGGCGAAGAGCCGCGCGGCCTCCCTCAGGATCTGGTCGCGCCTGCCGCTGGCCGCCTTGGCCGCCGTCCTCGTGGGCTCCACACCGCACCTTTCCGCGAGGCGTCCGGTCTGCGGATGCCCCCCGCGATCTCATCGTCCTACCATTCTAGACAGCCGTGTTAACGACCGCTAACGTGGTCGACAACACGTTAACGACCGCTAACTCCTCCGGGGGCCCGTGACATGGAAGCACCCGTCCTCGCCAGCGCCGCGGATCCGGCGAGCGAGGCCTACCGCGCCAACGAGAAGGCGCACGCCGAGCTGTCCGCACGGCTGCGCGAGAAGCTCGCCGCGGCCGCGCTCGGCGGCGGCGAGAAGGCCCGCGCCCGGCACACCGCGCGCGGCAAGCTGCTCCCCCGCGACCGGGTGGACGGCCTGCTGGACCCCGGATCGCCCTTCCTGGAGCTCGCCCCGCTGGCCGCCGACGGGATGTACGACGGCCAGGCCCCGGCCGCCGGCGTGGTCGCCGGGATCGGCCGGGTCTCCGGACGCGAGGTCGTGGTCGTCGCCAACGACGCCACCGTCAAGGGCGGCACGTACTACCCGATGACGGTCAAGAAGCACCTGCGCGCCCAGGAGATCGCCCTGGAGAACCGGCTGCCGTGCGTCTACCTGGTCGACTCCGGCGGCGCCTTCCTGCCCAAGCAGGACGAGGTCTTCCCCGACCGCGACCACTTCGGCCGGATCTTCTTCAACCAGGCCACCCTGTCCGCGCGCGGCATCCCGCAGATCGCCGCCGTCCTCGGCTCCTGCACGGCGGGCGGAGCCTACGTCCCCGCGATGAGCGACGAGGCGGTGATCGTCCGCGGCCAGGGCACGATCTTCCTCGGCGGCCCGCCGCTGGTGAAGGCCGCCACCGGCGAGGTCGTCACGGCAGAGGAGCTCGGCGGCGGCGAGGTGCACTCGCGCACCTCCGGCGTCACCGACCACCTGGCCGAGGACGATGCCCACGCGCTGCGCATCGTGCGCAACATCGTGGCCACCCTGCCCGACCGCGGCGAACTGCCCTGGGCGGTCCGCCCCGTCGAGGAGCCCGCCGTCGACCCGGCCGGGCTCTACGGCGCGGTCCCGGTCGACTCGCGCACCCCCTACGACGTCCGCGAGGTCATCGCCCGTCTCGTCGACGGCAGCCGCTTCGCGGAGTTCAAGGCCGAGTACGGCACGACGCTGGTCACCGGCTTCGCCCGGATCCACGGCCACCCGGTGGGCATCGTCGCCAACAACGGCATCCTGTTCTCCGAATCGGCCCAGAAGGGCGCGCACTTCATCGAGCTGTGCGACCAGCGCGGCATCCCGCTGCTCTTCCTGCAGAACATCTCCGGCTTCATGGTGGGCCGTCAGTACGAGGCGGGCGGCATCGCCAAGCACGGCGCCAAGATGGTGACGGCGGTCGCCACGACCCGGGTGCCCAAGCTGACCGTGGTCATCGGCGGCTCCTATGGCGCGGGCAACTACTCGATGTGCGGCCGCGCGTATTCGCCGCGCTTCCTGTGGATGTGGCCCAACGCCAAGATCTCCGTCATGGGCGGCGAGCAGGCGGCCTCCGTGCTGGCCACTGTCAAGCGCGACCAGATCGAGGCGGCCGGCGACACCTGGGCGGCGGAGGACGAGGAGGGCTTCAAGGCCCCCATCCGCGCCCAGTACGAGGAGCAGGGCAACGCCTACTACGCGACGGCCCGGCTGTGGGACGACGGGGTCATCGACCCCCTGCAGACCCGTCAGGTGCTGGGACTGGCCCTGACCGCCTGCGCCAACGCGCCGATTCCGCAACGCGATCCGCAGGCGCCGGGCTTCGGCGTCTTCCGGATGTAGGGGGAGCACTGTGATGTCAGCGAAGTCTGCGATGTTCGACACCGTCCTGGTGGCCAACCGCGGCGAGATCGCCGTCCGCGTCATCCGCACCCTGCGGCGGCTCGGGATCCGCTCCGTGGCCGTCTTCAGCGACGCCGACGCCGGCGCCCGCCATGTGCGCGAGGCCGACACCGCCGTGCGGATCGGCCCCGCGGCGGCCGCCGAGAGCTATCTGTCGATCGAGCGCCTGCTGGAGGCGGCCGCCCGCACCGGCGCCCAGGCCGTCCACCCCGGCTACGGCTTCCTCGCCGAGAACGCCGCCTTCGCCCGCGCCTGCGCGGACGCGGGGCTCGCCTTCATCGGGCCGCCCGCCCGGGCCATCGAGCTCATGGGCGACAAGATCCGCGCCAAGGAGACCGTCCGCGAGGCCGGGGTCCCGGTGGTGCCGGGCAGCAGCGGCAGCGGGCTCAGCGACGAGCAGCTGACGGCCGCCGCGCTGGAGATCGGCACCCCGGTGCTGCTCAAGCCCTCCGCGGGCGGCGGCGGCAAGGGCATGCGCCTGGTGCGCGACACGGCCCTGCTCCCGGAGGAGATCGCGGCCGCCCGCCGGGAGGCGCGCGGCTCTTTCGGGGACGACACCCTGCTGGTGGAGCGGTGGATCGACCGCCCGCGGCACATCGAGATCCAGGTACTGGCCGACGGCCACGGCAACGTGGTCCACCTCGGCGAGCGCGAGTGCTCCCTGCAGCGCCGCCACCAGAAGGTGATCGAGGAGGCCCCCTCGGTCCTGCTGGACGAGGCCACCCGGGCCGCCATGGGCGCGGCCGCCGTTCAGGCGGCGCTGTCGTGCGGCTACGTCGGCGCGGGCACCGTGGAGTTCATCGTCCCGGGCGCCGATCCGTCCGCCTACTGCTTCATGGAGATGAACACCCGCCTCCAGGTCGAGCACCCCGTCACCGAGCTGGTCACCGGGCTGGACCTGGTGGAGTGGCAGCTGCGGATCGCCGCCGGCGAGCGGCTCTCGTTCGGCCAGGACGAGGTCGCCCTGACCGGGCACGCCGTCGAGGCCCGGATCTGCGCCGAGGTCCCCTCACGGAACTTCCTGCCGTCGGCGGGCACCGTTCTGGCGCTGGACGAGCCTGCAGGCGAGGGGGTGCGCGTCGACTCCGGGCTGTCGGCCGGCAGCGAGATCGGCACGTCCTACGACCCCATGCTCGCCAAGGTCATCGCGTACGGCCCCGACCGCCCGACCGCGCTGCGCCGGCTGCGGGCCGCCCTCGCCGGGACGACCGTGCTGGGTCTGGACACCAACACCGGCTTCCTGCGCCGGCTTCTGGCCCACCCCGACGTGGTGTCCGGCGAGATGGACACTGGTCTGATCGACCGGGAGCTCGCGGGCCTGGTGCCCTCCGAGGTGCCCGTCGAGGTGTACGCGGCGGCCGCGCTGCTGCGGCACGCGGCCCTGGAGCCGGCGGAGGCCGGCGGCGGCTGGCGGGATCCCTTCTCCGTGCCGAGCGGCTGGCGGCTCGGCGGGGAGCCCGCCTGGACCGACCACTGGCTGCGCGTGCCCGGTGCCGACGCCGTGCGGGTCCGCGTCCGCGGCGGCGCAGCGGAGGCCGAGGTGCGGATCGCGGAGGCCGCCGCGGTGCGCGCCCGGCTGCTCCGGGGTCACGGGCAGCGGATCACCGTCGAGTGGGACGGCGTCACCCATGTCTTCGACCACGCGGGCGACTGGCTCGGCAGGGACGGCGACGGCTGGCGCCTCCAGCCCCACGACCCGGTCGAGGCGGCGCTGCGGGGCGGTGCCGGCGGCGGCGGGGTCGACACCCTGGCCGCGCCCATGCCGGGCACGGTGACGGTGGTCAAGGTCGCCAAGGGCGACGAGGTCACCGCGGGCCAGAGCCTGCTCGTGGTGGAGGCGATGAAGATGGAACACGTCATCACCGCCCCGCACGACGGCACCGTCACCGAGATCGACGTGACCCCGGGCAGCACCGTCGCCATGGACCAGGTGCTCGCCGTGGTCACCCCGCACCAGGAGGAGGCGGAATGACGGCCGTCGAACGCACCCCGGGGCTGCCCCTGTCCGTGCCGCTGGACGGGCTCCCGCGACGGGTGCGCATCCACGAGGTCGGCGCACGCGACGGACTGCAGAACGAGAAGACCGCGGTGCCCACCGAGGTCAAGGCGGAATTCGTGCACCGCCTGGCCGACGCCGGGCTGACGACGATCGAGGCGACCAGCTTCGTGCACCCGAAGTGGGTGCCCCAGCTAGCCGACGCCGAGCAGCTGATGCCGCTGCTGGACGACCTGGGCGACGGAATCCGGCTGCCCGTGCTCGTGCCCAACCGGCGCGGCCTGGAGCGGGCCCTGGCCCTCGGGGTGCGCGAGGTGGCCGTCTTCGGCAGCGCCACCGAGTCCTTCGCCAAGGCCAATCTCAACCGCACGATCGACGAGTCGCTGGAGATGTTCGCCCCCGTCGTCGCCGCCGCCAAGGAGGCGGGTGCGAAGGTGCGCGGCTATCTGTCGATGTGCTTCGGGGACCCCTGGGAGGGCCCGGTCCCCGTGCCGCAGGTCGCCGCGGTCGCCCGCCGGCTGTACGACCTGGGCTGCGACGAGCTCAGCCTCGGCGACACCATCGGCGTCGCCACGCCCGGCCACGTCGTGGCGCTGCTCGACACCCTGACCGGCCTGGACGTGCCCGTCGAGAGACTCGCCGTCCACTTCCACGACACCTACGGCCAGGCGCTGTCCAACACCCTGGCCGCCCTCCGGCAGGGCGTGACCGTGGTCGACGCCTCCGCCGGCGGCCTCGGCGGCTGCCCCTACGCCAAGAGCGCCACCGGAAACCTCGCCACCGAAGACCTGGTCTGGATGCTCGACGGCCTCGGCGTCGAGACCGGGGTCGATCTCAGCCGCCTCACCGCCACCAGCGTGTGGATGGCGGAGCAATTGGGCCGACCGAGCCCGTCCCGTACCGTCCGCGCCCTCTCCCACCAGGAGTGACCCTGCCATGACGACCGCCCACCGGCTCCCCGCCGAGTACGAGGAACTCCGCCGCACGGTGGAGGAGTTCGCGCACGACGTCGTCGCGCCGAAGATCGGCGAGTTCTACGAGCACGACGAGTTCCCCTACGAGATCATCCGCGAGATGGGCCGCATGGGCCTGTTCGGCCTGCCCTTCCCCGAGGAGTACGGGGGCATGGGCGGCGACTACTTCGCCCTGTGCATCGCCCTGGAGGAGCTCGCCCGGGTGGACTCCTCCGTGGCGATCACCCTGGAGGCGGGGGTCTCCCTCGGCGCCATGCCGGTCTTCCGCTTCGGCACCGAGGAGCAGAAGCGGCAGTGGCTGCCGCAGCTGACCTCCGGCGAGCAGCTGGGCGCGTTCGGGCTGACCGAGCCGGACTGCGGCTCCGACGCCGGCGGCACCCGCACCACGGCCCGGCTGGACGAGGCGACCGGCGAGTGGGTGATCAACGGCACCAAGAGCTTCATCACCAACTCGGGCACCGACATCACCTCGCTGGTCACGGTCACGGCCGTCACCGGTCGCAAGGAGGACGGCCGCCCGGAGATCTCCTCGATCATCGTGCCGTCCGGCACCCCCGGCTTCACGGTCTCGAAGAAGTACAGCAAGGTCGGCTGGAACGCCTCCGACACCCGCGAGCTCTCCTTCTCCGACTGCCGCGTGCCGGCCGCCAACCTGCTGGGCGAGCGGGGCCGCGGCTACGCCCAGTTCCTGCGCATCCTGGACGAGGGCCGGATCGCCATCGCGGCGCTGGCCACCGGTCTGGCACAGGGCTGTGTGGACGAGTCGGTGGCGTACGCCAAGGAGCGCACCGCCTTCGGCCGCCCGATCGGGAGCAACCAGGCGGTCGCCTTCAAGCTCGCCGACATGGAGATGCGCGCCCACACCGCCCGGCTGGCCTGGCGGGACGCGGCGGCGCGGCTGGTCGCCGGGGAGCCGTTCAAGAAGGAGGCGGCGATGGCCAAGCTCTACTCCTCGGAGATCGCGGTCACCAACGCCCGCGAGGCCACCCAGGTGCACGGCGGCTACGGCTTCATGAACGAGTACCCGGTCGCCCGCATGTGGCGGGACTCCAAGATCCTGGAGATCGGCGAGGGCACCAGCGAGGTGCAGCGCATGCTGATCGCACGGGAGCTCGGCCTTCCGGCGTAGTTTTCGCAGCCCCCTGCCCGATATCGGGCAGAAATCTTGCGATCAGCCTCCTCCTTCCCTCAGTATCGACCGGTGCTCGAACGCCGGACGACCCATGACGACCTCGTCGACCACCTGGTGCGGACCACGCCGCTGCAACGCGGCGAGGCCGCCCGGGTGGTCCTCGACGTTCTGGCGTACTTCGACGAGACGGCCGAGGACTTCGTACGGCGCCGCCACCGCGAACTGCAGGCCAAGGGTCTGCAGAACGCGGAGATCTTCGAACAGATCACGGCCGAGCTGCCGCACCGGGCGGTCGCCCCGCCCGCGTACTCACTGCGGCAGCTGCGCCGCCTCGTCTACGGCTGACTGCGACACCGGGCCGCCTCGTGCGACCGGGAGGGACGGAAACATGTGTGGAATCGTCGGCTACATCGGGAAGCGTGATGTCGCCCCCCTGCTGCTGGAGGGCCTGCAGCGACTGGAGTACCGCGGATACGACTCCGCGGGCATCGTGATCTCCGGCAGGTCCGGCGGGCTCAAGGCCGTCAAGGCCAAGGGCCGCGTCCGCGAGCTGGAGGCACGGGTCCCCAAGCGCTTCGCCGGCACCACCGGCATAGCCCACACCCGCTGGGCCACCCACGGCGCCCCGAGCGACGAGAACGCACACCCGCACCTCGACACCGAGGGCAAGGTCGCCGTCGTCCACAACGGCATCGTCGACAACGCCTCCGAGCTGCGCGCCAAGCTGGAGGCCGACGGCGTGGTCTTCGCCTCCGAGACCGACACCGAGGTCATCACCCACCTCGTCGCCCGCTCCCAGGCCGAGTCCCTGGAGGAGAAGGTCCGCGAGGCGCTGAAAGTCATCGACGGCACCTACGGCATCGCCGTCATGCACGCCGACTTCCCCGACCGGATCGTCGTGGCCCGCAACGGCTCGCCGGTGGTCCTCGGCATCGGCGAGAAGGAGATGTTCGTCGCCTCCGACGTCGCCGCGCTGATCTCCCACACCCGCCAGGTCGTCACCCTCGACGACGGCGAGATGGCCACCCTGAAGGCCGACGACTTCCGCACCTACACGACCTCGGGCACCCGCACCACCGCCACCCCCGAGACCGTGGAGTGGGAGGCCGCCTCCTACGACATGGGCGGCCACGACACATACATGCACAAGGAGATCAGCGAGCAGCCCGACGCGGTCGACCGCGTGCTGCGCGGCCGGATCGACGACAAGTTCTCCACCGTGCACCTGGGCGGCCTGAACCTCGACGCCCGCGAGGCCCGCGGCATCCGCCGGGTGAAGATCCTCGGCTGCGGCACCTCGTACCACGCCGGCCTGATCGGCGCCTCGCTGATCGAGGGCCTGGCCCGTATCCCGGCCGACTCCGAGCCGGCCTCCGAGTTCCGCTACCGCAACCCGGTCGTGGACCCCGACACCCTCTACATCGCCGTCTCGCAGTCCGGTGAGACCTACGACGTGCTGGCGGCGGTCCAGGAGCTCAAGCGCAAGGGCGCCCGCGTCCTGGGCGTGGTGAACGTGGTGGGCTCCGCGATCGCCCGGGAGACCGACGGCGGCGTCTACGTGCACGCCGGGCCGGAGGTCTGCGTCGTCTCCACCAAGTGCTTCACCAACACCGTCGTCGCCTTCGCGCTGCTCGCCCTGCACCTGGGCCGCATCCGCGACCTGTCGGTGGCCGACGGCAAGCGGATCATCGAGGGCCTGCGCAGGCTGCCCGAGCAGATCCAGGAGATCCTCACGCAGGAGGACGACATCGCGAAGCTGGCGGCCGAGTACGCGGAGGCCAAGTCGATGATGTTCATCGGCCGGGTCCGCGGCTACCCGGTCGCGCTGGAGGCGTCCCTGAAGCTCAAGGAGATCTCCTACATCCACGCCGAGGCCTACCCGGCCTCCGAGCTCAAGCACGGCCCGCTGGCGCTGATCGAGCCCGCGATGCCGACGGTGGCGATCGTCCCGGACGACTCGCTGCTGGAGAAGAACCGCGCCGCGATGGAGGAGATCAAGGCCCGCAGCGGCCGGATCCTGGCGGTCGCGCACCAGGCGCAGGAGAAGGCCGACCACACGATCCTCGTCCCGAAGAACGAGGACGAGCTCGACCCGATCCTGATGGGCATCCCGCTGCAGTTGCTGGCGTACCACACGGCGCTGGCCCTGGGCCGGGACATCGACAAGCCGCGCAACCTCGCGAAGTCCGTGACCGTCGAGTAGCCGGCGGCCCCGGCACGCACGAGGCCCCCCGCGCCCCAGGGCGCGGGGGGCCTCGCCGCTGCTTCCCCGGGCGGTCAGGCCGCGTGCCCGCGGTGCGGCACGGCCAGCCGCCAGCCGTCGGCGAGGGCACGCCGCCCCCAGGCGGCGTTGGTGAGCAGTGCCGTCCCGCCGTACCAGGCGACCGCGCCGGCCGCGAGGCCGACCCAGCCGGCCACCTTGCCGAGGCCCCCGTTGGAGGCGAGGGCCGCGACACCGAACAGCGCCATGGACACGGTCAGCAGCCCGAAGGCCGCCTGCGCCACGCCGCCCATCTGCCACGCGGCCATCGTGAGGCTGAGCGCCGCCAGCGCCCACAGGAGCATGAACAGCCCGGTGACCTCCTTGCTCGCGCCCGCGCCGGACGCCGCCGACCAGGTCACCCAGAGGGCGCCGAGCAGGGCGAAGGCGGTGCCGGTGAAGCTGTTGCCACCGTAGAACTCCCACATGCCGGCGACGAATTGCGTGACGCCGCCGACGATGAGCGCGAGTCCCGCGGCGTCGGCCGCCGCGGTGTTGTCGAATACGCCCGTGCTGAGCAGCCCAAAGGCGATCAGTGTCAGGCCGAGTGCCAGATATCCCAGAGCCGTGGCGCCGGCTCGTGCGGTGCTTGCCGTGGAGACGTCGTTGTCCACCGCGGGCCCCCTTCGGGTACGAGGGAAGAAACTGCAGGTGAGATACCCTTCACAAGGGCACAAGCAATCCCGCGAAGCCCTTCTTCCCGGCAACGTGCCCGAATCGTTATGGAATGACCACGACAGGTCGCTGAGCGCGCCGGGCGAGCCGCCCGGCGACCGACCCGAAGATCTTGCCGATGATCCCGTGCGTCCCACCGACCACGATGGCGTCGGCCTCGTACTCCCGGCCGACCTCCTCCAGTTCGTGGCAGATGTCGCCGCCGCGCTCGACCAGGATCCACGGCACCTCCGACAGGTGGTCGGCGCAGGCGAGTTCCAGGCCGAGCACCTCGGTGCGGTGGTCGGGGACGTCCACGAAGACCGGCGGTTCGCAGCCGGCCCACACCGTCGCCGGAAGCCGGTTGGCGACATGCACGATGATCAGCGCGGAACCGGACCGGCGCGCCATGCCGATGGCGTACGCCAGAGCCCGTTCGCTGGACACGGAGCCGTCGAAACCGACGACCACACCGTGCCGGAACGCGGGATCGCAGGAAGTGCGCGGCTCGCTGTCCGCCTCGGGCACCGCCGCCGATTCGGCGAGCGGCTTTCCGTCGGCGGGCTCGGGGAGCTCGTAACCGGCCATGATGCGGATTCTCGGCAAGGTCGGCGCCGGGAGCGCCGAGTGGGCGGACAACAACACTGCGGGGGCCGCGGGACCGGCCTGATTTCGACCGGTAAGGGGCTGCCCTTCCCGCTGACTCCAGAGTACGGCGACTGGGGGCCCCTGCACAGATGCGCAGGCGCCCTCACAGCGTCCCCCTACCCCGGAGTTTCCAGGAGAATGCCGGAGCCGGGCCGCCGAGCGCAACGCCTCACCGCCAATCGGACAAGTCACCCCGCGCCCGGCCGCCTCCAGATGTCCGCCTCCGGCCATATCCGGAATCGTCCTCCGGCCCCTCGGAGGGACGGGGGGCGCACTCGATACCCGGCCACCCAGGGGGCGTACGACGGAGCGCTGACCTGGGGTGCGTGCAGGACTTCCCATCATTTTCGGCCAACTTCCCCCTGTGCAAAGGTACTTGATGACAAGTGCCGCAACCTCCGCTGTCACCAGGGCGGAAGCGGAATGAGGGGGCGCACGGACGTTGTGCGCCGGTCCCGCGCCCGGGAGGCACACTTCACGAGGGGAACGCTTCGTGATCGAATGCTTCACGCCACGTGGTCATGTCGACATACCGGCAGGTGGTGAACTTGCCACTGCGGGTGCATCGGACCCAGTAGATTCGATCTTGAGCGACAACGGCGGGGGACCCGTGCAGGACCGAGAGGACCAGACGACCGAGGGGGGCTTGAGCTCCATGACACAGGAGTCCAGGACCGGCACCATGGCGGAGATCCAGTCGGCCGCCGGCATGTCCACCGCACCGTCCGCGTCAACGGGGACAACGGGCCTCGCGCACGCCCCGGGAGCGCCCGGCGCCCCGGTGAGCGCCCCCGTCCCGCCCGGCCCGTCCGGAGCGGCCCAACAGGGCCGCGCGCCACGCAAGTTGTCGGCGCGGCGCCGTCAGGAAGTCGTCGCCGTCATGCTGTTCAGCGGCGGACCCATCTTCGAGAGCTCCATCCCGCTCTCGGTGTTCGGCATCGACCGCCAGGACGCCGGCGTGCCGCGCTACCGGCTGCTGGTCTGCGCGGGCGAGGACGGCCCGCTGCGCACCACCGGCGGGCTGGAGTTGTCCGCCCCGTACGGCCTGGAGGCGCTGTCCCGGGCCGGCACGGTCGTCGTGCCCGCCTGGCGGTCCATCTCGCAACCGCCGCCCGCCGAGGCGCTGGACGCGCTGCGCCGCGCCCACGAGGAGGGCGCGCGCATCATCGGCCTGTGCACCGGCGCCTTCGTGCTCGCCGCCGCCGGGCTGCTGGACGGCCGCCCCGCCACCACGCACTGGATGTACGCCCCGACCCTCGCCAAGCGCTACCCGTCGGTCCACGTCGATCCGCGGGAGCTGTTCGTCGACGACGGCGACGTGCTCACCAGCGCGGGCACCGCCGCCGGCATCGACCTGTGTCTGCACGTCGTACGGACCGACCACGGCGGCGAGGCCGCCAACGCGCTCGCCCGCCGGCTGGTCGTGCCTCCCCGGCGCGGCGACTGGGGCGGCCAGCCCCGGCACCTCGACCGCTCTTTACCGGAGGAGATCGGCGGCGATCCGCTCGCCGAGGTCGTCGCCTGGGCACTGGAGCACCTGCACGAGCAGTTCGACGTGGAGACCCTCGCCGCCCGCGCCTACATGAGCCGCCGCACCTTCGACCGCCGCTTCCGCACGCTGACCGGGAGCGCCCCCCTGCAGTGGCTGATCACCCAGCGCGTCCTGCAGGCCCAGCGGCTGCTGGAGACCTCCGACTACTCCGTCGACGAGGTCGCCGCGCGCTGCGGCTTCCGCTCCCCCGTCGCGCTGCGCGGTCACTTCCGCCGCCAGCTCGGCTCCTCCCCCGCCTCCTACCGTGCCGCCTACCGCGCCCGGCGCCCGCAGGACGAGCCGGACGCCTCCGCGCTCCCCGCCACCCGGGAACCGCGCGGCCCCGAGGCGGGCGGCGTCCCGGCCCCGCGCCGCGGTCCCGTCCCCGCGGCCGACCGCGGCCACGGCGGAGTGCTGCAGATCCCCGGCCAGGCCGGTCCCACCGGACCGGGCGCGCTCAAGACCGACGGCGAGCCGCCCTTCGCGGCCCGCATCCCCGAGCAGCCGGGCAGCCGCTTCGACCCCCGGGAGCCGCACGGATCCCGGCGGCCGCGCGGCGACCGGGACGGCCGCGACGGACGCAGCCGCAACGCGGCTATGCCTGCTCCACGGGATCGCCCCGTAGGGTGAGACGTATGAACGACCGGATGGTGTGGATCGACTGCGAGATGACCGGGCTCTCCCTGGCCCACGACGCTCTGATCGAGGTGGCGGCACTCGTCACCGACTCGGAGCTCAATGTGCTCGGTGAGGGGGTGGACATCGTCATCCGTCCGCCGGCCGAGGCCCTGGAGAGCATGCCGGAGATCGTCCGCACGATGCACACCGCCTCCGGCCTGCTGGACGAGCTCGACGGCGGGGTGACCCTGGAGGAGGCCGAGAAGCTGGTCCTGGACTACGTCCGCCAGTACGTGGCCGAGCCCCGCAAGGCCCCCCTGTGCGGCAACTCGGTCTCCACCGACCGCGGCTTCCTCGCCCGGGACATGGCCACGCTGGAACAGCACCTGCACTACCGCATCGTGGACGTCTCCTCGATCAAGGAGCTGGCCCGGCGCTGGTACCCCCGCGCCTACTTCGCCAGCCCGGAGAAGAACGGCAACCACCGCGCGCTCGCCGACATCCGGGAGTCCATCGCGGAGCTGCGCTACTACCGGGAGGCGGTCTTCGTGCCCCAGCCGGGACCCGACACCGACACGGCGCGCTCGATCGCGGCGAAGTACGTCCTGCCTGCGGAAACGGCCGGCTGAGGGACCCGCGGGAAACGTGGCAGCGAGCACCCCGTCGGACCCTGTACACTTTTTCTCGGCCGGTGCGCAGCAGTGAGAAGCGCCGGTCGTGGTGGGTGTAGCTCAGCTGGTAGAGCACCTGGTTGTGGTCCAGGATGTCGCGGGTTCGAGTCCCGTCACTCACCCTGATGAAGCAGGGCCCGGTCCGCGAAAGCGGACCGGGCCCTCGTCGTATGCCCCCGCAGTACCCGCAGTCCCCGGGACCCCGCGGGCCCCGGGGTCACGCATCCCCGGGGCCCGGCCGGGACCGCGCGGCCCCGGCCGGGCAAATCAGCCCGCGACCGCCTCGGCGGCCGCGAGCGCGGGCTGCCAGCGGTACTCCGACCCGGTCGCGGCGTCCTCGAAGAGCACGGTGACCCCGGCGGCGCGCAGGGTCTCCACCGAACGCTCGAACTGCGGGTGCTGCGTCAGCGCCGCGTTCACCGACGGCACAGCGACCATCGGGACACCCTTGCCGATCCCCTCGGCCAGGGCGCCGACCACGAAGGTCTCGGTCAGCCCCAGCGCCCATCCGTTGATCGTGTTGAAGGTGGCCGGAGCGACCAGGATCACATCGGCCGCGGGCCACACCTCGGGCCGGCCGGGCAGCGGGTACTCGAAGCGCACCGGGCGGCCGGTCAGCGCCGCCAGACCGTCGAGGCTCGGCTCCAACCAGCGGGCCGCCGTGGGCGTCAGCCCGAGGCACACGTCCCAGCCGCGGGCCTGGGCGTCCTCGATGACCCGCGCGATGTCGAAGACGGGTGGGGCGGCGCCGGCGAAGAGGTAGAGGGTCCGAGTCATGCGGCCCACCCAATCGCGGGAAGTGGATCTTACGCAACCGTCCGCCGGCGCCGGACCGCCGCAGGGCTCAGGGGGACCAGTGGTACTTGCCCCCGCCGACCCAGCGCACGGCGTGCGGATCGTCGAAGTCGACGTGCTCCATGCCGGCGCCGTGGGCGAGCCGCACGACGTCGAGCAGGTCATGGGCGATGCCGATGGGCTCCCCGCCGATCTGCACGATGCGGAAGGGCGGGTCCCCGGCCTGGACGGGGGACACGACGATCGGGGCGTCACTCACCCGTCCAGCTTGCGGCACCGCGGCGCCGGGCGCACCCGAAGTGGCCCCGCGGCGCCGGACGCGAATGGCCCTGGGCGGGTCCGGGCGAGCGCTCGTAGCGTGGACGGCATGAGCACCGAGCCCTCTCGCACCGCCCTCGCCTCCCGACTCCGCGCCCTGCACGTGCCGGGCGACCCCCTGGTCCTGCCGAACGTCTGGGACTGCGCCTCGGCCCTCGCGGTGGCCGACGCGGGCTTCCCGGCGGTGGCCACCGGGAGCGCGGCCGTGGCGCCCGTCCTGGGCTACGAGGACCGCGAGGGCACACCCGCGGACGAGATGTTCGCGGCGGTCGCCCGCATCTCCCGGGCGGTCGGCGTACCCGTGACGGCCGACATGGAGCGGGGCTACGGGCTGCCGCCCGCGGAGCTCGCGGAGCGGCTGGAGGCGACCGGCGCGGTGGGATGCAACCTGGAGGACACCAACCCCCGTACCGGCCTGATGGCCGGGCCCGACGCGCAGGCGGAGTACATCGCGGCCGTGCGCGCCGCGGATCCGGAGCTGGTGATCAACGCCAGGACGGACACCTTCATCCGCGGCGGCGCGACGGCCGAGGAGCGGCTGGCGGACGCGGTGCGCCGGGCCAGGACGTATCTGGACGCCGGCGCGGACTGCGTCTACCCGATCGGCGCCCTGGACGAGCCCACCGTACGGGCCCTGGTCGAGGCGGTGGACGGGCTCCCGGTCAACGTGCTGAGCCGGCCCGGCGGGCCCTCCCCGGCCCGTCTGGCGGAGCTGGGGGTGGCCCGCATCAGCTACGGCCACCAGCTCCACCAGATGGTCCAGCGGTACTTCGCCGGGCTCGTCGCGACCGTGGCGCGCGGGGACAGCCCCTTCGAGGGGGAGTGAGCGGGCGTCAGCCGTCCGTGCGCGGGGGCGCGTCGTCGTTGCCGCGGCGCACCGTGCGCAGCGGGCCGCCGGGGCGCCAGACCTCCAGGACGAGGTCGGGGTCGTCGACGTAGGTGCGCACGACCTCGGTGAAATCGACGCGGAAGAGGTGGAACGGCCCCTCGGGCACGGTCACCTCGCCGACGAAGCGGGCGATCACCGCCGGGTCGGTGACCTCGACGGCGCGTCCGGCGATCCGCACGTCGCCGCCGTCCATCGACGTGTCCGGACCGGGGTTGGCGTGGAGCGCGAAGCGCGGATCGCGGCGCAGGTCGAGGGCCTTGCGGGAGCCCGGCATCATGCCGAGCCACAGTTCGCCGAGGCGGAACTCGGCCTCGATGCCGCTGAGTCGGGGGGAGCCGTCGGCGCGGAGGGTGCCGAGGACGTGGTGCTTGTAGCCGCCGAATCGGGTGCGCACGGTCTCGGCGAAGCCGGGTTGCGCTTCCTGGAGGTCCTGCCAGCTGGTCGTCATGCGGTCATGCTCCCCGGCATACCCGACATCCTCTGTCGGCATTGCCGGGACGGGATCAGTCCTCGCCCGGAAGGCGGCGGGCCGGGTCGTGCCCCTGGCCCTGACGCGCGGCCTGCCAGACCGTGCGCAGGCGGTCCAGCTCGGCCAGTTCGGCACGCGACCATGTGCGCCGGCCCGCGACGAACCGCCGTATGGCCTCATTGGCGGCTTCAACGGATCGGCGGTCCAGAAGGGTCGGTGGCATGCCTTGATTTTACGAGACGGGTATGACAGAGGACCCCGGCAAGTGCCCCCGCGGCCCGATATCACACCGTGACCCTCCTCACGTGACGGGGGTCACCCCTGTGCGGGTCACGGTGTACCGGCCCGTCGCTCGCGGCCGCCGCCGACTCCCCGGCCACCCCGGCCACTTGGCGCCCCGGTCCGCCGGGGCCGGTGCGAGCGCGCCCGCCCGCGGGCCGGGTCCGCCGGGGCGGCTACGCGGACTCTCGGCGCACGAGTTCGGTCGACAGCACGACGTGCCGCCGGGTGGCGGTGCTCGCCGCGATCTCCTCCAGCAGCACCCGCGCCATGGTGCGGCCCATCTCCTCGATCGGCTGCCGCACGCTGGTCAGGGGCGGGTCGGTGTGGCGCGCGATGGCGGAGTCGTCGAAGCCGATCAGCGCCACGTCGTCGGGCACCCGCCGGCCCCGCTCGCGCAGCACCTGCAGGGCGCCGCTGGCCATGACGTCCGAGGCCGCGAAGACGGCGTCCACGTCGGGGCGGCGCTCCAGCAGCGCCCGCATGGCGGCGCGGCCGCCCTCCTCGGTGAAGTCGCCGGCCGCGACCAGCGCGTTGTCGTGGACCAGCCCGGCGGCCTCGACCGCCTGGCGGTAGCCGTCGAGGCGGCAGCGGGCGACGTACATGTCCAGGGGGCCGGTGATGGTCGCCACGGTCGTTCGTCCGCGGCCCAGCAGGTGCGCGACCGCCGAGCGGGCGCCGCCGACGTTGTCGGAGTCCACGTACGACACCGACTCCAGGTCGGAGCGGCGGCCGCTGAGCACCGTCGGCATCTCCAGCTGCTCCAGCAGGTCGGGCAGCGGGTCGTCCTCGTGCACCGAGACCAGCAGGACGCCGTCGACGCGGTGGGCGCCGAGGTACTGGCCGAAGCGCTGCCGCTCCTTGGGCGTCCGCAGCAGCGTGAGCAGCAGCTGCATGTCGGTGTCGGCCAGCTCCGCGCCGACGCCGCGGATGATGTCGGAGAAGTAGGGCTCCGCGAAGAGCCTGGTCTCCGCCTCGGGGATGACCAGGGCGATCGCGTCCGTCCGGTTGCCCGCCAGGGCGCGTGCCGCGCGGTTGGGGACATAGCCCAGCTCGGCGATGGCAGCCTCGACCGCGGCCTTGGCGTGGTCGCTGACCCGGGGTGACCCGTTGATCACCCGGGAGACCGTGCCACGGCCCACTCCGGCCCGGGCGGCGACCTCCTCAAGCGTCGGCCTACCGCTGCGCCGTCCGCCGATCACCATTGCGGCCTCCCAATCACGAGGTGGTAACTGCGCCAACTTAGAGCGTCTCCTCCCTTGACACCTCATCGGGGAACGGAGACTCTTCAACACATCACATGTGGGAGCGCTCCCACACTATCGAACACGTACACTTCCCGCACGTACCCGGAGGACCCGAATGCGCACGACAAGGAAGTCGTCCCGGCCACGAGGCCGTACCGCGGCGGTCGCGATAACCGCGGTGGCAGCACTCGGAGTGAGCCTGCTCGCGGGCTGCTCCAAGGACAGCGACGGCCCGGCGAAGGCCGGTGGCTCGGAGGGTGACGGCAAGGGCAAGATCACTCTCACGGTCGGCACCTTCGGTGTCTTCGGCTACAAGCAGGCCGGTCTGTACGAGGAGTACGAGAAGGCGCACCCGAACATCACGATCAAGGAGAACGTGATCGAGCGGAACGACGCCTACTACCCGCAGCTCCTCACCCACCTCGCCGCCGGCAGCGGCCTGAGCGACATCCAGGCCATCGAGGTCGGCAACATCAACGAGATCGTCACCACCCAGGCGGCGAAGTTCGAGGACCTCTCCAAGGCCGCGGGCGTCGAGAAGTCGAACTACCTCGACTGGAAGTGGGCCCAGGCCAGCACCTCCGACGGCAAGACCGTCGGCCTCGGCACCGACATCGGCCCGATGGCCATCTGCTACCGCACCGACCTGTTCAAGAAGGCGGGCCTGCCCACCGACCGCGCCGATGTCGCCAAGCTCTGGGCCGGCGACTGGAACAAGTACCTGGACGCGGGCAAGACCTACACCAAGAACGCGCCCAAGGGCACCACGTTCCTGGACTCCTCCGCGGGCCTGTACCAGGCGATCAGCAACGGCGCCTCGGAGCGCTACTACGACAGCAGCGGCAAGGTCATCTACAAGACCAGCCCCGCCGTGAAGGAAGCCTGGGACCTGGCCATGGAGGCCACCACCGGCAAGATGACCGCCAAGCTGAAGCTGTTCGACAAGGCCTGGGACCAGGGCTTCGCCAACGGCCGCTTCGCCTCGCTCCCCTGCCCGTCGTGGATGCTCGGCTACATCCAGGAGAAGTCCGGCGACGCCGGCAAGGGCAAGTGGGACGTCGCCGCCGCGCCGAAGCCCGCCAACTGGGGCGGCTCCTTCGTCGGCGTGCCCTCCGCGGGCAAGAACAAGGCCGAGGCCGTCAAGCTGGCCGCGTGGCTGACCGCCCCCGAGCAGCAGGCCAAGGTCTTCGCCAAGCAGGCGAGCTTCCCGAGCGCCCCGGGCGCCTATGACCTGCCCGAGGTCAAGGACGCCAAGCACGAGTACTTCAACAACGCCCCGATCGGCCAGATCTTCGCCGACGCGGCCAAGAGCATCCCGACCCTGGTGATCGGCCCGAAGGACCAGCAGATCTACACGGCCATCACCGACGTCGGCATCCTGCAGGTCGAGCAGCAGGGCAAGACCCCTGCTCAGGGCTGGGCGGCTGCCGAGAAGGAAATCGACAACGCACTGGACCAGTGACCCGCATGGCTTCGGAGATCTCCGACATGACCGCAGTGACCGCGCCCCCCACCGAGGGGGGCGCGGCCCCGCGCGACGGCTCCGGCCGTCCGCGCGACGCACGTGAAGAGCGACGCGGCCGCTGGCGCAGCCGCCGCTACCGGTGGGACGTCAAGGCGATGCCCTACGCCTTCGTCTCGCCGTTCTTCCTGTTCTTCGCCGCCTTCGGGCTCTTCCCGCTGATCTACACGGGCTGGTCCTCCTTCTACCGGGTGGAGCTGACCAACCTCGACGCGCGGGAGTTCGTGGGCTTCCACAACTACACCCGTCTGCTGGAGGACGAGTTCTTCTGGAACGCCCTGAAGAACACGTTCACCATCGGGGTGATCTCGACCGTCCCGCAGCTGCTGATCGCACTGGGCCTGGCCCACCTGCTCAACTACAAGCTGCGCGGCTCGACCTTCTTCCGGGTCGCGATGCTCACCCCGTACGCCACCTCGGTCGCCGCCGCGACGCTGGTCTTCACCCTGATGTTCGGCACCGACTACGGCATGATCAACTGGGCGCTGGAGCACCTCGGGTTCAGCCACCACATCGACTGGCGGGCGGGCACCTGGTCCTCGCAGATCGCCGTGTCGTCGATCGTGATCTGGCGCTGGACCGGTTACAACACCTTGATCTACCTGGCCGCGATGCAGGCCGTGCCGCACGATCTGTACGAGTCCGCCGCGCTGGACGGCGCCTCGCGCTGGCAGCAGTTCCGCCATGTGACGATCCCGATGCTGCGGCCGACGATCCTCTTCACGATCGTGGTCTCGACGATCGGCGCCACCCAGCTGTTCGGCGAGCCGTTCCTCTTCGGCGGCCCCGGCGGCGAGAAGGGCGGCTCCTCCCACCAGTTCCAGACGCTGGGCCTGTACCTGTACGAGCAGGGCTGGACGAACTACCACCTCGGGCGGGCCTCGGCCATCGCCTGGGCGATGTTCCTGATCCTGCTGCTGATCGCCGCGATCAACGGGCTGGTCGCCCGCTGGCTGCGCAAGAACCACGAGGGGTGACGCCGATGGCCACCATCTCGACCAACCCGCCGGAGCAGGCGGCGGCCGGAGCGCAGGACACGTCCCGCAAGGGCAAGCGCCGCACCCCCGGCGCGCCCAAGGCCGGACGGCAGCTGCACGCCGGCCCGTTCACCTACGCCGTCCTGATCGTCTTCACCGCGATATCGCTCTTCCCCCTGGTGTGGACGGCGATCGCGGCCTCGCGGACGAACTCGCGGCTGGCGCAGACCCCTCCGCCGTTCTGGTTCGGCTCGAACCTCTTCAGCAACCTGCAGACCGCGTGGACCGAGGCCAACCTCAGCACGGCCCTGGTGAACACGGCCATCGTCGCGGGCAGCATCACCATCGGCACGGTGCTGTTCTCGACGATCGCCGGCTTCGCCTTCGCCAAGCTGCAGTTCCGGATGAAGTCCTTCCTGCTGATGCTGACCATCGGCACCATGATGGTGCCGCCGCAGCTGAGCGTGGTGCCGCTG
The DNA here is from genome assembly GCF_040638135.1 of Streptomyces sp. NPDC026673. NCBI lineage: Bacteria > Bacillati > Actinomycetota > Actinomycetes > Kitasatosporales > Streptomycetaceae > Streptomyces > Streptomyces sp. NPDC026673. Next base: position 68,975 of record NZ_JBEZXR010000032.1, on the reverse strand, counting down.
TTCCTGTGGATCGCGGACCTGGACTGGACGAACCACCTCCAGGCGGTCATCCTGCCGACCTTCGTCAGCGCCTTCGGTGTCTTCTTCATGCGGCAGTACCTCTCCCAGGCGCTGCCCACCGAGATCATCGAGGCCGCCCGTGTCGACGGCGCCAGCAGCATCCGGATCGTCTGGCACGTGGTCTTCCCGGCCGCCCGGCCCGCGATGGCGGTCCTGGGCATGCTGACCTTCGTCGCGGCCTGGAACGACTTCTTCTGGCCGATCATCGCGCTGACCCAGGAGAACCCGACCGTCCAGGTCGCGCTCACCAGCCTCGGCCGCGGCTACATCCCCGACGAGTCGGTGATCATGGCCGGCGCGCTGCTCGGCACGCTCCCGCTGCTGCTGGTCTTCGTGATCTTCGGCAAGCAGATCGTCGGCGGCATCATGCAGGGCGCGGTCAAGGGCTGATCCCTCCCCCGGCCGAGGCCGCGCCCTCCCCCTTTTCTTTCCTCTTGTTCACTCGTTCCGATGGGAGCGCTCCCGTATGACAGCGTCCGACATCCGCCCCGCAGCGAGCGGCACCGCCGCGGAAAGCGGCCACCAGTTCCCGCCCGGCTTCCTGTGGGGCGCGGCCACCGCCGCGTACCAGATCGAGGGCGCCGCTGCCGAGGACGGGCGCACCCCGTCGATCTGGGACACCTTCAGCCACACCCCCGGCAAGGTCTTCGAGGGCCACACCGGCGACGTCGCCGCGGACCACTACCACCGGTTCCGTGACGACGTCCGGCTCATGGCCGACCTCGGCCTGAGCGCCTACCGGTTCTCCGTCTCCTGGTCCCGCGTGCAGCCCACCGGCCGCGGGCCGGCGGTGGAGCGCGGCCTGGACTTCTACCGCGCGCTCACCGACGAGCTGCTGGAGCACGGCATCCAGCCCGCCGTCACCCTCTACCACTGGGACCTTCCCCAGGAGCTCGAGGACGCCGGCGGCTGGCCCGCCCGCGACACCGCGGAGCGCTTCGGCGAGTACGCGCGGATCGTCGCCGAGGCCCTCGGCGACCGCGTCCAGCTGTGGACCACCCTCAACGAGCCCTGGTGCAGCGCCTTCCTCGGCTACGGCTCCGGCGTCCACGCCCCGGGCCGCACCGACCCGGTCGCCGCCCTGCGCGCCGCCCACCACCTCAACCTCGGTCACGGCCGCGCCGCCGAGGCGCTGCGCTCGGTCCTCCCGGCCCGCGCCCAGCTCGGCATCACGCTCAACCTGCACCAGGTCCGCGCGCTCACCGACTCCCCCGCCGACGTGGACGCCGCGCGCCGCATCGACGCCGTCGGCAACCGGGTCTTCACCGGCCCCCTGCTCAAGGGCGCGTACCCGCAGGACCTGCTGGACGACACCCGTGGCCTGACCGACTGGTCCTTCGTCCAGGACGGCGACCTCGCGGCGATCAAGCGCCACCCGCTGGACGTGCTCGGCATCAACTACTACACGCCCACCCTGGTGTCCGACGGCGCCTCCGTCGACGGGCCGCGCAGCGACGGCCACGGCTCCAGCGCGTTCTCCCCCTGGCCGGGCGCGGACGACGTCGCCTTCCACCAGCCTCCGGGCGAGCACACCGCGATGGGCTGGTCCGTCGACCCCACGGGCCTGTACGACCTGCTGATGCGGATGAACCGCGAGTTCCCCGACCTGCCGCTGCTCATCACGGAGAACGGCGCGGCCTACGAGGACTCCGTGGGCCCCGACGGCGCCGTGCACGACCCGGAGCGGGTGGAGTACCTGCGCGTCCACCTGGAGGCGGTCCACCGCGCCATGCGCAACGGCGCCGACGTGCGGGGCTACTTCCTGTGGTCCCTGATGGACAACTTCGAGTGGGCGTACGGGTACGACAAGCGCTTCGGCGCGGTCTACGTCGACTACGAGACGCAGGAGCGCATCCCGAAGTCCAGCGCCCTGTGGTACGCGGGCGTCGCCCGCACGGGCGCGCTGCCCGAGGCCGCGGAGCCGGGTGTCACGGAGACGCCCGCTCCGTAGTGGACCGGCGGGACGCGGCGCCTATACAGAGGGGGACGCCGCGTCCCGCCCCCATGTCCCGGGGGCGGCGGCGACGAACGCCGCCCACGCGGCGGGGGTGAAGGAGAGCACGGGGCCGCCGGGGTCCTTGCTGTCCCGCACGTGCACGGCGTTCCGGGTCGTGGCGACCTCGACGCAGTTGCCCCCCTGGTCGTCGCTGTAACTGGACGTGAACCACACCAGCCGGGTGTTCATAGGGCCTCCGCCACCTCGCCGATGAACCGCGCCGACTCCTCGACGCCGAGGGCCTGCATGCGGATGATTCCATGACGTTGCGACAGTCGGCTCACCTTCGTCGGGTCGCTGTAGAGGGCGCTGGTCTCCTGGGCCTCCACGTAGGCGAGGTGTTCGTGCTCCTCCGTCTCCAGGAGAACCAGCGAACCGCTGAGCGCCGGATACGCGACGCGGTCGGCCGGCAGCACCTGGACGGAGACGTTGCGCAGCGAGCCCGCCGTCAGCAGAGCCTGCAACTGCCGCTTCATCACCTCCGGGCCGCCGACGTTCGCCTTCAAGGCCGCTTCGTAGAGCACGAAACCGAACAGCGCGGTGGGCTTCCGCCGCAGCTTCTCCTGCCGCTCCAGCCGTGCCGCGACCCGTTCCCCGATCGTCTCGTCGTCGAGCGGCGGGCAGCTGTTGCCCATCAGCGCGCGGGCGTACGCCTCGGTCTGCAGCAACCCCGGCACAAGCAGCGGCTCGTACCCGTACAACGCGATCGCTTCGGCCTCCGCCTGCATGAACTCGCGTGTGCGCTCGGGGAACCTCTCCGGTTTCAGGAACTCCTGCGCCGCCGTGAGCTTCCCGCCCGCGCCGCAGAGTTGATCCGCGATCTGCAACAGGCGGGAACTGGGCCGACGACGGCCCTGCTCCATGGACTTCACCGTCTCGTACCCGTACGCCGCCTCGCGCGCCAACTGCTCGCGTGTGACGCCCGCCTGCTCGCGCCAGAGCTTGACCTGGTTGCCGCAGTAGCGCCACGCCATCGGCGGCTGGGTCACCTCGCCGGTCATCCGCACACCCCCACACACACTCCGTATCCACCAGGTTACGGAGTGACACCGTCAGTCGCGGGCGAAGCTGTGGAAGCGGCCCACCACCGTGAAGCCGCGGCGCGCGTACCAGTGGTGGGGCCAGTCGTCCGCGTCGGCGATGAGGAAACGGGTGGCACAACCCGCGTCGGCGGCCTGGCGGACGGCCGTGGACAGTACGGCGCCGGCGTGGCCGCGACCGAGGTGGTCCTCCGAGGTGATGAGGTCCTCGATCTGGGCGATGCCGGACGCGGGGTCGATGTAGAGGTCCGCCCAGGACGCGACCTCGCCGCCGGGCGTCCGCGAGCCGATGAAGCGGACGACGTCCGCGCCGCGGCGCCGGGCCTCGCGGCGGTCGACCAACTGCCGGACGGCCTCGTCGTCGGCCTCCGGGAGGAAGCCGCGCCAGCGCCGCGCGAGGGGCTCGCGGAAGGCGTCCAGGCCGACTTCCCCGGCGGACCCGCCCTCCGGTACCGGGCCGGTGTGCAGCATGACGAGCTCGGTGGAGTGCGTGTAGCCGGCCCGGATCAGGGGCCCTGCGCAGGCGGTGCCCGTGGCGTCGTCCAGGACGGTGACCGCGCGGTGCCTCAGATGGGCCATGGCCTCGTCGGCGAGGGCGGGAAGCGCTTCGGGCTCGACGGCACCGTCGAGGACCACGTGGTTGTCGCCGTGCGAGTAGGCGAAGGCGTCGTCGAGGGCGGCGAAGCCGCCGGGGAGGTCGACGGTGCGCGCGGCCTGGCGGCGGGCGAAGGCAGCGACGAAGGCGCGGATCCGCGGCATTTCCGGTCCTGTCATGGGGGCAGCCTAGGCGGGGCGTTAGGGTCGCGTGCCATGGCGATACAACTCTTCGACGCCGACCAGGCCTTCGTGGACCGGATGATCGCGCTGGCGGACCTGCCGTGGAGCCGGCGCGCGGTCGAGGACGCGTTCGTGGCCAACCGCTGGGAGGTCCCGGAGGACGAGGAGGAGGGGCCGGTCATCGGCTGGTGGGAGATCCAGTTCCTGCCCGGGCGCGAGGAGGGCGTGGACGACTGGTGGCTGGAGCTGGGCGATCGGCCCGGCTGTGCGGACGGCGGCCCCTCCGACGTCGTGTGCGCCCACGCCGGGTGCCGTGAGGGCGGCTACGTCCTGCACCCCTTCGCGTACTTCGCCGATCCCGAGGACCCGGCCGCGTGGGACGACGAGTTCGGGCCCTGGCACAGCCGCCCCGACGTACGGCTCGGGGCGTCCGACGAGGACTACGACGCCGAGTACCGGCGGGTGGCCACGCTGCTGAGCGACCGCCTCGGGGAGCCGGAGCCCGAAGGCCCGTGGCCGTACAAGGACATCGACGCCACCCGGCACGTCCGCTGGTCGCGGGGCGACGCGTACGTGATCCTGCTCGACGGGAGCGACGCCATGTCGTATGGCGCCTACCGCCGCGCGGGCATCGCCGTCCGGCCGAAGAGGTAGGGGCGGCCGTGGCCGCGCAACTGCGCTCCGTCGACGACGACCTGCTGGTCCGGCTCCTCGAACTGGCCGATCTGCCCTGGAGCCACCGTGCCTTCGAGGACGCGTTCGTGCGCAACGGCTGGCACCACGCCGGCGACGACGGAGCGACCGTCATCGGCTGGCTCGACGCCTGGCCGATCGGCGCGCACTGGCTGGAGCTCGGCGAGTATCCGGGATGCGCGGACGACGCCGACGCGGCGTGCGACCATCCTGAGTGCCGCGCGGACTGCTCGATCGTGCTGCCGTTCGCGTACGTCACGGAGGGCGAGACCCCCGAGGGCTGGGACGCGAACGCCGGCCCGGACGCCTACGACGCCGCGTACGAGCGGATGGCGGGGCGGCTGCGCGCCCGGCTCGGCGAGCCCGAACCGCCCGGGCCGGAGGCCCACGTCCCGGAGTACGCGTCCCGGTCCGTGGTGTGGTCGCGCGGCGGGGCGTGGGTCGTCCTGCTCGACGGCGACGACCCCTTCTCTTACGGCTCCTGGCGGCGGGCGGGCATCGAGGTCCGTCCCCGGGACGAGCGACCGGCAGGCGCCTGGGCGCGCCAGGAGAGGGCGGAGGACGGATGACCACCGGGGAGAAGTACGCGGGATTCCTCGACCACATTCAGGCCTGTCTGGGGCCGATCCGGGATGCGGAGGCCCCCGCGGCGGACGGCGCAGGCCGGGGTTTCGCCCTGCTCTTCTGTGTATCGGGGGACGGGGACCTGGTCACCGCCGTGACGAACGGTCTGAGGTTCCAGGACATCACCGCGATCATGCCGCTGGAACTCGCCTGCACACTCAGGTCGGACCAGAGATCGGCCGCGCGCGCGTTGGTCGCACTGACCGCGACACTGGCCGTTCGCACGGGTGCGGGTCCGGCCTTCGACCAGATCATCCCGGCACCGGAGCCGCTGATCGCGGGTACGGAGATCGAAGGGGTGATGATCGTGCCGCACCCCTACCTCGAGGACGGCTTCGAGTCCCTGGTGAACGCGCAGGGCCGGACCGAATTGCATCTCCTCACCGTGGTCCCGGTGACCGCCGCCGAGATCGCGTACGCGCAGGAGCACGGCCCCGACGCCCTCTACGAACAGTGGGAGGAGCAGGAAACCGATCTGCTCGACGTCACGAGGGCGTCGGCGGTATGACGCACGCGGCGACGGTCCGGCCGTGGCTGGAGGAGCACGGCTGGCACCCCGGGCGGGACGTGCGGGACCGGGTCGGCGAGCATGTGGCTTTCCGGCTGCGCGACGCCGAGCGTCAGGGCTTCCCGCTCACCCCGTCCGCCGCCGCCCTGGGATTCCTGTACTCGTACGGACTGTTGCGCCTTCCGTACCGGGCCGCGTCCGAGATCGCTCTCGTCGTCCGCCCGGACGTCGGGTACGAAGGCGACGCCGAGGATTTCGCCGAGCTCGGCGCCAACCTGCGCCGGCCGGTGTTCCCCGTCGGCTACGAGACCTCGGAGCTCGGGATCGTCCTGGTGGACGACCTGGGGCGGTTGTTCTACCAGCACTGCACCGGGCCGTACTTCCTCGGGCACGACGCCTACGAGGCCTTCGCCCGGCGGCTGTCCGGGAGCACCCTGCGGGACGCGGAGGACTTCCACGCCTGACGCGGCCCCCGTCGGCGCCGGACCACGCCCGCCCACGCCCGCTCACGCCGGCCGCGACTGCGCCTGGCGGCGGAGGAATTCGGCGACGTCCTTGCGCCGGGCGTACGGCTGGAGGGTCTGGGCGGTCGAGGAGAGCATGCCCCGCACGCGCGGGGACTGGACGCGGCCCAGAAGGTCCAGGACGCGGATGCCGGCGTCCGTGGCCTCGTCGACATGGCGGGCGGAGGCGAGGTTGTCGGCGAGTTCCGCGGTGTACAGCGCGGCGTTGCGTGTGAAGTGCGGCGCCTGCAGGCCGACCGCGCGCCGCGCGTGCTCGACCGCGCGGCGGTGGTCGCCGAGGGCGGACCAGGACTGGGCCTCCAGGCCGGCGAGTTCGGCCTCGCCGTAGAAGGTCATCCACTCCGGGTCCGCGGCGCAGGCTCCGCGGCCGAAGAGCGTCTGGGCGCGGGCGAGGGCCCGTTCGCAGCCGGGACGATCGCCGAGGCCCGCCCAGCCGCCCGCTTCCCGGAGCGCGAGCAGGGAGAGCAGCCGGGGCGAACCGAGAGGGCGGGCGGCCTGCTGGGCCGCCTGCGCGGCGCGGACGGCCTCGCGGGGGCGCCCGGCGTCGCGGGCGAGGAAGGAGGCGTTGCAGAAGGCGTGCGCCTCCAGGGCGCGGTCGCCGGCCATGCGGGCGGTGGCGAGGGCCTCGCCGTAGTAGGAGCGGGCGTCGGCGAGGCGTCCGGAGTCATGGGCCAGCCAGCCCACGGAGATGGCGAGTTCACCGGCGCCGCCCAGCAGCTCATCGGCGACGGCCTGGCCGTAGGTGCCCTCGTCGAGGAGGCGGTAGGCGGCCCCGAGGGAGTGGCCGGCCTGGCGGTACAGCGCGCCGGCGCCGTGCCGGTCGTCGTGCAGGCGGATCTCGCGGACCGCCGCCCGCACGGCCCGGACCTGCGATCTGCCGACCTTGTGCACGGGCTCCGCGGCTGCGGCGGGGCCCAGCACCAGGGTCGTGGCGATGGCGGCCGGGCCGCCGGTCATGAACGCGCGACGCAGCACGTCGCTCTCCTCGTCGGTTTCGGTCTCGTACGGGATCGGCCGCGGTGCCCGCGCCGCCGGGACGCGTCGGCCGCGGACCAGTTCACGCGGCTCGAAGCCCATGTCGGCGAGGTCGTGGCCGGGGAACATGTGCCGGAAGACCCGCTCGTAGGCGTAGTTGGGGCAGCGGATCTCCCCGGACTCCACGCGGCCGATGTAGCGGGCGTCACAGCTGACCTGCTCGCCGATCTCCCGTCCCGCGCGGCGCACGGCGGCGGCGAACTCACCGGGGGACCGGTCTCCGCGCAGGCTCCGGAAGGCTGTGTTGGGGGTGGAAGGTGACGAGTGCATCGCCGGGCTCCCGTTGGACGGTCGGTGCGGTGCCGGGTGGCGGCGCGACGACCGTACTCGGTGTGACGGGCCGAGTACCGGCAGTTTGGCTACAAAAGGGATATCTCACCCTCCATTCGCCATGAAACGCCACCCCTGACGGCGTCCGCCGGGCGTAGCTGTTGACGCCCACGCGCGTTGGACACCGTGCAACCCACCGTCCGACCCCAAGGAGGATTCGCCTTGTTGGACGAGCCATGGGATCTCGTCACCGTCCCGGCCCGGCAGGGGCTGGAGGCCGTGGACCTGTTGCGCATGGGGACGGGCCTGGGGCCCGTGCTGCACGACAGCGCGGGGGACAGCCTCGGCTTCCTCGTGCCGCCGGGCACGGCCGACGGCTGGGACATGCCGGGCAGCGCGTGCACGCGGACGGCGGGCGGCGGCTTCAGCCTCCCCGGCGAGCTGCGGGAGCCCCCGGTGGCGGGCAGCGGCTGGCTGGTGCCGCCGCGGAACGACACCGCCGTCACGGACCCCGCGGTGCTCCGCGACGCGCTGGGCGAGGCGGCCAGGATGATCGAGCTCGCCGACCGGCTCTGACCCCGGCCCTCCGCCCGCCGCTCATACTGGCTGCATGGCACCGCGCAGAACAAGAGCGACGAAAGCCCCGGAGGGCATACGGGAGCGGGTCGGCGGTGGTCTCGCCGAGCTCGTGCCGGACCGGGACCGGGCACGCGGCTGGTCGCTGCTGATCGACGGGGCCCCGCAGTCGCACGTCGACCTCGACGCCCCGGAGTACCTGGACTTCTCCTACCAGCGCCGACTCGGCCACGTCGTCGATCTCACCGCCCCGCCCGGCCGCCCGCTGCGCGTGCTGCACCTCGGCGGCGGGGCGCTGACCCTGGCCCGCTACACCGCGGCGACCCGGCCCCGCTCGACGCAGCAGGTGGTGGAGGTCGACACCGCGCTGGTGGAGCTGGTGCGGCGGGAACTGCCCTGGGACCGCACCTGGCGCATCAAGGTGCGCGGCGGCGACGCCCGCGAGGGCCTGGCCAAGGTGCCGGAGGGCTGGGCGGACCTGGTCATCACCGACGTCTTCGGCGGGGCCCGTACGCCCGCCCACCTGACCAGCACGGAGTTTCTGGCGCAGGTGCGGCGCACGCTGGCGCCCGGCGGCGTGTACGCCGCCAATGTCGCGGACGGCGGCCGGCTGGAGTTCCTGCGGGCCCAGATCGCCACGGTGCGGGCCTGTTTCCCGCACGCGTGCCTGGCGGCGGATCCCGCCGTACTGCGGGGCCGGCGCTTCGGCAACGTGATCCTGGTGGCCGCGGACGGTGAGCTGCCCGTGGCGGAGTTCACCCGGCGGGTGGCCTCGGACCCGCATCCGGGGCGGGTCGAGCACGGCAGGGAGCTGGACGCCTTCGCGGGCGGCGCGGCGCCGGTCACGGACGCCACGGCCGCGGCATCGCCCGCTCCCCCGGAGTCGGTGTTCCGCTGACCGCCCGTCAACCGCCGGTGTTCTGCGCCTTGTAGGTGTCGACGGTGGGCGGATGCCCGTTCCAGGTGCAGAAGAGCGACGACGTCGTGGTGGCCGAGACGAAGTCGATCCGGATCCACTCGGGCTGCTTCCAGACCTTCATCTCCCAGCCCGGGTCCGGCGTCGCGGAGACCAGGGTCGCGGAGGTCCTGCCGAGGTCGAGCACGACCCGGCCGCCCTCGACGGTGTAGCCGTGCACAGTGCCGGTGTCGGCGGACGAGGAGGTGGCGGGGGTGGGCGAACCGGGCGGCCGGGCCGGGCCGGTGGACGGGGTGCGCGGCGACGCGCCGGCGTTCTTCGCCGGTCCGGTGGCCTTCGGTTCGGCGCGGGAGGTGTCCGCGGTGCTCGGCGCGGACGTGGGGACGCCCACCTCGTCGGAGACGGGCTCGGAGATCGGCAGGGCCCGGGGCGGGTCGTACGCCGTGCCCGCCAGGACGTGGTGCACGCCGAACCACGACAGCGCGACGGCGACGCTCGTGGCGAGCGTCCACGCTCCGGCGTGCGCCAGTCCTTTTCGCATCCGCCCATAGTGCCGGACACACCCCCCGAAGGGAGCCGGGGGTTGCGCTTCCCGTTCTGACGTGCTCGCGCCCACCCGGCGTCCCCCGATGGGCTAGGTTGCGGGCCATGGCAAGTGTGCTCGTGGTCGAGGACGACCAGTTCGTGCGCTCCGCGCTCATCAGGCACCTCACCGAGGCCGCGCACACCGTACGGAGCGTGGGAACCGCCCTGGAGGCGCTGCGGGAAGTCGCACAGGTCGGCTTCGACGTGGTGATCCTGGACCTCGGTCTGCCGGACCTGGACGGGGCCGAGGCGCTGAAGATGCTGCGCGGCCTCACGGACGTGCCGGTGATCATCGCGACGGCGCGGGACGACGAGTCGGAGATCGTGCGCCTGCTCAACGCGGGCGCCGACGACTACCTCGTCAAGCCGTTCTCCGTCGAGCACCTGTCGGCCCGCATGGCGGCGGTGCTGCGCCGCTCCCGCAGCCACGAGGCGGACCGGGTGCTGAGGGTGGGCGGGTTGCAGATCGACGTGCTGCGCCGCCAGGCCGACCTGGACGGGACGCCGCTGGACCTGACCCGCCGCGAGTTCGACCTGCTGTCCTTCCTGGCGGCCCGGCCCGGCGTGGTGGTGGCGCGGCGCGAGCTGCTGTCGGAGGTGTGGCAGCAGTCGTACGGCGACGACCAGACCATCGACGTCCACCTGTCCTGGCTGCGCCGCAAGTTGGGCGAGACGGCGGCCCGGCCGCGCTATCTGCACACGCTGCGCGGGGTGGGCGTGAAGCTGGAGCCTCCGCGGTGAGGTGGGCGCTGGTCAAGGTCTGCGTCGCGGTGACGGCCATGGTCGTCGTCGCGTTCGCGGTGCCGCTGGCGCTCACGGTCAAGGAGATGGCCCGGGACCGGGCGATCGGCAACGCGGAGCGGCAGGCCGCGGCGATAGGGCCGGCCCTGGCCATCACCACCGACCGCACCCAGTTGGAGCGGGCCGCGGCCTCCACGCAGGCCGGCGCAGACGGACGGATCGCGGTGCGGGTGCCCGCGACGGAGAGCACGGCCGGGGTGGAGATCGGCGACCCGCACGCGCCCGACGCCGACCTGGACCGGGCGTCGGAGCTGGGCCGGGCCTCCACCGTTTCGGTGGCCGGGGGCTATGCCCTGCTGCAGCCGACCGCGGTCGGTTCGGGATCGGTGGCGGTGGTCGAGGTGTTCGTCCCGGACGGGGAGGTCAGCCGCGGGGTCACCACCGCCTGGGCGGTGCTGGCACTGGTCGGTGTGGGCCTGATCGTCGGCGCGGTGGCGGTGGCCGACCGGCTGGGCACGCGGATGGTGCGTCCGGCCAGGCGTCTCGCGGACGCCGCGCACGGCCTGGGGCGCGGGGATCTGACCGTACGCGTCCCCGAGGACGGCCCGGCCGAACTGCGCTCCGCGGCTGTCGCGTTCAACGCCATGGCGGACCAGGTGGTGCAACTGCTGGCGAACGAGCGGGAGCTGGCCGCCGACCTGTCGCACCGCCTGCGGACCCCGCTGACCGTGCTGCGGCTCAACGCCGCCTCGCTCGGCGACGGCCCCGCCGGGGAGCAGACCCGGCACGCGGTGGCCCAGCTGGAGCGGGAGGTCGACCAGATCATCCGCACCGCCCGGGCCCAGCAGGCGCAGAGCCAGCCGGTCGCGGTGGGCTGCGACGCCGCCGAGGTGATCCGCGAGCGGATGGCCTTCTGGTCGGCGCTCGCCGAGGACCAGGGGCGGGAGGTCAGCACCGCCGGGGTGGAACGCCCGGTGCGGGTGCCGGTGGCGCGCCCCGACCTGGTGGCGGCGCTGGACGCGATGCTCGGCAACGTCTTCCGGCACACCCCCGAGGGCACCGCCTTCGCGGTGGACGTGCACAGCAGCCAGGACGCGGTGATCGTCCTGGTCTCCGACGCGGGCCCGGGCATCACGGACCCGGCGGCGGCGCTGCGGCGCGGCCAGGGCGCGGGCGGTGACGGTTCGACGGGTCTCGGACTGGACATCGTGCGGCGCCTGGCGGAAGCCACCGGGGGCGATGTGCGGCTCGGCTCCTCGGTGCTGGGCGGCGCGGAGATCCGGGTGTGGATCGCGCTGCGGCCGACCGCGGCCGGCGGCAGGCGGAACCACCGGGTGGTACGGCGCAGGCGGCTGAAGCGTCCCGCAGCGGCCACGGAGGGCTGAGCCCCGGCGGGCCCCGCAAGTCCGGGTGGCCCTCCCCCGCAACCGGGCGCCGGCGGCGCTGAGGCTGTAGGCCGCCCGCGCCGGCGCTTCCGGCGAGTTGGGTACCCCGCGCCGCGACGCGCGGTACTACGTCCACGACGACGGCCGCACCACCGAGGGGACCGCCGCTCCGGACTGGTGGATCGGGACGACGCCGCGCCGGATCGCCGACGCCGCGCCCTCCGGCTCCTCCTGACCCCGGGGACCGCCCACCGTCCCGTCACCTGACGGCACTAAGTTCGCGGCGTGAGTGGGAACGTGAAGGCCGGTGGCATACGGACCCGGCCGTGCAAGTGGTGCTGTGCGCCGGTTCCGCAGCCCAAGCGCCCCTGGCGGAGGCGGCTCTTCTGCCGCAAGACCGGCTGCCGCAAGGACCGCGCCCTGAGTGCCGTCCGTGCGGCTCTCGATGTGCTGTGGTGAGTCGGGCAATACACCGGGTCCCCCGGGCCAACGCCCCCTGCCTCAGGCGGCGCCTGGCCTGATCCCCAGCGCGCCGCAAGCCCACCCGGCCCCCGGTACCGCGCAGGTCTCACGACACCGGGGAGCCAGACCGGGAGCCAGGGTGATGGTCGACGGCCCACTCCGAGCCATGCCGGCCGCCCCCGCGGATGTCGTCCACGACGTCCGCCCCGCTCGTGATCACCGGCCGGACACGGAGAACGGTCACGGCCTGTCGACGCGGGTGAGGATGATCGCGTAGCGGCACTCGGCGTCGCTGGTGTTGGAGAAGACGCAGGCAACGGGTTCGTCGACTTCGATCGAGTCGCCGGGGTCGAGCTCGTGCACCACATCGCCCTCGTGGAAGGTCAGCCGGCCGTCGAGCACCCAGACGGCCTCCCGCTGGAAGGCCAGGGACGCCGCCGGATACGGCACGCGGGCCCCTGGCGGCAGGCGGACCTCGGCGATGTCCGCGGGGAAGCGCGGCCCGGTGATCTGGCGCCGGCGATATCCGGTGACGGGGTCGCGCCACTCCGTGGCGTCGGACACCCGGTGCACCCCCGTGGCCTCCGCCGGGGTGAGCAGCGCGGAGACGGACACCTCGAAGGCGGCGGCCAGTTTGCCGAGGACGACAGCGGTGGGGCTGCTCTCGGCGCGCTCGATCCGGTTGATCATCGCGCGGGACACCCCGGAAGCCTCCGCGGCCTGCGCCAGAGTCCACCGGCGCCGTTCCCGTTCACTGCGGATGCGGGCTGCGATCTGCGCGACCAGCGGATCTACTATATTGGACACATCTTCTAGTATACGAGAAAGGGGCTCTCCCGGCACACCCGCACCCCCGCACGCCTCGGCGAACCCGCGCACGCCGACACCCCGATTCCACCTGTTGGAGGACCCATGGAACTCGGTCTCGCACTGCCCACCGCCGGGCCGCAGACCTCGCCCGAGACGATCGTCAAGGTCGCCAGGGAGGCCGAACGGCTCGGCTACTCCGCCCTGTGGACGTTCGAACGCCTGCTCCGCCCGCTCGAGAAGGTCGTGCTGTGGACGGGGGGTGAACCCGAGATGCTGCCGGAGTTCTACGGCTCGACGTACGAGCCGCTGGAGACACTGAGTTACATCGCGTCCGTGACCGAGCGGATCAAGCTGGGCACCGCGGTCCTGGTGGCGCCGCTGCACGTGCCCGTGATGCTCGCCCGCCGGCTCGCCACCCTGGACCGGTTCAGCGGCGGCCGGGTCATCGCCGGCCTGGGACAGGGCTGGCAGCACAACGAGTTCGAGACGGCGAACGTGCCGATCGGCCGCAAGGGCACCCGCACGGAGGAATTCATCACGGCCATGCGGGCCGCGTGGGGTCCGGACCCGGTCCGGCACGAAGGCGAGTTCTACCGGATCGCGCCGTCGCAGGTGAACCCCAAGCCGGTCCAGACCCGCATTCCGGTGCTGCTGGCCGCGAATGCGCCGGCCGCCGTCAAGCGCGCGGGCCGCATCGCGGACGGCCTGATCCCGATCGCCTCCTCGGCGCGGGAGCTGCGCGGCATCGTGTCCGCGTTCCACGACGCCGCCCGGGAGGCGGGCCGCGACCCCGGGGACCTCATGGTCGTCGACCAGGTGCCCTGGCCGACCCCGGTCACCCGTGAGCCGATCGGGGAGGGCCGGCCCTTCCTCGGCGGATCGCCCCGGCAGATCGCCGAGGACCTCATGGCCGCCCGCGAGAGCGGTGTGACCCAGGTGTACCTCGCCGGCGGCCAGGGCCTCGGGCTCGACGTGGGCCTGCACGCCGCCGACGTGGACGAATGGCTCGGGCTGCTCGGTGAGGTGATCGAGGCGGCCGACCGGCTCGGCGTCCTCGCGCCGTGAGGACGAGCCGGCGGTGGGCGCCGGCGGCCGCCGCGGAGCGCCGGCCTCATCCCGCGCTTAGCGTGATCTTAAGTGCGCCATAAGAAATCGAACGCCCGAACACCTCACGGCATTTGTCCGCATCGGCATCGCTAGCGTGCCGCCCCATGAGGAACTCACATCGTCGTCGTCCCACCCGCAAGGTCGCGCTCCTCGGGGGTGTGACCGCGGGCGCGGTCGTCGCGGCCGGGGCCTTCGCGCTCGCGGGTTCGGCCCAGGCCGCCACCGTCGGTGCCGCGTACAGCAAGACCAGCGACTGGACCACCGGTTACACCGGCCGCTACGAGATCGGAAACTCCTCCGACACGACGCTGTCCGGCTGGACGCTGACGTTCGACCTGCCCGCGGGCACGACCGTCAGCTCGCTCTGGAACGCCGCTTACACGGTGTCGGGGCAGCACGTGACGGTCCGTCCGGCGAGCTGGAACAAGGAGATAGCCGCCGGGAAGACGGCCGAGGTGGGCTTCGTGACGAAGTCCGCGGTGAAGGCGGGCGCCCCCGTCAACTGCCGGATCAACGGGGTGAGGTGCTCCGTCGACGACGGCGCGACCGCCTCCCCCGGCGGGCGCCCCACCGCCACCGCGAGCCCGACGGCGACCGCCACCCCCACGAAGACGCCGACCGCCACCCCCACGAAGACGTCCTCGCCGACGGCCACCGCGAAGCCCACCCCGACCGCGAAGCCGACCTCCGGTGCCGGCTTGCCGGCCTCCGCCGGCTTCGCGCCGTACGTCGACACCTCCCTCTACCCGGCCTTCGACCTGCTCGCCCACGCCCGGGCGACCGGCGTCAAGCAGTACAACCTGGCCTTCGTCACCGACGGCGGCGGCTGTACGCCCAAGTGGGGCGGGGTCGGCGACCTGGCGAACGACGGCGTCGCGGCCCAGATCGGCGACCTGCGCAAGGCCGGCGGCGACGTCCGGGTCTCCTTCGGCGGCGCGTCCGGGGCGGAGCTGGCGACGACCTGCTCCTCGGTCTCCGCCCTGACCGAGGCCTACGCCAAGGTCGTCGACACCTACCGGCTCACCAAGGTGGACTTCGACGTCGAGGGCGGTGCGATCGCCGACGCGGCCGCCAACACCCGCCGCGCGCAGGCCATCGCGCGACTCCAGGCGAGCCACAGCGGCCTGGAAGTCTCCTACACCCTGCCGGTGATGCCGACCGGACTCACCCAGGCCGGCGTCGACCTGCTCGCCGACGCCGCGTCCCGTGGCGTGCGGATCACCGCCGTCAACATCATGGCGATGGACTACGGCCCGGCCTTCAGCGGCGACATGGGCGACTACGCGGTCCAGGCCGCCACCGCCACCCAGGGGCAGCTCAAGGGCGTGCTGAGGCTGTCGGACGCCGCCGCCTGGAAGACCGTGGCGGTCACCCCGATGATCGGCGTGAACGACGTCGCGACCGAGGTCTTCAGGGTCGACGACGCGACCCAACTGGTGGGCTTCGCCAAGTCGAAGGGCCTGGGCTGGCTTTCGATGTGGTCCGGCACACGCGACAGGCAGTGTCCCGGCGGCGCCAAGAACGCCGCCGACGCGACGTGCAGTTCGATCCTCCAGGACACGGGCGCCTTCTCGAAGGCCCTCGCGGCCTACGGCGGCTGAGGCCGCACGCGACCAACCCCGCCCCCCACACGGGCGCCCCGGCCGGCAGTTCAGCACCCCCGCCCCGGCCGGGGCGCTCCCGTGTGCGCTCCGCGCTCAGGCGCGGAGCAGACCGTCCAGCATCGCGCCGAGCCCGGCCTCGTACTGCGCGGGGCCGGACTCCTGCACCGCGACGAGTTCGGGGGCCAGCCGCACGAGTGAGGGATAGCTGTCCGAGGGCAGGTCGGCGAGCCGGCCGCGGATCCTCTCGCGCAGACCGGCCTCGGCCTCCTCGCACTCCGCGCGCTTGCGGCGCACCACCCAGAGCGCGGCACCGACCGTGTACTGCATCAGCGCCACCTGGGCGCGCGCCGCGGCGACGGGGTCCAGCCCCGCGGCGCACAGCAGGCAGAGCATCCGGTCGATGACGGCGATGGCCTCGTCGCCGCGGAGCGGGCGGCTCGTCAGCAGCTGGAGCGCCGAGGGATGCTCGCTGAAAAGCCGGTACATACCGACACAGAGTTCAATAAGCTGCTCGCGGGGCACGCCCGAGCCGTCGGGCAGCTCGATCTCGCCGAGCAGCCGTTCGTTGACCGCGTCGATGATCTCGTCCTTGCCCTTGAAATGGGAGTAGACGGCCATCGTGCCGACGCCGAGCTCCTGGGCGAGCGCGCGCATGGTGAAGGCCTCGGGCCCGTGGCGGTCGAGGAGCGCGACCGCCGCGTCGAGGATGCGGTCCGGGTTCAGGGTGTTGCGGGGGACGCGGCGCCGTGGGGAGCGGGCCGGCGGAGTCACAGTCATGTGGGATGTGTGTCCGGTCGGGGGGAATCGTGGGTGAGCGGTTGGGCTGTTGAGCGGTTTTCTTGATTCTCCCGCGTTCCGGGGCAACCCGGGGAGGTTGCGGGGCGTCTTTTCGCACGTCTTCCCGAGCACAACCATTTGAATCCCGGACGAATCGGGGGTGAAGGGAATAGGCGGGGGCGGTGCCCGGGTTGGTTAGCGTACGTCGTACGGTAGTGCGCAGTGACTCTCGCAGGGAGAGATGGGGGGAGAACGGCCGGATGACCATGAGCACCACCGCCCCACGGGCGTCCGCCTACCGGGGCGGGCTCCGCTGGTGGACCGAGCTGCCGCTGATCGCGGTGATCTACGGTCTGTACACCGCGGGCCGCCTCCTCGTACGCGGCGACGTCGGCCGGGCGGTCGACCACGGCATCGCCATACTCCACATGGAGCGCGCGCTCCGCATCGACCCGGAGCGCTGGCTCAACTCCCTCTTCAGCAAGTACCGGGCGCTCGGTGTTCCCGCCGACTTCTGGTACGCCTCGCTCCACTACCTGGTCACCCCGGTCGTGCTGGTCTGGCTGTGGCGCCGGCGGCCGACCGTCTACCGCTTCGCGCGCACCTGGCTCATGGTGTCCACCCTCATCGGGCTGATCGGCTTCACCCTCATGCCGACGGCGCCGCCGCGCCTGCTCGCGGCCGGCCACGGCTTCATCGACACCATGGCGCAGTACGGCTCCTACGGCTGGTGGGGCGCCGAGGCCAGCGCCCCGCGGGGACTGGGCGGCATGACCAACCAGTACGCCGCCATGCCGAGCCTGCACGTCGGCTGGTCCCTGTGGTGCGGCATCATGCTCTGGCGCCACGGGCGCACGCCCTTCGTCCGGGCCCTGGGCGTCCTCTACCCCGTGGGCACGGCGCTCGTGGTCATGGGCACCGCCAACCACTATCTGCTCGACGCCGTCGCCGGCGTCGCCGTCATGGGGATCGGCTTCCTGGTGACGCGCCCCGCGCTGCGTGTGGTGGACGTCATACAGGACAGGGCGCGCGCCCGGCTCGCGATACCGCGGCAGGCGTCCTCCACGGTCGTCGCGACCTCCCGCGACATCGCCCCCGCCGAGGTGGGGGTCGTACCGGGCCCGGCGGTCGAGCCACGGCGCTGACACCCCGGCCGGCGGCCGCGGACCGGGACCGTCCTCATCGGGGCCCCCGTTGTCGGTGGGGAGTGCGAGACTTGCGCGGGTGAGCACTACGCACGATCTGCGAGAGCGGCTGGACGCGTTGCGCGGTCCGAAGTCCGAGCCGCGCCCGATGGACGCGCGCGCCCTGGCGGCGCTGGCCGCCAACCCCGGGTGCCGCCGCCGGGCCCTGCTGGACGCCGCCGGGGTGGACAAGGCGGCCGTGGCACGCGTGCTGGGCAACCCCGCGCCGTTCGGGCAGTCGCAGTTCGCGTTCGTCCGGGGACACGCCTTCGAGGCCCGGGTGAAGGCCGACGGCTGCGCCGAACTGCTGCGGCTGCTGGGCGCGCCCGAGCACGCGGAGGCGGCGCTGCCCGATCTGACCGCCCCGGGTCCCGAGAGCCGTGTGGCGCGCACCCGCCTGGCGCTCAAGGCGGCGACCGCGGCGGGCCGGTGGACGCTGCTCGACCATCCGCTGCTCGTGCTCGAGGTCGCCGACTCGCCGGTCTACCTCGAGCCGGACGCCATCGCCGTGCGCCCGGACGGCTCGTGGACGGTGGTGGAGGTCAAGTCGTTCCCGATCCTGGACGGTTCCGCGGACGCCGTGAAGGTCGGCGCCGCGGCCCGCCAGGCGGCGGTGTACGTACTCGCGCTGGAGCGGCTGGGCTTCGGCGACCCGGGCCACCGGGTCCTGCTGGTGTGCCCGAAGGACTTCTCCAACCTGCCCGCCGCCGAGTTCGTCGACGTGCGCAAGCAGCTGTCGGTCACCCGGCGGCAGCTGGCCCGGCTGACCCGGATCGAGGAGATCGCCGACTCCCTCCCGGAGGGCACGACCTTCGATCTGCGGCCGGCCGACGACGGACGGACGGCGACCCGCCCCGCCGCGGAGATGTCCGACGCCGTGGACCGGCTGCCCGCGGCCTACGCGCCCGAGTGCCTGGCCAGTTGCGAGCTGTCCTTCCACTGCCGCGCGCAGGCCCGGGCCTGCGGCGCGGTGGAGGCGCTCGGCAGAGGTGTGCGCGGGGAGCTGGGCGCGCTGACCGACGTGGAGCAGGTGCTGGCCGCCGCGCTGGGCACGGAGGGCGATCAGGCCGATCCCGCGGTCGCCGCGCTGCGCCGGGCACACGCGCTGCGGGCGGAGGCGCTGGGATGTCGCTGATCTCGGTGCTGGCCCGCGCGGAGGCCATGGCGACGGGCTGGGCGACCCCGCTCGCGACGGTACGCCACCGCCATCTGTCCGACCGGCCGCTGGTCTTCGTCCCGCTGACCACGGCGGGCGAGGTCGGCGCCCCGCTGGGCGCCCTGGTCGGCACCGACCGGGACGAGCCCCGGCTGCTGGCGGTGCCGCAGCCGCGCGACCGCGATCTGCGCTTCGCCTTCCTGGCCGAACTGGCGCAGGTCGTGCTGCCCTACCTGGAGTCCTACGCGGACGACACCGAGACCGAGCCGGCCACCCGCAACAGGGAAGAGTCGGAGGTCTGTGCCGACGCCCCCCAGATCGTGGTGGCGAACACCGCCGCGGTGGAGTACGTGCGCCTGCTGGGCCGCTCCACCCGCTTCCGCCGCACCGCCGAGGACGATCCCGACGAGCCCCATCCGGTGCCCGCCCGGGTGCCGCTGCTCGGCCGCTGGCTCACCCACTACGGGGAACGCGCCCGCACCCCCGGCTCCGCGCTCCTGCTGTCCGCCACCGAACTGCTCACCCGGCACTGGGCGACCGGCCAGAGCAATCTCGAGGACCAGCATCTGGGCGCACTGCTGGCCTGGATCGACCGCCCCCCGGGCGAGGGCGTGACGGGCGCGGAGGCCGCCCGGCGCGCGGAGTCCCACCGCGGGCCGGACGGGCTGCTGGAGTGCCCTCCGGCCGGCCCGGCCACGGACCCGGTGTTCGACAACACGGTGCTCGCCCCGGCCACCGCCCGCTACGACGCCGGGATCCCCGGTGCCGGTGAGGAGATCGCCCGTCTGCTGGCCGGGCAGATGCGGCCCACCTGGGACGCGGTGTGGCGGGCCCTCGACCTGGTGCGCGAACTGCCCGAGGGCGCGCACGTCGCGGACCGCTGGAAGCGGGACCGCTGGTCGTACACCTCGCACCGGGACCGGGTGGGCGCCGGGGAGCCACCGCAGCCCCGCCGCGACGACGCGGTGTCGGCGGCGGCGAAGCTCGCCGGGCGGGAGACCGCGCAGGTGCGGCTGGAGGCCCAGGAGGCGCTGGACGACGCGCTGGTGATGGCGGGGCGGCGGCTGGCCGGGGAGGCCTTCGCGGGCGAGGTGGACCGGGTGGAGATGGCGATGAGCGAGGGCAAGGTGCCCAAGCCCCGCCCCTTGGTGACGGTTCTCACACAGGACCGGCCGCATCTGGACGAGGACGCCAGGCTCCACCGCGCGCTGCCGGACGGCCGCACCCAGCAGGCGCAGTTCGTGGAGTGGGCCGGGCCCGGGGCCGTACTCCTGCGGGTGGTGAACGGCATGGGCCGCGGCAAGGTCCCCGACCCCGGCACGGTGCCGGAGGAAGGAGACCGGGTGTGCTGGACGTTGTTCGAGCACGCGCCGCGCGGCGGCGCCGGGCTGCCGGAGCCGGAGGACACCCCGTGGACCCACGGCGGGCCCCCCGGCGCGGCGACCGCGGGCCCGACCGCCGGCGGTGCGACCGCCGAGAGCCCCGACCCCGCGACCTCGGAGGACTATCTGTGAGCCCGGTGAGCGACGCCGCCCAGGCGGCGGGCACCGCGACCGAGCGGATCCTGCACGACACCCTGCACGGGACCTACCGCGGCGTCGTCGTGGACTCACCTCCCGGCGCGGGGAAGTCCACGCTGGTGGTGCGCGCCGCCCGCGAGCTGGTCGCGGCGGGCGAGTCCCTGATGGTGGTCGCCCAGACCAACGCGCAGGTGGACGATCTGGTGGACCGGCTGGCCACGGCCGACCCCGGGGTGCCGATCGGCCGGCTGCACGGCAGCGACTCGCCGCCGGACCCGGTGCTGGACCGCCATGAGTCGGTGCTCAAGTCCACCAAGGCGGCCGACCTCGCCGGGGCCAAGGTGGTGATCGCCACCGCGGCCAAATGGGCCTTCGTCAAGGACGTCGAGCCCTGGCGGCACGCCATCGTCGACGAGGCATACCAGATGCGCTCCGACGCGCTGCTGCAGGTGGCGGAGTTGTTCGAGCGCGCGCTGTTCGTCGGCGACCCCGGGCAGCTGGACCCCTTCAGCGTGGTCGGCGCCGAGCAGTGGGCGGGGCTGAGCTACGACCCGTCGGCGAGCGCGGTGGTCACCCTGCTGGCCCACAATCCGGGGCTGCCCCAGCACCGGCTGCCGGTGTCCTGGCGGCTGCCGGCCTCCGCCGCGCCGCTGGTCTCGGACGCCTTCTACCCCTACACCCCGTTCCGCAGCGGCACCGACCACGGCGACCGGCGGCTCACCTTCGGCGTGCCCGGCGACGGCTCCGGCCCGGACCGGGTGGTGGACGAGGCGGCCGCGTCGGGCTGGGGCCTGCTGGAGCTGCCCGCCCGGCGGACCCCGCGGACGGACCCGGAGGCGGTGCGCGCGGTCGCGCTGGTCGTCCGGCGGCTGCTGGACCGCGGGGGCGTCGCGGTCTCCGAGCGCGGCACGGCACCGGTCGGCCCGGACCGGATCGCGGTGGGCACCGCCCACCGCGACCAGGCGGCGGCGGTCCGCGCGGCGCTGGCCGACCTGGGCGTGACCGGTGTGACGGTGGACACCGCCAACCGGCTGCAGGGCCGGGAGTTCGACGTCACCGTGGTGCTGCACCCGCTGTCGGGACGCCCCGACGCCACCGCGTTCCACCTGGAGACGGGGCGGCTGTGCGTCCTGGCCTCGCGCCACCGTCACGCGTGCATCGTGGTGTGCCGGGCGGGCGTGTCGGAGCTGCTGGACGAGCACCCCTCGACGGAGCCGGTGCAGCTGGGCGTGACCGTGAAGTTCCCGGACGGCTGGGAGGCCAATCACGCCGTGCTGGCCCACCTGTCCGAGCACCGCGTGACCTGGCGGCCCTGAGCCGGCCGACCGTCCGCCCGGGGCGCTCTTGCGCGGGGCGGGACAATGGAAGGCGCCGACGAACCTGGAGGTACGTTCATGTCCGAGCCGCAGTCGGCTCACAGCGCGGCGGGCAAGCAGCCCGCCCCGCGTCTGAAACCCGCACAGCTGCTGTTCGAACCCGCGGCGCTGGCCGAGGACGAGGAGCACTTCTTCGACCTGGAGTCCATGGAGGACCCCCGGGAACTGCTGGCCCGTTCGACGGAGCTCGCCCTCGCCTTCCGCGCCGCCGCGGACCGGGCGACGGAGTTCCAGGCCATAGCCGCGGCCCAGCTCGCCGACCCGAAGCGCTTCGACCGGCTGACCCCCGCCGCCATCGGCGAACAGGCGGGCTGGTCCGAGGATTACGCCAAGCGGATGATCGAGTTCGGCGAGGGCCTGATGCGGGGCGGGGACGCCGCGCAGGCCTGACGGCGCACCTGGCATATGCGTTCGGGGCAAGGTACCCGACACATGGCGGGCGTGTCCGGCCTTCGGGCGATGTCGCGTAGCGAAACGTTCACTCACGGTAGTTGTATGGGTCATGAGTGATTGGCAGTGGCACACATGGCCGGGGGGCGTGATGGAGTCCGCCTCCCACCCATATCGGCATGCGCAGTACCCCACCCCCGACGGGGCCGACTGGCTGGCGTCCGCCAGCGCCTTCCCGCGCAGCGTACGGGCGCTGTGGTCCGCGCGGCCCACGGCGCCCAGCGTGCTGCCCTGCGGGACGGCCTTCGACGTGGTGAACCTGCCGGCGCTGCTCGGCCGCCGGGTCCTGGAGCAGATGTGGTCCTCGGGGCCGGGCTCCGGCCCGGCCGCCGCGCTCCGCGGCCGGGTCCTGGTGCTCGCCGAGCCGGGCACCGCGGCGCGCCTCCCCTCGCTGCTGGCCTGGGAGGAGTGGCGGCTGACCGTGCCGCCGGTGCTGTGCCACGGCCGGGGGGACTCGGTGGCGCTGCCCCCGCCGTACGGCGAGACCCCGGACGGCCGCTCCCGCTGGCTGGTCGCCCCGGACACCCGCCGCCCCTGGCTCCCCGGGGCCGATGTCCTGCTGTGGGCCTGCGTCCGGGCGGCCCGCGCGGAGAGCCGCTGATTATCGATTTTCACCCGCCCGCAAGCGGATGCTAATGTCTACGACGTCAGCGAGCGCCGCTAGCTCAACTGGCAGAGCAGCTGACTCTTAATCAGCGGGTTCGGGGTTCGAGTCCCTGGCGGCGCACTCACGGCAAGGCCGTTGACCTGGGCGCTCTCCCATCGGGAGGGCGCCTTTCGTCATGATCGGGCACTTTCGCCGCAGGTCCGGCGGGGTCTAGGAGCCGTCCCACAGCCGGCGTGCGGTCGTGATCCGCACGGTCCACCCGTCGTCGTCCGGGTCGCGGCCGAGCACCTCGACGGTCAGCCCGCGCCCGGCGTCGGTGAAGCGCCCGCCGGAGGCGAACGGGGCGTCGTTGAGCGAGTTGAAGGTCGCGCTGCTGTACTCGCAGGCGGTGCTGCGCGGATTGGCGTCCTCGACGGTGACGGGCCCGTGCCCCGAGTCGACGTCGGTGCGGACCCGGTAGATCAGCACGCCCTCGCGGCAGGCCTCGCTGTCGTTCCCGCGGGCGGCGCGCGCCTCGACGACGTACGCGTGGGTCCGCCCGAGCGGGATGACGGCCGCCTTGCGGCCGCCGGGCACCTCGACCGGCGTGAGGTGCACCGAGCGGGCGCCCGGGTCGCGGACGCAGACGACCTGCCAGTCGTCGATCCAGCCCAGGCGCCATTTGTGCCAGGCGAAGAGGTCGCCCTGCAGTCCCCAGTCCAGGGACATGCCGTCCCACTGGCCGGCGAGGGTGTCGGTGTGCCCGAAGTCCTTGACGGAGTACAGGTCCGGCAGCCCGAAGGCATGGCCGTTCTCGTGGCTGAGCACCCGCGCGCCGGACTGGTCGTGGCCGTAGACCAGCGACACCCGGTCCAGGCCGGCGCCGTCGTCGGTGGTGACGGCCGAGGCGCCGGTCCACGTCACCGAGAGCACGGCCTGTTCGGCGGGCGGCCCGGCGTTGGGCGTGACGAGGACGTTGACCAGGTCGTACCCGGAGAAGTCGATCTTCCGGTCGGCGACCCGCAGCAGGTCCCGCATCATGGCCTTGTGCGTCCGCCAGCCGTAGCCGCGCCCTATCCCGTACGAGTGGAAGGGACGCGGCATGCGGATGTAGCGCAGCACCGGCGTGGAGACGTAGCGCAGCTTCCCGTACGAGGCCCGGTAGAACCACTGCCGCACGGCGGGGAAGAACTCCCGGTAGCGCTCGCGGGCGCTGTACGGGGCGCGTTTGTCCGGGAAGTCGATGAGCAGGGTGAGCGCCCGCACCTCGCCGGTGGCCGCGGCGAACTCGCGACCGGCCGAGCCGCCGAAGCCCTCCGACATCGTGACGCCCGGCGCGGCGCGCAGCGCGCAGGGACGGTCGGCGGGCGGGGCCGCGGCGGGCTCTCCCTCGCCGGCGGCGGTGCTGCCGGCCGCGAACAGGAGCATCGAGGCGATGACCGCGAGTGCCCGGGGACCACGCATCCCTCAGCCCTGGGTGACCTGGACGGTCCAGGATCCGTCGGAGTGGTGGTCGGCGACGTGGACGCGCGCCGAGCGGCCCAGGGCGAACGTCTCCCCCACCCCGAGCGGCGCGTCGGCGAGCGGGGGGTAGACCGAGGACTCCTGGCAGGCGGCGCTGCCCGGGTGGGCGTCGATGACGTCGACGGGGCCGTCCCCGGACTGCACGCCGGACCGGACGCGGTACATCAGCACGCCCTGGCTGCAGGTCAGGCGGTCGTTGCCCAGGGCGGCGCGGGCCTCGATGGCGACGACGCCGTCCAGCCCCGCGGGCAGCACCAGGAGCTTGGTGCCGCCGCCCTGCTCGACCGGGCTGAGACGGAAGGTGTGCGTGCCGCCCTCGGTGACGCAGCGCACCTGGGTGCGGTCGAGCCAGCCGAGCTTCCACTTGTGCCAGGCGAAGAGGTCCGGTGCCAGACCGAACTGACTGCCCATGAGGTCCCAGTCGCCGACGTGGGTGTCCCAGTCCGCGTTGCTGCCCACGGGCGGGCGGTAGTAGAGGTCGGGCAGGTCGAAGGCGTGCCCGGTCTCATGGGCCAGGACGTTGACGTCCGGGGGGTGGCTCTCGAAGACGGTGACGAAGCGCCGCAGGTCCGCGCCGTCGATGCGGACCGGCTTGCCGAGGTTGACGACCTTGGTGGCGTCCGGGTCGACGCCGGGCGCGTCGGGATCGGCCACGAGGTAGACGACCGCGTAGCGGGAGAAGTCCACCCGGCGGTCGGCCGCCACCACCGCGTCCCGCAGGAAGCGGGCCCGCATGGCCGGGTTCCAGTCGCGGCCGATGCCGTAGTCCGTGGACGCGGCGGGCATGCGCAGCCAGTACGGGAGGATGTGCGGCCGCAGCCTGAAGTTCCCGTACGAGGCGCGCTCGAAGAAGCGCGTGGTGGCCGGGAAGTGATCGGACGCCAGTTCCTCGGGACCCATGGCGGGGGCCGCGTCGGGGAACGCCAGGAACACCATCAGGGCGTCAACGTCGCCATGTGCCCGCGGATAGGCGGGGTTCCAGGCGCTGACGCCCTCGGAGTGGTGTGCCCGGGTCCGCGCCAGGGCGCAGAGCGACACGTCGCTTCCGCCGGCCGCGGGGCCGGTGACCAGGGTCCACGCGACGACGGCCGCGAAGACGCTGACAGCGGCCACCGCCGCGCGGAGGCCGTCGGGGGCATGCCCGCGGGCGCGCCGGCGGAACCGCCGATGCGCACGTATGGGTAGCCCTGACAGCGGCACGTGGACCTCCCGTACGGGGTCGGGACACCCACATCACGCTGCTACGGTTTGCACTGCTTTGCCCCGTTGTGCTGCGCCGCCCGGGTTACCGTCCGATCACTACAGTGCGTAATGAGTGACGAAAATCGATCAATCGAATTCAGTGGTCAATCACGAATGATCAAGAACGGATCCCACGTGCCGAGAATCACCATGACGGCGGTGGTCGCGGCAATTCCCCAACGTCTATGATCGGCACATTTCCAGCATGAACGCCGCCTCTTGGCGGTCATCGGATTCCTCCACGACCATGTGTGCGAGACGACAGCTATGCGGGAGCCAACGGTGGGCGGACCCTCGGGAGGCCCGGACCTCGAACCCGAGGCGACGGCCACGGCGGTCACTCAGCGTCATTCTTCGGCCTCGGAACGGTCAGCCTCGGAGGTCCGCGACTACCGGGCGGCCTTCAACGTGTCCCGGCTGCCGATGGCACTGGTCGGCTCCGACGGCCGGGTGCGCGAGGCCAATCCGGCGCTCGGCGCCCTGCTCGGCGCCGACCCGGTCCTGCTCGCCTCCCGCGCCGCGGCGGAGCTGGTCGGCCTCACCGGCGGCGAGGGGCCGGTGCTCGCCGAGAGCCCGGAGTACGCCGAATACGAGGACGTGCTGACCGGACGGCGCGGGGAACTGCGCCACACCAGACCCGTCCGCGGACCGGAGGGGCGAACGCTCTGGGCCGAGGTCGTCGTGGTGCCCGTCCCCGGCGGCGTCCTGATGTCCGTCGAGGACCTCGGCGAGACCCGCGAACTGCGCGAGCAGCTGCGGCACCTGAGGATGCACGACCCGGTCACCCGGCTCCCCAACCGCCGGCTGTTCTTCGAACGCCTGGCCACCGCGCTGGAGGGCGCCGACAGCCGCACCGGCCGGATCGGCCTGTGCTACCTCGACCTCGACGGCTTCAAGGCCATCAACGACACGCTCGGCCACCGGGTCGGCGACCGGCTGCTCCAGGCCGTCGCGGAACGGCTGTCGGACTGCGCGGCCCGCCTCGGGCGGAGCGGAACGCTCGTCGCGCGCCTGGGCGGCGACGAGTTCGCCGTCCTCGTCGAGGACTCCACCGGGACCGGGCAGGCCACCGGGCTCGCCGACTCCGTACTGACCGCGCTGCAGCGGCCGTTCGACCTCGCCGGACAGCGTCTGGCGGTCTCCGCCAGCATCGGCGTCGTCGAGCGCGAGGCGTCCGGGGCCACCGCCACGGGCATCATGCAGGCCGCCGACACCACGCTGTACTGGGCCAAGGCCGACGGCAAGGCCCGCTGGACGCTCTTCGACCCCGAGCGCAACGCCCACCGGATGACCAAGCAGGCGCTGTCCAGCACCCTGCGACAGGCCGTGGAGCGCGGCGAGTTCGTACTGGAGTACCAGCCCCTGGTGGAGCTCGGCAGCGGCAGCCTGCGCGGGGTGGAGGCCCTGGTCCGCTGGCACCACCCGCACTTCGGGCTGCTCGGGCCGAATCGCTTCATCCCGCTGGCGGAGGAGAACGGCTCCATCGTCCAGCTGGGGCGCTGGGTGCTCGCCGAATCGTGCCGCCAGGCGCGGCAGTGGCAGAAGGACTGGCCCGACGACCCGATCTTCGTCAGCGTCAACGTCGCCGTGCGCCAGGTCTGGGACTCCGACCTGGTCGCCGACGTCGCGGAGATCCTCGACGACACCGGGCTGCCCCCGGAGCTGCTGCAGCTGGAGCTCACCGAGTCGGCGGTGATGGGCTCGGCCGGCCGGCCCCTGCAGGCCCTGCACGCCCTGCAGGAGATGGGCGTGCGCATCGCCATCGACGACTTCGGCACGGGCTACTCCAACCTGGCCTACCTCAGCCGGCTCCCGGTCTCCGCGCTCAAGCTCGACGGCAGCTTCGTGCACGGCTTCCGCGACGGCCGCCACCCCAACCCGGCCGACGAGACGATCGTCGAGGCGCTGGTGCAGCTCGCCCACCGGCTCGGCCTGACCGTCACCGCCGAGTGCGTGGAGAACGCCGAGCAGGCGGAGCGGCTGCGGAGGATCGGCTGCGACACCGGGCAGGGGTGGCTGTACTCGCGGCCCGTGCCGCCCGAGGGGATCGCGGCGCTCCGCGGATACGGACCCGCCGCCGGCCCCGGCCCCGGCCCCGGGGAATAGGCGGGGCCGGTCGCCGGTTGGTCGTTGCCGAAGGCAAGGAACGGCCGCAGGAGGCGACGCAGGCACGTGGACACGAACGACCCGGTACGAGGGACCGCCCTCGGCAACGCACCCGTCCCGCTGTCCGTACTCGACCTGGCGGGCGTCGGCAGCGGGCTGACCGCGAGCGACGCCCTCACCGCCGGAGTCGCGCTGGCCCGGCTCGCCGAGGCCCGCGGCTACCAGCGCTACTGGGTGGCCGAGCACCACTCGATGCCCGGGGTCGCGTCCTCCTCCCCCGCGGTGATCCTCGCGCACCTCGCCGCCCACACCGAGCGCATACGCCTCGGCTCCGGCGGCGTCATGCTGCCCAATCACGCCCCCCTGGTCATCGCCGAGCAGTTCGGCACCCTGGAGGCCCTGGCCCCGGGCCGGGTCGACCTCGGCCTCGGCCGCGCTCCCGGCACCGACGGCGCCACCGCCGCCGCGCTGCGCCGCACCGACCGGCTGAACGAGGGCGCCGACGAGTTCCCGCAGCAGCTCTCCGAGCTGATCCGCTTCCTGGACGACGACTTCCCCGACGGCCATCCCTACGCCCGCATCCACGCCATCCCCGGTCCCGTGCAGGGCACCGTGCCCGGCGGCGTGCAGTCCCCGGCGCGCCCGTCGATCTGGCTGCTCGGCTCCAGCACCTTCAGCGCCCGGATGGCCGCGGTCCTCGGGCTGCCCTTCGCCTTCGCCCACCACTTCTCCGCGGCGAACACCGAGCCGGCGCTGGAGCTGTACCGCAGGTCCTTCCGGCCCTCCGAGGTGCTGGCCGAGCCCTACGCGCTGATCGGCGTCGCCGCGCTGGCCGCGGAGGAGGAGAAGGACGCCTACCGGCAGGTGCTCAGCGGCGCCCTGGGCATGCTGCGGCTGCGCATGGGGCGGCCGGGACTGGTGCCCTCCCCCGAGGAGGCGGAGGCGTACGACTTCAGTCCGGCCGAACGGGACTTCGTCGACTCATGGCTCGCCAATGTGGTGTACGGAACCCCGGACGCGGTCCGGGACGGCCTTGACGCGCTCGTACGGCGCACCGGGGCGCAGGAGCTCATGCTGACGGCCAACGCCCACACCCCCTCCGCCCGGCTGCGCTCCTACGAACTCGTCGCCGATGCCTACGGCCTGCCCGGCGGCGCGTGACCGACGGCCGCGCGTCGCACGGTCGGGGCACCGGTGCCCCGACCGTGCGACACCGGGATCAGCCGGTCGCGGTCTCCTTCTCCCAGGGCACCTCGCTCAGACGGCCCGCGCCCAGGAGCCGCACGAGGTTCCCGTAGTCGTCGTACCGGGGCGCGCCACAAGCGGGGACCGGAGCAGCTCTAGACGTCGACGGCGACGTACTTGATCTCCAGGTACTCGTCGATGCCCACATCGCCCCCCTCGCGGCCGACCCCGGACTGCTTGACCCCGCCGAAGGGCGCCGCGGGGGTGGATACGACGCCCTTGTTGAGGCCGAGCATGCCCGTCTCCAGCTCCTCCGCGTATCGGATGCCGCGCCGCAGGCTCTCCGTGAAGACATAGCCGACCAGGCCGAACACCGTGTCGTTGGCCAGCCGGATCGCCTCGTCGTCGTCCTCGAACGTGACGACCGGCGCGACCGGCCCGAAGATCTCCTCTTGGAGCATCGCCGCGTCCGCGGGCACGTCGGCCAGCACGGTCGGCGGGTAGAAGTAGCCGGGGCGGTCCGTCAGGGGGGCGCCGCCGGTGACCGCGCGGGCCCCGACGGAGACGGCGTCGCGCACCAGGCGGTCGACCTTCTCCAGGCCCGCGCCGTCGATGAGCGGGCCGACCTGGGCGTCGGGCTCGGTGCCGCGGCCCACGACCATGGAGCCCAGCTTCTCCGCGAGCCGCCCGGTGAAGGCCTCGGCCAGGTCGCGGTGGACGTAGATCCGGTTGGCGGCCGTACAGGCCTCGCCGATGTTGCGCATCTTGGCGATGGCCGCGCCCTCGACGGCCTTCTCCAGGTCCGCGTCCTGGCAGACGATGAGCGGCGCGTTGCCGCCCAGCTCCATCGAGGTGCGCAGCACCTGCCGCGCGCTGAGCTCGATGAGTTTCCGCCCGACGCCCGTGGAGCCGGTGAAGGAGAGCTTGCGCAGCCGGGGGTCGCCCATCAGGGGGCCGCTGATCTCGGCGGGGTGCGAGGTGGTGAGGACGTTGAGGACGCCGTCGGGGAGCCCGGCCTGGCCGAGGATCTCGGCGAGGGCGAGCATGGACAGCGGCGTCTGGTGGGCCGGCTTGACGATCATGGTGCAGCCGGCGGCCACGGCGGGACCGATCTTGCGGGTGCCCATCGCCATGGGGAAGTTCCACGGGGTGATCAGCAGCGCGGGGCCCACCGGCAGGCGCATCACCCAGATCCGCCCCTTGCCGTCGGGCGCCGTGCGCCAGCCGCCCTCGATCCGCACCGCCTCCTCGGAGAACCAGCGGAAGAACTCGGCGGCGTAGAGCACCTCGCTGCGCGACTCGGCGAGCGGCTTGCCCATCTCCAGGGTCATCAGCAGCGCCAGGTCGTTCTGCCGTTCGACGATGAGCTCATAGGCCCGGCGCAGGATCTCCCCGCGCTCGCGCGGCGCCGTGGCCGCCCATCCGTCCTGCGCGGCCGCCGCGGCGTCCAGCGCGGCCATGGCGTCCTCGGCGCCGGCGTCCGGCACGGCGCACAGCGGCTGCTCCGTGGACGGGTCCTCGACCTCGTACTCGCGCCCGTCGCCCGCCGGCCGCCAGCGTCCGCCGACGAGCAGCGCCTTCGGCACCCGCTCCACGACCAGCTGCTCGCGCTTGCCGTTCCAGGCGGTGGTGTCGCTCATGGCAGCTCCCTGCCTCTCGCGGACGTCTCGGACATCGAGTACCCCACCAGATTCGCATGAATGCCCCCGGTGCGCCGGGGTAGGCGCGGCCCTCGTGCGGTCACCGCGCCGTACGGAAGCGAACGACCGGAGGTCTGGTTCATGTCCGAGCGCAGTTCCCTGTCCCGCAGGGGTTTCCTCTCCCGTACCGCGGCCGTGGGCGCGATCGCGGCGGTCCCGGGGATGCTGGCGGCGTGCAGCCGCACGCAGGCCGGCACCGGAGCGCCCGCCGGCGACGGGGAGCTGCTCGCCCGGCTGAGAAAGCAGGGGTACGTCCGGGTCGGCTTCGCCGGCGAGGCGCCGTACGGGTACCGGGACGGCGACGAGCTCGCGGGCGAGGCGCCCACCCTGCACCGGGAGATCTTCAAGGCCCTCGGCATACCGGAACTGAGGCCCACGCTGACCGAGTTCGGCGCGCTGATACCGGGCCTGGCCGCCGACCGCTTCGACGTGGTCAGCGCCGGAATGGCGATCACACCCGACCGCTGCCACAAGGTGATCTTCTCCGAGCCCGAATTCGTCTCGCCGACCGCCCTGATGGTCCGCGAGGGCAACCCCAGGGGCCTGAGCGACCTGGTCTCGTGCGTCCGCGAGAAGGCCACGATCGGTGTGCTGAGCGCGGCGGTCGAGGCGGACTACGCGGACGCCGCGGGGGTGCCCCTGGCCTCGGTGAAGTCGCTGGCCAAGCAGCAGGACGGAGTGGACGCCCTGCTCGCCGGGCGGATCGACGCCTTCGCGCTGACCGGGATCTCGCTGCGCTGGCTGGCCCGCACCAACAAAAACGCGGCGGTGGAGGTGCTGGACCCCTTCCTGCCGGTGGTCGGCGGGCAGAAGCAGTACAGCCCGGGCGGCGCGGTGTTCCGGCGGGACGCGACCGGGCTACGGGACGCCTTCAACACCCAGCTCAAGAAGATCACCACTGATCCGGACCGCTACACGTCCCTGATCGGCAAGTACGGCTTCACCAAGGCGGAGGTCCCGCCGGCGACGCTGCGCACCGCGCAGCTGTGCAAGGCCTGAGGCGGCGCCTTGTCCTTGCATCCGTACGCCGTCCACGCCGGTGAATCCCCGTCCGGCTTCACGGAGTTCACACGCTCGCTGCCCAGCGTGGGGGCGGGTCTGTGGGTCACCGTGCAGGCCACCGTCCTGGGCGCGGCGCTCGCGCTGCTGCTCGCCTTCGTGCTCGGCCTCATGGCGCGCTCGCGGCGGGCGGTCGTCCGCGGGACCGCGCGGGTGGTCGTGGAGTTCTTCCGCGGCACCTCGCTGTACGTCCAGATGTTCTGGCTGTTCTTCGCGCTGCCGATCCTCGGTTTCAAGCTCGTGCCGCTGGCCTGCGCCGTCGTCGCCTTCGGGCTCAACTACGGGGCGTACGGCTCGGAGGTCGTCCGGGGCGCCCTCGACGCCGTGCCCCGGGGGCAGCGGGAGGCGGCCGTCGCGCTGAGCATGTCGCCGTGGCAGCGGATGCGCCTGGTGATACTGCCGCAGGCCTGGACGCAGATGATCCCGCCGTTCGGCAATCTGCTGATCCAGCTGCTGAAGTGCACCCCGCTGATGTCGCTGATCACCATCTCGGACCTCACCTTCCAGATGGACCAGCTCCGTTCGACGACCGGCGACACCGCCACCGCGTACCTGCTCCTGCTGGTCGTCTACTTCGTCCTGGCCTCCGCGCTGACGCTGGCGATGAACGGCCTGGAGTCCGTGGCCAAGGCGCGGCTCGGGCAGCCGGCGGGAGGTCGGGCCTGATGTGGAGCTGGGAGACGGCCCGCGAGGGCCTGCCGCTGATCCTGCACGGCTTCGGGATCACCCTGCTGGCCACGGTGCTCGGCTCGCTGCTCGCGATCGTGCTGGGCCTGGGCATCGCGGTGCTGCGGCGCACGCCGAGCCGCTGGGTGACGCTGCCGCTGCGGGCGGCCGTGGAGTTCGTGCGCTCGACGCCGGTGATGATCCAGCTGTTCGCGGTGTGGGTGCTCGTCCCGGGACTGGACCCGCTGGTGATCGGGATCACCGTGCTGGGCGTGCACTACGCGACGTACACCTCGGAGGTGTACCGGGCGGGCATCGACGCGGTGCCGAAGGGGCAGTGGGAGGCGGCCGTCGCGCTGTCGCTGCCGCGGGTGCGCACCTGGTCCGCCGTGGTGCTGCCGCAGGCGGTGCGGAAGATCGTGCCCGCGCTCGGCAACTACGTGATCTCGATGTTCAAGGAGACGCCCTTCCTGTCGGTCATCACCGTCGACGAGATGGTGCACGAGGCGAACCGCTTCGGCAGCGACCACTTCGCCTACCTGGAGGCGTTCACCATCGCCGCCGCGATCTTCCTGGTCGCGAGCTGCCCCACCTCGATCCTCATGCGGAAGCTGGAGAAGCGCCTTGCTCACTGACGAGACCCACCACTTCGCCGAGTCCGCCGCCGTGGCGCCGGCCGTCCGCTTCGACCGGGTGGTCAAGCGGTACGGGGACAGCACCGTGCTGGACCACCTCGACCTGGAGGTGCGCCGCGGCGAGCGGGTCACCCTGATCGGACCGAGCGGTTCGGGCAAGACGACCATCCTGCGGCTGCTGATGACCCTGGAGCGGGTCACCGAGGGCGTCATCCACGTGGACGGCGAGCCCTTCTCGCACATGCGGGGCCGCGGCGGCCGGCTCGTACCGGCCGACGAGCGGCATCTGCGCGGCACCCGCCGCCGGATCGGCATGGTGTTCCAGCACTTCGACCTGTTCCCGAACATGAAGGTGCTGCAGAACGTCACCGAGGCGCCGGTGCACGTCCTCGGAGTGGACCGGGACGAGGCCGTCGAGCGCGCCCGCGGGCTCCTGGAGATGGTGGGCCTCGCCGACAAGCAGGACGCCCATCCGACCCGCCTCTCCGGCGGCCAGCAGCAGCGGGTGGCCATCGCCCGCGCCCTGGCGATGCGGCCCGACATCCTGCTGCTGGACGAGGTGACCTCGGCGCTCGACCCCGAACTGGTGGCCGGTGTGCTGGACGTGCTGAGGGACATCGCCCGGGGCACGGACATCACCCTGCTCTGCGTCACCCATGAGATGGGGTTCGCCCGGGACGTCTCGGACCGCGTCCTGATGTTCGACGGCGGACGGGTCGTCGAGTCGGGTCCGCCGGAGCGGATTTTCGGCTCCCCGGAGCACGACAGGACCCGGGAATTCCTCGGTGCGGTGCTCTGACGAAAATTGGTCCGTGCCTTTGGCATATGCCAGAGTGGCGCGTTCCTGCGTATACGCCTGCGGGCCGCCACATAAAGCTTCAACGGGCTCTACCGCAAACCGCATTGAGGCTATCGTGGAATGCGGCCCAGCTGCCGGGCCCGCCTGTCGTGCCCGACAGTCGTGACCGGCAGCCACAGCAAGGACGCAAACGGTCACACCTGTAGGGGGACACCGTGGCGCTTGAGCACCGACAGGTCGCGCCGGTCTACGCGGTCCAGCACGCACTGCGCGTGCTCGAGACCGTGGACAAGCACCGGAACGGCGTCACCGCCGAGCAGCTCGCCCGCGAAGTCGGCGTACCCATCGGCTATCTCGGCCAACTCCTCGCCATGCTCAACCGCGAGCGCTACCTCAACGCCCTGCCCGGCGGCGGATACGCGGTCGGCGAATCGCTGGTCCTGCTGGGCAGCGCCAGCCGCGACCTGGCACTCGCCCAGAAGATCAAGAACGTCCTGATGGCGCTGCGCGACGAGGTCGGCGCCGCCGTGTACTTCAGCCGCTACGACGACGGCGAGGTCAAGGTCGTCGACTTCGCGGACGGCCCGGACGCGCCCAAGGTCAACGAGTGGGTCGACTTCCGCTTCGCCGCCCACGCCAGCGCGGTCGGCAAGTGCCTGCTCACCCAGCTCGACCACAACGGCCGCCGCGACCACCTGTCCCGGCACAAGACCGTACGGCTCACGTCCAAGACCACGATCAGCGAGAAGCTGCTGCTGACCAAGTTGGAGAGCCAGCCCGCCAGCGCCCCGACCCTGGATCTGCAGGAGTACGCGATCGGCACGGTCTGCGCCGCCATCCCGATCACCGTCGGCAAGACGGTCGGCTGCCTCGCCCTCTCCCTGCCGGTCACCCAGGCCCACCGCCTCAAGGGCGCCGCCGACACCCTCAACGAACGCGCGGCGCCCGTGCTGCTGTCGCTCACCCTGTAACGGGTGCGAGCACGAGAACACGACAGAGGGCGCCCCTCCCGAAGGAGGGGCGCCCTCTCGCTGTGCGCCGCCAGGGACTCGAACCCCGAACCCGCTGATTAAGAGTCAGCTGCTCTGCCAGTTGAGCTAGCGGCGCGTGCAGGACAATCATACGGGGTCCGAGGGGGTGCTCATGACCACTCCCTCCGCCCCCGGGTGCCCCTGCGCCTGGCCGGGGCCGAAGGCCCGGATGATCTCCTGGTCGACCGTGCCGCCCCTGCCGTCGGAGGCGGTGGCCCGTAGGGACGCAAGGCCCGCGGGGGTACGCGGGGTTCGCGGCTGCGCCGACCGGCGGTCGGCGGAGCCGGCGGCACGCCGCGGGGGCACGGGCCGCCGGACGTGCCCGTCGCCGCAGAAGGCGGACGGCGCCGCCGACGTGGCGCGCCACATCACCCCACCGCTCCCGGACGGCATGAATCAGCCATGGCGGATACCCGCCCCGCACGCGGGCATGCTGAAGGGCCCGGCAAGAGGGGGGAGGTATGCCGGGCCCATCAGCGTGGGGGGAGGGGGTGTGGCTATTGGGGGGGTGTGGTGTTGTCTTTGGGGGTCTGCCCGTTGGTCGATTACCAGATGATGTCGGAGGGAGCCACCGAGCGGTTGACATCGCCGGGCGCGGGCTGCGCGGAAGCGGTCGTGGCGCCGATCAACCCCAACGAGATGGCGGCGACGACGCCCAGTACTGCACGGAGGGCGTAGCGGCGAATCGAAGTCATGGCAGACCTGTCCTGGGGGTGCGAACTCGGGTTTTGCGGAGCGGGGGTGCCGGTCCGGCCTGGGGGAACCGTACGGCTGACTGAATTCTGTCGGACGGCAAGCCGCTGGTCTGTAGTTTTCACGTTCCGGAATCGGACATGGCCCTATGCGGACACATGGGACCGGATGGCCCCCGATGGGTCCATACGCGCGTCCCGCCACGTACTCTGAGCCCAGCCGGGGGTGACGTGAAGCATTGGGGGTGCGAGCAGTGACCGACGACGACCTTCTGCGCGCCCGGGCGCAGGAACTCTACGCTCTGGCGCTCCGCGACGCCGACTGGTCACGCGAAAGCGTCTGCGGGCTCACGGGCTGGACACGCGAAGAACTCGACGAAACGCTGCTCTGCCTCGCCGAGTTGGGTCTGGCCGCGCGCTTCCCCGCGTCACGCAGCGGCTGGTCCGTGCACTCTCCCGCCACCGCCATGGCCCAGTTGATCGAGGGCAGCCGCCGGCGCACCGAGGAACTGATCAACACGATCACGACCGCCCACACCGCGCTCAGCCACGTCGCCTCGGAGTTCCAGCCGGTCCACATGCGGCAGCTCGCGGAGGCGCGGATCGAGGTCGCCGCCCAGCCCTCCCAGATCGCGGCGATCCTCGACGAGGCGGCCAGCACCGTCACGGCCGAGATCCTCTCGATGCACCCCAGCGTGCCGCCGGAGCTCGTACACCTCTTCAAGGCCGACGACCGCAACCGCGAGGCGCTCGGCCGCGGCGTGCGGCAGCGTTCCATCTATCTGGCCACGGCGGCGGCCGTGCCGAACGTCCGCGCCCACCTCAGGAGGTTCGCCAACGACGGCGGCGAGGTGCGGACGGCAGCGACGATCCCGATGAAGATGATCATCGTCGACCACACGCTCGCGGTGGTGCCCGCGCTGGGGCTCGACGAGGGCGCCGGCGACGGCAGCTCGGGCTCCGCCATGGTCCTGCGCAGCCCCGCCATGGTCGCCGTGCTGCGCCAGATGTTCGAGCACTGCTGGGCCGCGGCCTCGGACCTGTTCACCGACGACGTCGGCGCCGCGCCCGCCGCCCGGCACCGGGAGGTCGTCCGCCTGCTCGCCTCGGGGCTGACGGACGAGGCGATAGGCCGCAAGCTGGGGCTCTCCGACCGGACGGTGCGGCGGATAGTGGCCGAGCTGATGCAGCAGATAGGGGCCGACAGCCGCTTCCAGGCCGGGGTGAAGATGGTCCGGCTGGGCTGGCTCGACGACGACCCCGCGCTGCTGGAGGACGTGGTCGGAAGCACCGCCTCTGGTCAGGTAGGATCCTCTCTGTCGGTGAGCGCCGCTAGCTCAACTGGCAGAGCAGCTGACTCTTAATCAGCGGGTTCGGGGTTCGAGTCCCTGGCGGCGCACAGCGAGAGGGCGCCCCTCCTTCGGGAGGGGCGCCCTCGCTCGTTTGTGCGGGAAGGGCGGCGGCCGGGGGGACTCGGTGCGAAAATATCCCGTAGCGATGATGTGAGAGCTCTACGGGGGCTCACGAGGAGGCCATGCGCGAGCACGATCCGCCGCCGCCCGGCACGGGCAGGGAGGCCCGGCCGAGTCCAGGGGCCGCCTCGCCCGGAGGCCTGCTCGACCTTCTCCAGGTGGCGGCGATGGTGCTGGACCGCACCGGCCACATCGTGCTCTGGAGCCCGGAGGCCGAACGCCTGTTCGGCTATTCGGCGGCCGAGGCGCTGGGGCAGAACGCCGGGCTCCTGCTCGTGGCGCCCGACCAGCTGGAACTGGTCACCGAGCTGTTCAAGCAGGTCAGGGCGGGTGCGGTCTGGCAGGGCGTGTTCCCCATCGTGCACGCCGACGGCACGACCCGCGATGTCGAGTTCCGCAACATGCGCATGCACGACGTGGACGGCGGCGTGTACGCGCTGGGCCTGGGCGCCGACCTCTCCAGTGTGCGGCGGGTGGAGACGGACATGGCGCTGTCCAGCAGCCTCGTCGACCAGTCCCCCATCGGGCTCGCCGTCTTCGACACGGACCTGCGGATCGTGCGGGTCAACCGGGCCATGGAGGAACTGCACGGTCTGCCCGCCGCGGCGATGCTCGGCCGCAGGGTGCGCGAGCTCTCGCCCGGGCCGGAGTTCCGGACGATCGAGGCGCGGATGCGGCAGGTGCTGGAGACCGGGGAGCCGCTGCTGGACCTGGAGACGGTGGTCAGGACCTTCGCCGACCAGGAGCACGACCACGCCTGGTCGATCTCGTACTACCGGATCCAGGACCCCACCGGGCGGGTGCTGGGCCTGGCCGCCTCCGTCGCGGACTTCACCGAGCGCCACCAGGCCGCCGAGGAGATCGCCGAGGCCCGCGGCCGGCTCGCGGTGATCGCCGAGGCCGGTACCCGGATCGGCACCACGCTGGACCTGCAGCAGACCGCGCGGGAACTGGCCTCGGTGGTGGTCCCGACGCTCGCCGACATCGCCACCGTCGACGTCCTGGACGTGGTGCTGCGCGGCGGCCCGGTGCCCAAGGTGCGCGCCCAGCAGTCCGCCGAGTTCCGGGCGCTGGCGGTCGCGGCCGCCGAGTCCAGCGAGGCGATCGGCGCCGTCGACCCGGTCGGGGAACTGGCCCGGTACGCCGACGACCGGCTGATCACCAAGGCCGTACGGGAGGGGCAGCCGGTGGTCGTGCACCGGGTGAGCAGCCGCATGCTGCGCCGTATCGCCCGCGACGACCGGGCCGCCGCCCAGCTGAAGCGGGCCGGGGCGCACTCCTACCTCGCCGCGCCCCTCATCGCCCGCGGCGAGGTGCTGGGAGTCGTCGGGATGTTCCGCACCCG
This sequence comes from Streptomyces sp. NPDC026673, assembly GCF_040638135.1. Lineage (NCBI taxonomy): Bacteria > Bacillati > Actinomycetota > Actinomycetes > Kitasatosporales > Streptomycetaceae > Streptomyces > Streptomyces sp. NPDC026673. The sequence goes on along the minus strand of NZ_JBEZXR010000032.1, from coordinate 30,757 downwards.
CAACCTGAAGCCCTTCGACGACGAGGACCGCACCCTGGCCGTGGAACTGGCGGCACGGGCCGCGATATCCATCGACAACGCGCGGCTGTACGCGGGTGAGCGCAACGCCGCGCTCACCCTCCAGCGCAGTCTGCTGCCGCACGAGCCGCCGCGCGTCGACGGGATGGAGATCTCCGCCCGCTACATCCCCGCCGTCCGGGAGGTCGGCGGGGACTGGTACGACGTCCTGCAGCTGCGGGACGGCAAGGTCGGGCTGATCGTCGGCGACGTGATGGGCAAGGGCCTGCACGCGGCGGCGATCATGGGCCAGCTGCGCACGGCGACGCGGGCCTTCGCCCGGCTCGACCTGCCGCCGGACGAGGTGCTGGCCCACCTCGACAACATCACCGGCAGCGCCGAGGGCGACTTCATCGCCACCTGCGTCTACGCCGTCTGCGACCCCGCGACCGGCCGTTGCCAGTTCTCCACCGCGGGGCACCTGCCACCGGTACTGGTGCCGCCGGGCGGCCGCGCCGAGCTGATCGACCTGCCCAACGCGGTGCCGCTGGGCGTCGGCGGCATCCGCTTTCGCACGGTGGAGCGCAAGCTCGCCGAGGGCACGCTGCTGGCGATGTTCACCGACGGGCTGGTCGAGGACCGGCGGCAGTCGATCGACGTGGGGCTGCGCAACCTCATGCGCATCCTCAAGCTCAAGAGCCGCGGCCGCTCCCTGACCGACACCTGCGACGTCGTCCTGGGCAGCCGGCTTCAGTCACCCGACGACGACGTCGCCCTGCTGCTGGCACGGATGGGCGCGCCCGCCGCCGACGACGGCGGCGAGGACGCCGCCGTGCCGTGAGCCGCCGGCCGGTACGCGGGGGTCCTGCGGACCCCGGGAGACCCCGGGACGGCACTGCCCGGCGTACACCGGTTTCCCCCGGGATGCCCCCTCCGTTTATGTTCGATGAGTGACCTCCCGGCTCCGGAGACGGCCGTACGTCGGCGGGCCCGCCCTGCGGGTCCTCGACGCGCTCGTCCCGCTGGGGCGGGGGCTGCTCCTGCCGCTGGCCCTCATCGTCGTCATCGCGCTCGCCGACGGGCTGACCGGCCGCGAGACCTATCTGGCACCCATGATGGTGATGGCCCCGGCCGTGGCGGGCGTCTCCACCAGCTGGCGGCGGACGCTGCTGGTGGGAGCCGCCGGCCTGGCCGCGCAGATCGCGCTCCTCCCCTACGACGAGTTCAGGGGAGTGCCGGAGGCCGCCATCGTGGTACGCGGACAACTGGTCGCCTACTGCGCGGTGACCCTCTTCGCCACCTACATCGCCTGGCGCTACGAACAGGGCAGACGGATCTTCGCGGCCGTGCACTCGGTCGCCGAGGCCGCCCAGCGGGCGCTGCTGCCACCGCCCGGGCCCGAGGTCGGCGGCCTGCGCGTGGCCGTGCGCTACATGTCGGCGGCCGACGCCGCGCAGATCGGCGGCGACCTGTACGCCCTGGTGGAGACCCCGTACGGGGTGCGGGGCCTGATCGGGGACGTACGCGGCAAGGGCCTGGCGGCGGTGCGGACCGCGGCGGTGACGCTGGGCTCGTTCCGGGAGGCGGCGTACGACGAGCGGAGCCTGACCCGGGTCGCGGAGCGCGTGGACGCGAGTGTGGACCGGCATGTGGAGGCGGGCGACTTCACGACGGCGCTCTTCCTCCAGTTCGCCGACCCGGGCGAGGTCGCACTGCTGCACTACGGACACACCGCGCCGCTGCGCGTCGCGCCGGACGGCACGGTCGCCTCCCTGGACCCGCCGGACCCCTGGGTGCCGCTCGGGCTCTCCCGCTACGCCCGCGGCGCCCCCGCGCCGTGGCACGAGCGGCTCGACCCCGAGGACGTCCTGGTGCTGTACACCGACGGCGTCATCGAGGCCCGGGGCGCCATGGACGGCTCCTTCTACCCGCTCGCGGGGCGCGTGGGCAGATTCGCGGCGGGTGCCGCGGGCGATCTCGACGCCGCCGTCGAGCGGCTCTACGCGGACCTGCTGCGGCACACCGGCGGCACGCTCGACGACGACGCGGTCCTGCTGCTGCTCGCCCGTCCCTGAGGGGACCGGGGTGCGTCTCGCACCGGAGCACACAAGGGATTAAATCGCTCATATGACCGGTTAACAACTCGTTTCGCATCTTGCGATCAAGACGGGCATTCGGGGAGGCTGGGTCCGCAGGACATGTCTCCGCCAAACGGACCTATGCACCCTTACCGGGGAACAAGAGGGTCCGGTTTGGCGGCTTTTTCCGTGCGGGGACCCAGGGGACGGTCCTCGGGGGGCGAGGGGGTGGATTCAGGCGTTACCTCACGGTGGTCCGGTCGTTGACGAGTCATAGCCAGCCTCACGCGACCCTGAGGCCACAGAAACGCCCACGTATGCCCCGGGGGCGGGGGGCCGCAGCGCCCGGGGACACCAACACCGCCGCGACAGCGGCGCACATGCTTCGGGGGGAGCATCCACATGCCGCCGACACCCGGCGCCCAGCAGTACACCACCGACCCTCGTGCCGGCACGCCCGTGCCCGTCATACCCCAGCAGACCCGCCCCGGCCCCTCCCGGCCGGAGCCCGGCGCGGTGGCACCCCGGTACGACTACGAGCACTACAGCAGACTCGCGGGCCCGCTCACCGAGCCCGACCCCGGCGTCCCGTACCGGGTGAAGTACCGCAGCCTGCTCTCCGAGGAACCCCACCGGATACGCGCGGCGCTGCTGCTCTGCGCGGCCCCGGTGCTCTCCGCGGTGCTGCTCGCCTGGCTGATGCAGCCGGCCCACTGGACCCGCCGGGAGCACGCGCCCGGCTGGATGACCGCCTGCGACCTCGTGATGCTCATATCCATCGGCCTGATCGAGCTCTTCCGGCTGATCAACGTCACGTCGAACGCCCACGCGACACTCGTCGCGCGCGACCCGATACCCGTGGTCCCCGAACAGGGCACCAAGGTCGCCTTCCTGACCACCTTCGTCCCGGGCAAGGAGCCCCTGGAGATGGTGCGCGCGACCCTGGAGGCCGCGGTCCGGCTGCGCCACCGCGGCACGCTGCACATCTGGCTCCTGGACGAGGGCGACGACGCCGACGTCAAGCGCCTGTGCGAACGGCTGGGCGTCCGCCACTTCACCCGCAAGGGCGTCGAGCGGTGGAACCAGCCCTCCGGCGCCTTCCGCGCCCGGACCAAGCACGGCAACTACAACGCCTGGCTCGACGCCCACGGCGACGACTACGACGTCTTCGCCTCCGTCGACACCGACCACGTCCCGCTCCCCAACTTCCTGGAGCGGATGCTCGGTTACTTCCGCGATCCGGACATCGCCTTCGTCGTCGGCCCCCAGGTCTACGGCAACTACGACAGCGCGGTCACCAAGGCCGCCGAGAGCCAGCAGTTCCTCTTCCACGCGCTCATCCAGCGGGCCGGCAACCGCTACGGCTCGCCCATGTTCGTCGGCACCAACAACGCCGTCCGCGTCAGTGCCGTCAAGAGCGTCGGCGGGCTGTACGACTCCATCACCGAGGACATGGCCACCGGCCTGGAGCTGCACCGGCACCGCAATCCCGCCACCGGCCGCACATGGCGCTCGGTCTACACCCCGGACGTGCTGGCCGTCGGCGAGGGACCGTCCTCCTGGACCGACTTCTTCACCCAGCAGCTGCGGTGGAGCCGGGGCACCTACGAGACCCTCATCAAGCAGTTCTGGAAGGTGCCGTTCACCCTCTCCCCCGGGCGGCTGCTCAACTACACGCTGATGGTCGTGTACTACCCGATGACGGCCGTCAACTGGATCCTGGGCGGCCTCAGCTGCGCCCTGTTCCTCGGGCTCGGCGCCTCCGGCATCCAGATCGACTCCGAGGTCTGGATGATGCTCTACAGCGACGCCGCCGCCCTCCAGATCGGCCTGTACGTCTGGAACCGGCGGCACAACGTCAGCCCCCACGAACCCGAGGGCTCCTCGGGAGCGGCGGGCATGGTCATGTCGGCGCTCTCCGCGCCGATCTACGCCCGCTCGCTGATGGACGCGGTGCTCCGGCGCAAGAGCAGATTCGTGGTCACGCCCAAGGGTGATTCCGCGAGCCCCGACCGGCTGCTGTCCACCTTCCGCATCCACCTGTTCTGGCTGCTCGTCTTCGGCGGATCGCTCGCGGCGAGCTTCTTCAACAACCACACCCATGTGGCGATGCGCACGTGGGCGACGCTGGCGTTCGTCCTGGCGCTGGCACCGATGGCCGTATGGTCCCTGTCCCTCGTACGTTCCAGGAGCGCCGCCCGATGAGCTACCGACCCGGTCGCAGACTGCGGAAGATCGCCGTCGGGGGCACCGCCGTGGGAGTCCTCGCCGGCATGAACGCCCCGGCGATCTACGGCTACTCGGCCGCGAAATACCACGACTACAAGATCAACCAGCCCGGGTACAAGGCCGCCTACGGGCACTGGGACATGGTCGACGTCCCCGAGAAGTACCGCATCAACGCCATCCACGCCGCGCTGCTGCGCACCGGCAAGGTGCTGCTGATCGCCGGCTCCGGCAACGACGAGCGGAACTTCAAGGCCAAGTCCTTCAAGAGCGTGCTCTGGGACCCGGTGAAGAACACCTTCAAGGAGATCGACACCCCCAAGGACATGTTCTGCGCCGGCCACACCCAGCTGGCCGACGGCACGCTGCTGGTGGCCGGCGGAACCGCCCGTTACGAGAAGCTCAAGGAAGCCGTGGACCGGGCGGGCGGCGCCATGCTCATCAAGAACGAGGACCCGGACGCACCGCGGAACTTCCCCAAGGGCACGATCTTCGTCAACAACGAGAACGGCAGGGCCTTCCGCTCGGAGTTCCCCGTCAACGTCCCGCGTGCGAAGAAGACGGTCGACAAGAAGACCGGCCGGGTCACGGTCACCGCGAGCGAGGTGCGGGTGTTCGTGCAGTCCCTGGTGAAGGGCGAGAAGGGCATCGTCAACACCGCGGCCCAGTACGAGATCCGGGGTCTGGAGGGCGAGGACCGGAACAACTTCTACGGACTGGCCACCAAGCTCGGCCTGGACAAGAAGGACTTCCAGGGGATCAAGGAGACCTACGAGTTCGACCCGGTCGCCGAGCGCTACATCCCGGTCGACCCGATGAACGAGGCCCGCTGGTACCCGACACTGGTCACCCTCGCCGACGGCCGGGTGCTCTCGGTCTCCGGGCTGGACGACATCGGGCAGGTCGTCCCGGGCAAGAACGAGATCTACGACCCCAAGACCCGGAAGTGGACGTACACCAAGGAGCGCTACTTCCCGACCTACCCCGCGCTCTTCCTCATGAAGGGCGGCAGGATCTTCTACTCGGGCGCCAACGCGGGCTACGGGCCGGCCGACGAGGGCCGCGTCCCGGGCCTGTGGGACCTGCGCACCAACCGCTTCACCGAGGTCCCCGGCCTGAAGGACGCGGGGGACCTGGAAACGGCCGGCTCGGTGCTGCTGCCGCCCGCGCAGGACCAGAAGGTGATGGTCCTGGGCGGCGGCGGGGTCGGCGAGTCGCGCTCCTCGACCACCCGCACCGCCGTGGTGGACCTGAACGAGGCGAACCCGCGGTACACCGAGGGGCCCGACCTGCCCGAGCCCACCCGCTACCTGAACACGGTGATCCTGCCGGACGACACCCTGTTCACCACCGGCGGCTCCCGCGACTACCGGGGCCGCGGCGGCAGCGACATCCTGCGGGCGCAGATCTACGACCCGGCGGGCAACGCCTTCGTGGAGGCGGCCGACCCGGCGGTCGGCCGCAACTACCACGCCGAGGCGCTGCTGCTGCCCGACGGCCGGGTGGCGGTCTTCGGCTCCAACCCGCTCTTCGGGGACAAGGACGACACCAAGCCGGGCTTCTTCGAGCAGCGGATCGAGGTCTACACCCCGGCCTACCGCTACCGGGACTCCAGGCCCTCGCTCGGCGCCGGCCCGACGGCCGTGCGGCGCGGCGGCACGGCCACCTACCCGACCGCGTACGCGGAGCACATCGAGGCCGCGCGGCTGATCCGGCCGAGCGCGGTCACCCACGCCACCGACGTGGAGCAGCGGTCGATCGCGCTGGACGTCAGGAGCGGCAAGGGGTCGGTGAGCGTGACCGTCCCCGAGGACCCGTCGATCGTGCCGCCGGGCTGGTACATGCTCGTCGTCACCGACGAGGAGGGCACACCGTCCGAGGCGCGCTGGGTGCGGGTGACCTGACGGGAGCGGTCCGGCGCGCGGTCAGGAGGCCGCGCGCCGGGCCAGCCCAAGGGCGTACTCCGGCCACCAGGCCCCGGCCTGCGGCCCGCCCTTGCAGGTGCCGTCGGAGTCGCCGGGACGCTTGATCCACAGATAGGCGTCGACGAGTTCGTCGCCGGTGTCGGTGGTGGGCGGCGTGCCCAGGCCGCGGCCGGGCGGGTTGCACCAGGCCTCGTCATGGGCGCCGTCGAGGGGGCCGCGGCCGTTGCGGCTGGTGTCGATGACGAAGTGCTTGCCGTCGAGCCGGGCGGACAGCTTCCTGCCGTACTCCGCGTTCGCCGTGGTCGTGTAGAAGTTCGAGGTGTTCAGGGCGAAGCCGTCGGCCTTGCCGATGCCGGCCGCCCGCAGCGGGCCGGCCAGCCGTGCCGGGTCGCTGACCCAGCCCGCGTTGCCCGCGTCGAGGTAGACCTTGGTGCGGGGCAGCGCTTTGAGGGTGTCCACCGCATGGGTCAGCAGGGCGTAGCGCTCCTCGTGGAACTCGCGGGGCGTACAGCCGTCGACGATGTGGGTGAGGGCGTCCGGCTCCAGTATCACCAGCGCCTCGCGGTCGCCGATGCCGGCCGCGACCTCGTCCAGCCAGGCGCGGTAGCCGGCGCCGTCGTCGGCGCCGCCCCTGGAGTACTGACCGCAGTCGCGGTGCGGGATGTTGTAGAGCACGAGCACGGGGACGCGGCCGTCGCGGGCGGCGGCCTCGGTGTACCCCCGGGCCTGCCCGCGGGCGTCGTCCTGGCCGATCCACTCGGCGACGGGCCGGCTGGCGATCCGCTCCAGCAGCGCGGCGTCCGCCTCCCGGCCGTCCTCGCGCCACCGCGCGGCCTGGCGCGCGGCGGCCGTGTCGGGGTTGACCCAGAACGGTGCCCCGGCCGTCGTGGCCCCGGGGCTCTGGCCGCGGCCCTGTTGCCGGCTCCCCCCGGGTCCCCCGGTGGTGAAGCAGCCGCCCAGCGCCACGGAGAGCAGGCCGGCGGCGGACACCGCGCAGGCCACCCTGCGCAACGGGCCGGTGTTGGTGCCGAACATCCACTCCCCCTTGGATGGCGGGACGAGACCGGTCGCCGTCAATCCTGGCACACCGAACCGCCGAAGGGCCCTCAGAACAGGTCAGTTGCCGCCTTTACCGTCGAATGCCGCGCATCGCCGCCGTGGCAGAATCCCCCCGCGAAAGCCGTGACCGCCGAGGGAAGGAGCGGTGTGTGACAGAGCATCCCGTGCACGGGTTACGCGAGCTGAGGCTCGCGCAGGTCTTCGTGGAACTGGCCGACACCCTGGACGGCGACTTCGACGTCGGCGTCTTCCTGGGGCGACTGGCCGACCGCTGCGTGGAATTGCTGGACGTGACGGCCGCGGGACTGATGCTGGACGACGGGCAGGGCGCGCTGCGGACCGCGGCCGGCCGCGGCGGGGCGGGCGAACTCCTGGGGCGGCAGCGGGAGGAGGGGCCGTGCCTGGACTGCTACCGCGCCTCGACCGTGGTCACCGCCCCGGACCTGGCGCGCTGCGACGACCGCTGGCCGCGTTTCGCCCCGCTGGCGCGCGACCGCGGCTTCCAGGCGACCTATGCCGTGCCGCTGCGGCGCCGGGCCGAGGTGATCGGCGCGCTGAACCTGTTCCGCGGTGAGCCCGGGGAGCCACCGGGCGGTGATGTGGCGCTGGCCGGGGCGTTCGCGGACGCCGCCGCGATCGGGATACTGCAGGAACGGGCCAGGAGCCGGCAGGAGGTGCTGGCGGACCAGTTGCAGGCGGCGCTGGAGAGCCGGGTCGTCCTGGAGCAGGCCAAGGGCGTGCTGGCGGAGCGCTGGGGCGTGGGTGTCGACGAGGCGTTCACGGCGCTGCGGCGGTACGCGCGCACGCACCGGGTCCGGCTGACGGAACTGGCGCGGGGTGTCGTGACGGGTGCGGTGGACTCCGGCCCTCTGCGCGACGGCGGAGCATGATCCGTTCGCGGGGGAAAGTCAAGTCTGCTCCTCCGCCGCGCGTGTGACGGCCCGTCCGGCATAGGCTGGACCCACCACCCCGGACCCCGGTGGCGTCCCGCTGCCCGTAGCGCAGCCCCATGCTCCCGCTTCCGGAGACGGTTCCCATGTCCGACGACGCCACAGACCCCACGCCCCGGATCCACCGGCGCGCGGACGGCGCCAGCACCCTGGTGACGCTCGGCGGCGAGGTGGACGTGCTCACCGCGCCCGGGGTGTCCGCCGCGCTCGACGCCCTGACGGGGGCCGACCGCCCGGACATCGTGGTGGATCTGCGTCCGGTGGAGTTCATCGACTGCAGCGGGCTGTCCGCACTGGTGCGCGCCCGGCGCCGGGCCGAGGAGCACGCCGGGCGGGTACGGCTGGTGTGCCGGGACGAGTTCACGATGCGCACGCTGCGGGCGACCCGGCTGACCCAGTGCTTCACCATCCTCCCGGACTGGCCGGAGCCCGCGGCCTGACGCGCGCTGCGGGCGCGCGCCCCCGACACGCCCTAGCCCGGCCGCGTTCAGGTGTTCTAGCCTGACAGGGCGGCCCAGGACCCCGGTCGCCGGAAGTGCCTCCTATGCCTTCAGGACGTGGTCCGGCCATGGCCAAGCTCGCGGCCTCCTCACGACTGTCCCTGTCCGATCCGCACAGATCCGCAACCGACGTCTCCTGGACCTTCTCCCTGCGGCGTGCCCCCGGCAGTGACGCGCTGGCCGCCCGGATGAGCGGGGCGGCGCTGGAGACCCTGGCGTACGGCGCCGCGGCGGCGCGGGTGGCCGAGGCGGTCGGGGTCGCCTGCGGCTATGTCGTCGCCCACGGTCAGACACGCCGGTTCCGCGTCACGCTGGGCGTGGACGGCGCCCGTTGTTCGGTGTGCGTGACGGACACCGGCTACGGCCGGCCGCCCGCCGCGCCCGACGGCACGCCTCCGGAGCCGCCGTCCTCGGACGAGACCACCCGGCTGTGCCGGGAGCTGACCGGCACCGGGGACGGTGAGCCCCCCGACGGCGTACGGGTGCACCACACGGCGGACGGCACGGTGCTGGTGCGCTTCCGCGCCCGCCTGCCCGAGCCGGGCGGCACGGCGACGGCCCACCGTCTCTCCCCTGACGTGCCGGACCACTCCCGCGGTCCCGGCGCCCGAGGGTGAGGAGCGCCCGGCCGGCGGTTCCGGGAGGAGCGGAACCGCGGCCGGGCGCTGTACCCCCGGGGACGTGCGGGATGCGATCAGGCCGTCGGCTCGATCCGTACGGTGCGTCCCTCGCGGGCGGAGACGGCGGCCGCCTCCAGGACGGTGAGGGCGGCGGCCGCCTCGCGGGCGCCGACCGGCGGCGGGGTGCCGTCGCGCAGGGCGGCGGCGACCGCGGCGTAGTAGGCGGGGTAGTCCCCGTGGACGGTCGGCACGGGGCGCACGTCGTCGCCGGCGCCGAGCAGGCCCCAGGCGGACTCCGGTTCGGTGCCCCACTCGGCGCCGGGAGCGGGGCGCGCGCCGTCGCGCAGGTCGGCCTCCTGCGGGTCCAGGCCGTGCTTGACGTACCCGGCGGTGCTGCCGAGCACCCGGAAGCGGGGGCCGAGCTGCGCGGTGGTGGCGCTCATCCACAGGTGGGAGCGGACGCCGCCGGCGTGGGTGACGGCCACGAAGGCGTCGTCGTCGACCTGGGCGCCGGGCCGGCGCAGGTCCAGCTCGCCGTGGACGGAGACGGCGGGACCGAAGAGGGTGAGCGCCTGGTCGACCAGGTGGCTGCCCAGGTCGTAGAGGAGGCCGCCGACCTCGGCGGGGTCGCCGGACTCGCGCCACCCGCCCTTCAGGCTCGGCCGCCACCGCTCGAAGCGGGACTCAAAGCGCCACACCTCGCCCAGTTCGCCGCGCTCGACCAGGCCGCGCAGGGTGAGGAAGTCGTTGTCCCAGCGGCGGTTCTGGAAGACCGACAGCAGCAGGCCGCGCTTCTCGGCGAGGTCCGCGAGGGCGTGCGCCTCGGCCGCGGTGCCGGCGATCGGCTTGTCGACGACGACCGGGAGCCCCGCCTCCAGGGCGGCGGTCGCGAGCGGGACATGGGTCTTGTTGGGCGACGCCACGACGATCAGGTCGAGCTCGCCGGCGCGCTTCCACAGCTCGTCCGGGGTGTCGGCCAGGCGGACGTCCGGGTACTCGGCGCGGGCCTGCGCCCGGCGCTCCGGGCTGCCGGTGACAACGGTGTCCAGGACGAGGCCGTCGGTGGTGGCGATCAGCGGGGCGTGGAAGACCGAGCCGGCCAGGCCGTAGCCGACCAGCCCGACACGAAGGGGTGCGGGAGCCATGCGACCACTTAAGCAACGCTGTTGCCAAAGTGCAAGCGGTGCCCACAATGGGAGATGTGAACAGGGCAATCTCCGGCGCGAACCTGCCCGCGCTGCGCAGCCACAACGCCGCCCTCGTCCTCGGCCTGCTGCGGACGGCGACGGCGGGCGAGGGCGCGGGCATCAGCCGGCTGGAACTGGCGGAGCGCACCGGGCTGACCCCGCAGGCCGTCAGCAAGATCACCGCACGGCTGCGCGCCGACGGGCTGGTGGACGAGGCGGGCCGCGGCGCCCCCACCGGTGGCAAGCCGCGCACGCTGCTGCGCCTGGCGCGCCGTGCCCGGTACGCCGTGGGGGTGCACCTGGACCGCGACGAACTGACCGTGGTGCTGGCCGACCTGGCGGGCGGCGTGGTGGACGCCCGCACCGTCCCGCTGGACCTCGGCCGCCCGGCCGGGCGGGTGCTGGAGTCGGTGGCGGTCCTGGTCCGGGAGACCGTCGCCGGGACGCCCGGCGCGGACGGGGCGGTGCTCGGCGCCGGGCTCGCCTGCCCCGGCCCGCTCGACCACACCGCGGGGGTACTTCACCGCGTCACCGGTCTGCCCGGCTGGGAGGGCTATCCGCTGCGCGACGCGCTGGCAGACCGGCTCGGGCTGCCCGTCGTACTGGACAAGGACACCAACGCCGCCGCCCTCGCCGTGCTCCCGCCCGGCGGCGACGCCGACGGCGGCACCGGGGCGGACCGGGACGCCGGGGACTCGTTCGGCTACCTGCATCTGGGAACCGGGCTCGGCGCGGGCCTGGTGCTCGGCGGCGCCCTGCACCGCGGCGCCCGCACCGGCGCCGGGGAGTTCGGCCACCAGGCGGTCGCCCTGGACGGGCCGGTGTGCGCCTGCGGGAACCGGGGCTGCCTGGAGGCCCTGTGCCTGGCCGCCGTGGGCCGCGGCGCCCCGCAGGAGGCGGCCCGGCTGCTCGGCGTCGGCGCCGCCAACCTGGTCTCCCTGCTGGACATCGACCGGGTCGTACTCGGCGGCCGTACCGTACTGGCGGATCCCGCGCTGTTCACGCGGGAGGTCGCCGCCGCGATGGACCCGCGCACGCTGCGCGCCGCCGGCCGCACGGTGCCCGTCACCGTCGCCCCGGCCGGGCGGCGCGTGGTCGCCGAGGGTGCCGCGCTGCTGGCGCTGGCCCCGCTCTTCGGCCAGACGGCGGTGGGCTAGCCGCCCGTACGGGTGCGGAGGCGGGCCGGCACCGTGCCGCGCGGACATATCAACCGATGACCGTGACAGCTTCGCTGCCCATGAGGTGGTGCAGCGCTCTGGCCTTGGCCGCGACCGCGGCCGCCCTGACGACCCCCCGCGCGGCCGGGGAGGAACCCTTCCCGGTCACCGCCCGGCTGGTGGGCGGCCCGCACGCGTACACGGCGGGGGCCGGGGCCCGGGAGTTCCGGGTGGAGCTGGCCAACCGCTCCCGCGAACCCCTGCGCGACGTGCACCCGGTCCTGGTCTTCGTCGACCGCGGCCGGAAACTGACGGCCGATCAGATCCTCCTCGAGTACGAGGTGACGACCGCCCGGAGCGCCGGGGGCGAACAGGACCGCGCCTGGCGGCCGGTGTCCGTCGAGCACACGGACAACGACGAGAACATCGCCGTGGTGGGCGGCGAGAACGGCCCGGGCACCACCCTGCCGCCGGGCCGCGCGGTGGCGATCGCGCTGCGGCTGCGCTTCACGGCCCGGACGCCCGCCGGACGGGTCAGGGCGTCGGCCACGATCATGGAGCGGCGCGGCCGGGACGGCGACTGGGTCGGGGAGTCCGCCGGCTACGACTTCGACGTCGTCCCGCCCCGGACCGGCACCGCCGGACCCCAGTCGCCCCGCCCGGACCTGCCCGGCGGCGGTGAGACCGGCGGGGACGGCGGCACGCCCACCGCGCCCGGCGCGGGGCCGGGTACGGAAGGCGGCGGACGACCGAGTGCCGGCCCGGCCGGATCCCCGGCGCCGGACACCTCCCCCGGCGCGGGTCCCGGCACCGGACCGGGCAAGGGCACCGGACCGGGCCCCGGCACCGGACCGGGCAAGGGCGACGAGGGCGGCGCGGGCCCCGGACCCGAACTCGCCGCCACGGGCAGCCGCCACCGGGCGCCCGCGCTGATGCTCACGGGCGCCGGCATGCTGCTGGTGGCGGGCGGCGCGGCCCTGCGGTTCAGCCGCCGAGGGTGAACCAGGTGCTGCGGGACTTCTGCCACTCGGGGTGGCTGAGGTCCTTGGCCTCCTTGCCGTCGCCGTACAGGTCGGCGGCACCGTTGTCGGTCAGCAGCTGCGCGCGGGCGCCGGGGACGGTGAGGTCCGGGACGTCCACGACGGCCTCCCAGGCACCCGGGTCGGAGGTGGGCAGGTCGAGCAGCTTGACGGGGGTGCCGCTCGCGGTGCCGTCCCAGGAGTAGAGGGCGTACGGGTCGCTGTTGTCGTCGGCGGCCCAGGAGCCGGCCAGGATCAGGTACTGCCCGGCGGCGTTGCGGCGGATGTCGCGGACGCTGAGGCCGCCGAGGTCGAGGGTGATCGGGGTGCCGAAGGTGGCGTGGACGGAGGTGTTGGGCTTGCCGCCGACGAGCTTGTCGAGGTTGGTGACCGGCACCAGCAGCGCCTTGCCGCCGGAGGCCGGGGGCACCAGCGGGGCGCGGAAGCCGATGTAGGCGGTGCTGGTGGAGCCGGGGGCGAACTCCATGCCCTCGGCGTTGAAGCCGTCGATGGCCTTGGGTATCTCGCCGGAGGCGGCGCCCGCGGCGAAGCCGTAGCGGTTGCCGGCCGCCTTGTCCCAGGCGATCAGGTCGGCGCGCAGGCCCTCGTAGTATCCGGAGACGGTCAGCTGGGTGCCGGCGCCGCTGCCGGTGACGGTGGTGGCGAAGAGGGTGGAGCGGTCGGCCTTGATCTCGCCGTCCTTGTTGTTGCCCATCGAGCCGGTCCAGTAGATGGTGTCGCCCGCGCGGGTGCCGGCCTCGATGTCGATCTCGGAGGAGGCGCCGGCCTTGGAGCCGATGTCCCAGGTGCGGACGGGGGCGCCGGAGCCGTCCCGCGCGTACAGCCGCAGCACGTTGCTCTCGTCGTCGGCGACGACCATGTAGCCGCCGCCGACGTCCACGGCGGCGGAGGCGTCGCTGGAGCCGGTGGTGTACCGGGTGTCGGCGGCGTGGCCGACGGCGGCGGAGGCGGCGTAGTGCAGCGTCTTGGTGGCGGTCTTGCCGCCGAGGCCGGTCACCTTGACCGTCAGATCGGCATAGCCGCGGGCGCGGGGGGCGACGGTGAGGCTGCGGGTGCCGCCCGTACCGGTGACGGTCACGTCGCCGGTGCCGGCCACGGAGGTCTTGGTGCTGGCCGAGGCGGCGACGGTCAGCGCGGAGGCGTCCGCGCCGCTCTGCGCGACGGTGACCGCGACGGCCGGGTCGGCGGTGCCGCCGACCGCTCCGGAGAGGTAGGAGGCGGACAGGGAGATCGTCGGGGTGCCGTAGGAGGCGGCGCCCGCGGGGGTCCCCAGGAGCGGAACCAGCGTGGCGGCAAGCGCGGTGGCGACCGCGCCGGAGACGAGGGTGGCCGTGCGGGTGCGGGACAGCATCGGTGGACGCCCTTCCAAGATCGCTGCGGAATGCGGGGAGAGCCTGCTCCGCGATCGCGAACTCCCGCCTCCCTCAGGGTGTTCGGCGGGTGAACGCTGCCCGGCGCCGCACCGCCGCCCCGATCCCGAAGGACGCCCCCGGCCCTCCCGGCCGGGGGCGCGCCGCCGTCAGACGAGGTCGACGAGATCCGCGATGGAGTCCACGACCGTGGTGGGCCGGTACGGGAAGCGGTCGATGTCGCCCGTCTTCGTCAGGCCGGTGAGCACCAGGAACGTCTGCATCCCCGCCTCCAGGCCGGCCAGTACGTCGGTGTCCATGCGGTCGCCGATCATGGCGGAGGTCTCCGAGTGCGCGCCGATGGTGTTGAGCCCGGTGCGCATCATCAGCGGGTTCGGCTTGCCGACGAAGTACGGGTCCTTCCCCGTGGCCTTCGTGATCAGGGCGGCCACCGAGCCGGTCGCGGGCAGCGCGCCCTCCGGCGAGGGCCCGGTGTTGTCGGGGTTGGTGGCGATGAACCGGGACCCGGCGTTGATCAGGCGGATGGCCTTGGTCAGGGCCTCGAAGGAGTAGGTCCGCGTCTCGCCGAGGATCACGAAGTCGGGCTCGTGGTCGGTCAGGACGTAGCCCGCGTCGTGCAGGGCCGTGGTCAGGCCGGCCTCCCCGATCACGTAGGCCGTCCCGCCGGGGTGCTGGTCGTCCAGGAAGCGGGCCGTGGCCAGCGCCGAGGTCCAGATGTTCTCGGCCGGCACGTCCAGGCCGATGCGGCTGAGCCGCGCCGCCAGGTCGCGGGGCGTGTAGATCGAGTTGTTCGTCAGGACAAGGAACGGGCGGCCCGAGTCCCGCAGCCGCTTGATAAAGGCATCCGCACCGGGCACCGGGATGCCCTCGTGCATCAGGACGCCGTCCATGTCGGTGAGCCACGATTCGATGGGCTTGCGCGCTGTCATGGCTGCGGACTCTAGTCCGGCCGAGTGACCTGTGCACGTGCGAGCCGTGTCCGGCCTGGGTCCCCGGTCCGGCCGATCCCCCCGACTCGTACGGAGCACCACCGCATGCGGCGGCCCGCGCGGGAAGGGACCTTCGAAAGACCGGGGCCGACCAATCCGACGACGTGAGCCCGGGTGAGTGGAGGTTGTGATCATGGGCTCTGTCATGGGAGCCGCCCGCGTTCCCCTGTGCGCCGCCGCCGCGGCGACGCTGATCGCGATCTGCGGTCCCGTCGCCCTGGCCGACGACGGGCCGGGTGGTGACGACTCCAGCGGGACGTCGTTCCGGTTCGGCGGGGGCGGGGGCGGGGGCGGCGGCGGAGGCGGAGGCGGAGGCGGCGGGGACCAGAACGACAACGGGAACAACCCCCTCCTGCAGTTCGGCTCGAAGGGCGACGACGACCGACAGGACAGCGGACGCGACACCAGCGGACGGGACGACGAGGACGAAGACGAGGACAGCGGACGCGACAACGGCGGCCGCGACACCAGCGGCCGGGACAACGACGACGAAGACGAGGACAGCGGACGCGACAACGGCGGCCGCGACACCAGCGGCCGGGACAGCGGACGTGACGACAGCGGCCCGGACACCAGCGGCCGGGACGACACAGGCGGAGTCGGCGGCGCGGGCGGCGCGGGCGGCGCGGGCGGAGTCGGCGGGGTCGGCGGGGTCGGCGGAGTCGGCGGCGCGGGCGGAGTCGCCGGCCCGGTGAAGATCACCCCCGGCACGGCCGGCCCCGGCGGTGACGTGGACGTACGGACCGACCAGTGCGACCGGGCCAAGACGGGCACCGTCAACTCCTCGGCGTTCGTCACCCCGGTCACCCTCGCCCCGGCGAGCGACGGCGGGATGTACGCCTCGGCCGTGGTCCGCTCGGGCCTGACCGCCGGCTCGTACCGGGTCTCCATCACCTGCGACGGCAAGTCCCACGAGGGCACCCTGGTGGTCACCGAGGACAACGGCGCCTTCCCGTCCGCGCCCGTCCCCGCGGGCGGCGGGGCCATGGCGACCCAGCAGGCCGCGGAACAGCGGCAGGCCGGGGTGCCAGGCGTCGTGGTGGCCGGGGTGCTGGCCGTGGCAGGGGCCGCCGGACTGGTGGTGCACCGCCGCCGCACCCGGGACTGACCCGGTGCAGCCACGTACCGTCGCGGCCCTCGCGGCCGCCGTGGTGCTCTGCGCGGCGTGGCTGAGGGGATACGTCGACCCGGCCCCGCCCGGCTCGGGGGTGGGCGCCCCCGCGGCCGCCGCCACGGCGGACGCGGAGTCCGGCGCGGCGGGGCGGCCCGCCCAGGTGTACGCGGCCCACACGCCGCTGCCCCCGGCGCGTCCGCTGCGGATCGACATCGCCTCGGCCGGCATCCACGCCAAGCTGGTGGAGCGCGGGCTCACCGCCGACGGCGCGGTGGACCCGCCGCCGTTCAGCACCCCGAACGTGGCGGGCTGGTACGGCCGCGGGCCCGCCCCCGGCGACGCGGGCGCGGCGCTGATCGTCGGACACGTCGACACCCGCACCAAGGCGGCGGTCTTCTACGCCCTGAGCACGGTGACGCAGGGCGACCTGGTGGAGGTCACCCGGTCGGACGGCTCGATCGCCGAGTTCGCCGTCGAGGGCGTGGAACTCGTCGACAAGACCGGATTCCGCCCGGACCGGGTGTACGGCTCGGGGGTCCGCCCCGAACTGCGGCTGATCACCTGCGGCGGCACCTTCGACCACGCCACGCAGTCCTACTCGGCGAACGTCGTGGTGTACGCGGCGCTGACCGGCTCGCACACCAAGGCCTGAGCACCACCGGCAGCCGACGGGCGGTCAGACGCCCAGGTCGCGGATGAGCTTGGCGACGTGCCCGGTGGCCTTGACGTTGTACCAGGCGTGCTCGACCTTGCCCTGCTCGTCGACGACGACCGTGGAGCGGATCACCCCGGTCACCACCTTGCCGTACAGCTTCTTCTCCCCGAAGGCGCCGTACGCGGTCAGCACCGACTTGTCGGGGTCGGCGAGCAGCGCGACCTTCAGCGACTCCTTCTCGCGGAACTTCGCCAGCTTCTCCGGCTTGTCGGGCGAGATGCCGATGACGTCGTATCCGGCGCCCGCGAGCAGGTCGAGGTTGTCGGTGAAGTCACAGGCCTGCTTGGTGCAGCCGGGGGTGAGGGCGGCCGGGTAGAAGTACACGATGACCTTGCGGCCGGCGTGGTCGGCGAGGGAGACCTCGTTGCCGTCGGCGTCGGGAAGGGTGAAGGCGGGGGCGGTGTCGCCGGGCTGAAGGCGCTCGCTCATGGTGCAGTTCTCCGATTCGGGGTGCCGACGGGCATCGGCACGGGCGGGCTGACAGACTGTCTGCACGGTACCGGTCGACAAGGACGATGGAGGCGGAGCAGTGTCGGATGGCAGGAGCCCTGCTCAGATCGAGGCGGACATCGCCCTCAAGCGGCAGGCGCTGGCCGCGACGCTGGACGAGATCGCGGTGCGGGTGCACCCCAGCACGATCGCGGCGGACGCCAAGGCGAAGGTCGCCTCCGCGGTGGACCGCACCGCGGGCCGCGCGTACGTGGCGGTGAACCGGGGCGTGACCGAGCTGCGGGGCCACTTCGTGGCGGAGGACGGAGCGCCGCGCGTGGAGCGCATCGTGCCGGTCGCGGTGGCGGCCGTGGCACTCGTCGCCGTGGTGGCCGGGCTCTCCCTGCGCCGGCGTCGCCGGTAACGTCGTACCTGTGAGTTCGAATACGCATGACAAGCTTCCCATCCGCATGCTGCACGACCGTGTGCTGGTGCGCTCCGACGTGCCCGAGGGCGAGCGGCGCTCCGGCGGCGGCATCCTGATCCCCGCGACGGCGGCCGTCGGCAAGCGGCTCTCCTGGGCCGAGGTGGTCGCGGTGGGGCAGAACGTACGGACCGTCGAGGTCGGCGACCGGGTGCTCTTCGACCCCGAGGACCGGGCCGAGGTCGAGGTGCGCGGCACGGCCTATGTGCTGATGCGGGAGCGGGACCTGCACGCGGTGGCGGCGGAGCGGCTGCAGGGCACCGAGGACTCCACCGGCCTCTACCTCTGAATTTGTTATCGTCGGGTTCGTCCCCTGACGAGACGCGCCGTACCAGGGCCCATGCAAAGACGACGCCCCCTGAACCCGTGAGGATCGTGGAGGTGCCCGTCATGGCATGGGTCCTGTTGTGTGCCGCCGGCCTGCTCGAGGTCGGCTGGTCGATCGGCATGAAGTACACCGACGGCTTCACCCGGCTGTGGCCCAGCGTCGGCACGGGGCTCGGCATCGTCGCCAGCATGCTGCTGCTGTCGTACGCGGCCCGGACGCTGCCGATCGGCACCGCCTACGGGGTGTGGGTCGGGATCGGGGCGGCCGGCGCGGCGGTGCTCGGCATCGTGGTGCTGGGCGAGCCGGCGACCGCCGCCCGGATCTTCTTCATCTGTCTGCTGCTGGTGTCCGTGGTCGGCCTGAAGGCGACCTCGGGGCACTGAACCGCACACGCGGCGCCGGACCGCGTCGAGCGCCGCCGGGGAGCCCGGCGGCGCTCCGCGGCGTTATGGCACGTCCCCGCCGCCGGGGTCGCCGTCGAGGCCGCCGATCGGCAGCCCGCCGTCCTCCGAGCCGCCGTCCGTGCCGGGGCTGGACGGTCCGCCCGGCTCGGTCGGCTCCTCGGTGGGCGGCGCCTCCGTGGTGGGCGGCGCGGAGGTCTCCGGCGGTGCCGTGGTCGGCGGCGCCGACGTGGGCGGGGCCGAGGTGGCCGGCGGGGCCGTGGTCGGCGGCGCCGAAGCGCCGGGCTCCAGGCGCAGCTTGAAGTTCTTCGCCGGCTGCCCCTTGAGGGCGCCCGCCGTGTACTGGGCCCAGATCTGCGTGGGGTAGCCGCCGCCGTTGACGCGGGCCAGCCCCGTCGTGCCGTACAGCTTCTTCTGAGCGCCGGTCTGGGAGTCCTGACCCATGACGGCGACCACGGTGGCCAGGTCCGGGGTGTAGCCGGCGAACCAGGCGGCCTTGTCCTCCTCCGCCGTGCCCGTCTTGCCCGCGGCGGGACGGCCCGCGGCCTGCGCGGCGGTGGCGGTGCCGCCGCGCACCACCGAGCGCAGGATCGAGGTCGTGGTGTCGGCCGCCTCGCGGTGGATGGCCTGCTGGGGCCGGCGCGTGGGCAGGTGGACCTCCTCCCCGTTCTTGGTGATCTTCACCACCATGGTGTACGGGACGTAGCGGCCGTGGTTGGCGAGCGTCGCGTAAGTCTGTGCCATGTCCAGCGGGCTGGCCGTCATCGTGCCGAGCGCCATCGCCGGGGTGCTCACCAGCTTCACCTTCTCCGGCATGCCCAGCGCCCGCACCGTGTTGTTGACGTTCTTGGGGCCGACGTCCTGGGCCATCTGGGCGTAGACCGAGTTCACGGACTTGTCCATGGCGCTGGTGACGGTGATCGGGCCGTAGGAGACGCCGTCCTCGTTCCCCGGGGCGTAGCCGGTCGGCCCGTCCGGGCCGACGACCTCGCGCTTGTTCCTGCCGTCGTAGACCGTGTACGGGGTGATGCGCCGGTCGTTCTGGGTGGTGGAGTCGTTCTGGACGGCGGAGGCGAAGATGAACGGCTTGAAGGTGGAGCCGACCTGGTAGTCGCTGCGGGTCGCGTTGTTGACGAACTGCTTGGTGTAGTCGATGCCGCCGTACATCGCGACGACCCTGCCGGTGGCCGGGTCGATGGACGCCCCGCCGACGCGCACGTACTTGTCGGTCGGGTGCTTCTTCGGGTCGAGCTTGTCCAGCAGCTGGTCCTCGGCCGCCTTGACGAAGGCCTTCTCCTTCTTGCGGTCGATGCTGGTGGTGATGCGGTAACCGCCCGAGCGCAGCGTCTCCTCGTCGAGGATCTTGCTCGCGTACAGGTAGTCCTTGACGGCCTCGACGAGGTAACCGCGCTGGCCGGACATCCCCGTGGCGGGCTTGGCCTTCAGGGGCTTGGGGAACTCCAGCGAGGCGCGCTCGCCCGCGCCGAGCCAGCCCTCCTTGACCATGCCGTCCAGCACGTAGTCCCAGCGGGCCTTCGCCTGGGCCTTGTTCTCCGGGTGGGCCACGATGTCGTACTCGCTGGGCGCGTTGAGGAGGGTGGCCAGGTAGGCGCCCTCGGCGGTGTCGAGTTCGTCGGCGTCCTTGCCGAAGTAGGCCTGGGCGGCGGCCTGGATGCCGTAGGCGTTGCGGCCGTAGTAGCTGGTGTTGAGATACCCCTCGAGGATCTCCTCCTTGCTCTTCTCGCGGTCCAGCTTGATCGCGATGAAGAACTCCTTGGCCTTGCGGATCGCCGTCTGTTCCTGGTTGAGGTAGTAGTTCTTGACGTACTGCTGGGTGATGGTCGAGCCGGACTGCTTGCCCTTGCCGGTGACCGTGTTCCACCCCGCGCGCAGCATCGCCTTCGGGCTGACCGCGGACTCGTGGTAGAAGTTCCGGTCCTCGGCGGCGAGGGTGGCGTGCTGGGCGTCCTTGGACACCTGGTCCAGGCCCACGTTCTCGCGGTTCACCGCGCCGTCGCGGGCGAGCTGGGTTCCGTCGGAGTACAGGTAGACGTTGCTCTGCGCGACCGCGCCCGCGTTGGCCTTGGGGATGTCGACCAGCTGGTAGCCGATGATGAACGCCCCCGCGCACGCCAGCACGATCAACAGGAGCGTGCCGAGCACCGCGCGCCAGCTCGGGATCAGTCTGCGGGCACCGGTGCGCTTCGGCTTCGTGCCGGAAGGCCGGTCGTCCCAGCCGCCGGGGGAAGCGTTGCTGCTGCTCATGTCTGTACTGACTCCTCCGCGGCCGCCGAGGGTTGTGCCGCGGCGGAACATCTTGGGTCAATCGTGCCGTACGACCCGCCGGACACTCTCCCACCATCAGGACAAAAGGGGTCATCGCCGCGCATCCGTGACAAGCCTGTGACAGGCCGAAGGTGTGACCCCCTCCACCCCGGCGGGTGAAAACTCCGTGGCACACGGCGGTCACCGCGAGTAGGGTCGGGCGCTTGCGCGCGAACGGGTGGGCCCGTTCCCCGGAACCGGGAGGAGGGACCATGCACCTGTACGCCACCGTGGCGGCGAGCGGATTCCGGCGCCACGCGACGTACCGGGTGGCCACCGCGGCCGGTGTCTTCACCAACACCGTCTTCGGCTTCATCACCGCATACACCTACATCGCCCTCTGGCACGAACGACCCCACCTGGGGGGCTACGACCAGTCCATGGCGTTGACGTACGTCTGGATCGGCCAGGCGCTCTTCGCGACGTCCTCGCTCATGGGCGGCGGATTCCAGGACGAACTGATCGAACGCATCCGCAACGGCGACATCGCCGTCGACCTCCACCGCCCCGCCGACCTGCAGGCCTGGTGGCTCTCCGCCGACCTCGGCAGGGCCGGCTACCAGCTCCTCGCCCGCGGCGCACTGCCCATGGCCTGCGGCGCCCTCGCCTTCGACCTCGCCCTGCCGGCCTCCGCCGGCACCTGGGCCTGCTTCCTGCTGTCCGTCGCCCTCGGGGTCGTCGTCAGCTTCGCCCTGCGCTACCTCGTCGTCCTGAGCGTCTTCTGGCTCATGGACGGCACCGGGATCGTGGCCGTCTCCGGCCTGTCCACCCTCTTCTTCTCCGGCATGCTGCTGCCCCTCAACGCCTTTCCCGGCGACCTGGGCCGCATCGCCCTCGTGCTGCCCTGGTCGGCGCTGCTCCAGGTCCCCGCCGACATCCTGCTCGGCCGGCACACCGGCACCGGGCTCGCCGGGGCACTGGCCTTCCAGGCCGGCTGGGCGGTGGTCCTGCTCGGAGCCGGACGGCTGCTGCAGTCCGCGGCCACCCGCAAGGTGGTGGTCCAGGGTGGGTGAGGCACTGCGCGCCTACGGACTGATCGTGTGGATGTGGACCCGCTCGACGATGGCGTACCGCACGTCGTTCGTGATGACCGCGCTCGTCAACTTCGCCATCACCGGGCTGGACTTCGCCGCGATCCTGCTGATGTTCTCCCAGACCGACCGGCTCGGCGGCTTCTCCCTCCCCGAGGTCGCCTTCCTCTACGGCACCGCGAGCACCGCCTTCGGCCTGGCCGACCTCGCCCTGGGCAGCATGGACCGGCTCGGCCTGCGGATCCGCGACGGCACCCTCGACACCCTCCTGGTGCGGCCCGCGCCCGTCCTGGCCCAGGTCGCCGCCGACCGCTTCGCGCTGCGCCGCATCGGCCGGGTCAGCCAGGGACTGCTCGTCCTGGGCTGGGCGGTGACCCGGCTCGACCTCGACTGGACCGCGCAGAACCTGCTGCTGCTCCCCCTGATGCTGCTCAGCGGCGCCGGCATCTTCTGCGCGCTCTTCGTGGCCGGGGCGGCCTTCCAGTTCTGGGCCGGCGACGCCTCGGAGGTGCAGAACTCCTTCACCTACGGCGGCACCACCCTGCTGCAGTACCCGCCGACGGTCTTCACCAAGGACATCGTGCGCGGCGTCACCTTCGTGGTGCCGCTCGCCTTCGCCAACTGGCTGCCCGCCCTGCGCATCCTGGGCCGCCAGGACCCCCTGGGCCTGCCCGGCTGGGTCGACTTCGCGCCGCCCCTGGTCGCCGTCGCCTGCTGCGCCCTGGCGGGCGTCGCCTGGCGGGCCGGCCTGCGTTCGTACCGGAGCACCGGGAGCTGACACCGACATGACCGACCTCATCGAACTCGACCGCGTCGAGAAGGTCTTCGACGTACGCCGCCGCACCGGCGGCCTGCT
Organism: Streptomyces sp. NPDC026673; assembly: GCF_040638135.1. NCBI lineage: Bacteria > Bacillati > Actinomycetota > Actinomycetes > Kitasatosporales > Streptomycetaceae > Streptomyces > Streptomyces sp. NPDC026673. The sequence continues at coordinate 7,976 of NZ_JBEZXR010000032.1, read as the reverse complement.
GCGCCGCGAACGCCGCCGGGTGCGGGCCGTGGACGGCATCTCCTTCACCGTCCCCGCCGGCGAGATGATCGGCTACATCGGGCCCAACGGCGCGGGGAAGTCCACCACCATCAAGATGCTCACCGGCATCCTCACCCCCAGCGGCGGCCGCCTGCGGGTCGCCGGCATCGACCCCTCCCGCGAACGCACCCGTCTCGCCCGGCGTATCGGCGTCGTCTTCGGCCAGCGCACCACCCTGTGGTGGGACCTGCCGCTGCGCGACTCCTATGAGCTGGTCCGCCGCCTGTACCGCATCGACGACGCCCGCTACCGCCGCAACCTCGACCGGTGCGTCGCCCTCCTAAACCTCGCACCGCTCCTGGAGGTCCCCGTCCGGCAGCTCTCCCTCGGCCAGCGCATGCGCGGCGACATCGCCGCGGCCCTGCTCCACGACCCCGAGGTGCTCTACCTGGACGAGCCGACCATCGGGCTGGACGTCGTCAGCAAGGCCAAGGTCCGCGAGTTCCTGAGGACCGTCAACACCGAGCAGGGCACCACCGTCCTGCTCACGACGCACGACCTCACCGACATCGAGCAGCTGTGCAGCCGCGTCATGGTCATCGACCACGGCCGGCTGATGTACGACGGCGGCCTCGACGGGCTGCACGCCGCCGGCGAGAGCGAGCGCACCCTCGTCGTCGACTTCGAACGGGAGCTGCCGCCCGTCGAGCTGCCGGGCGCCCGCTGCGACCGGGTCGAGGGGCCCCGGCAGTGGATCGCCTTCCCCTCGGCGGCCAGCGCGGCGCCGCTGGTCGCGGAACTCGCCGCGCGCCACGGCATCGTCGACCTGTCCGTGCGCGAGCCCGCCATCGAGGACGTCATCGCCCGCATGTACGCCGCCACCACCGCCCCGGCCTGAGCCGGCCCGGGCGGGGCGCCCACGGGAGGGGCGCCCGCGCGCCGGTCAGCGCAGCGCGGCCAGCGCCGCGCGCACCCGCTCCACCGCGCCCACCGTGGTCGACGCGTGCGCCGACAGCCGTACGGAGTCCGCCCGCACCGACGGGGTCACCCCCTGCTCGTGCAGGGCCTTGGCGATCCGGGCCGGATCCACGTCCGGCACCGCGAAGGACACGATGCCCGCCCGCTCGGCGCGGGCCACCGGGGACAGCACCTCCCCGCCGGCCGAGCGGACCACGTCGATCAGCCCGTCGACCCGCCGCGCCACATGGTCCTCGATCGCCGCCACCCCGACGCCCTCGACCAGTTCCAGCGCCACCGCGAAGGCCGCCGCCGTCACCGGGCTGAGATTGGTGATGCTCCAGCGCAGCGCGTCCGGCGCGACCGCGTGCTCGGTGTCGTCGAAGACCGCCACGTCCTCGACCCCGGTCCACCCCGTCAGCGTCGGCTCCAGCCGCTCCAGGGCCCGGTCCGACAGCGCCGCGAAACCGGTCGCCCAGCTGGCCCGCAGCCACTTCTGGCCGCCCGCCACGACCACGTCCGCCGCCTGCCACGGCAGCTCGGCGACGCCGAACGCCTGCATCGCGTCCACCACGAGCAGCCGGTCGCCGATCACCTCGCGCAACGCCGCCAGGTCGGCCCGGTAGCCGGTACGGAAGTCGACGGCGCTCACGGACACCGCCACGACCTCGTCCGTCAGCGCCTCGCGCACCGCGTCCGGGGTGGGCGCGCCGTCCAGCCAGCGCGGCACCGCACGGCCCAGCGCGGCGGTGCGCCGCCACGGGTAGTGGTTGGCGGGGAAGTCGGCGGACGGCACCAGGACCGCCCCGCCGGGCAGGCCGAAGGCGGCGTGGAAGAGCCCCGTGGAGGCGTTGGGCAGCAGCGCCACGTGCCCGATGTCGGTCCCCGCGAGCCGGGCGGCGGCGGCCCTGGCGCGCGGCTCGGCGCGCATCAGGTCGTTGACGGTGGTGTGGTCGGCCTCCGCCGACTCCGCCAGGGCGGCCGCCGTGACGTCCAGCACATCCCGCGAGGGCGGCCCGTAGCGGGCGAAGTCCAGGTAGCCCTCGGGCTCGCCGAAGTGCTCGGCATAACCGGGCAGACCGCCCGCGTGATCCGTCATGGGTGTCGTCGTCCCGTCCGTGCTCGTCACACCTTTGCCGCGGCGCCGCTCGTGAGCAGCGACAACCGCACAGTCTCCGCCATGCGCAGGTAGCCGGCGTCACTGGGGTGCAGATGGTCGCCCGAGTCGTAGGCGGCACGCAGCGCGGTGGGGCGGTACGGGTCACGCAGCGCCCGGTCGAAGTCGATCACCGCGTCGTACACGGTGCCCGCCCGGATCGCGGCGTTCACCCGCTGCCGCACCTCCTCCGCACGCGCGTTGCAGCCGGGGTGGCCGCCGCACGGCGCGAGCGTGGCACCCAGCACCCGCAGGCCGTGCGCGTGACCGCGGGCCACGATCTCCCGCAGCCCGGCGAGGATGTCGTCCGCGCTGTCCCGCTGGGGCGGCCGCAGCGCGTCGTTGATGCCCAGCTCGACGACGAGGGTGCGGACACCGCTCTGCGCGAGCACATCGCGGTCGAGGCGGCTCAGCGCACTGGGGTTGCCGCCGTTCTCGCCGTCGCGCAGCACCCGGTTGCCGCTGATGCCCTGGTTGAGGACACCGAGCCGCAGCCCCCTGTCGCCGGAACTCCGCAGCCGGGCCGCCAGGCGGTCCGGCCAGCGGCGGTTCGCGCCGGGCGTGGCGGTGACGCCGTCGGTGATCGAGTCGCCGAACAGCACGACCGACCCGGCCGCCTGCCGGGTGAGGACGTCCACCGCCGTGACGTACCGCCAGTACGGCGTCGGTGTGGTGTACGCCGAGCCGTCGGTCCGCGTGGTGCGCTCACCACGTGCCATGAACGAGGTCTGCTGCGCCCGCGGGTGGTACGTCACCGGGCCCGAGCCCTCCGGGGTGAACGTCGTCACCAGCAGGTCGGCCGCCTGCGGCACGGCCAGTCGCACCGGATCGCTGACGATGCTGCCGCCCGCGGGGATCCGCACCTGCGTCCGCCGCCCGAAGGTCAGCTCGCGCATCGTGCCGGGGACCGCCACCGGGGACCCCGGGGCCGACGCGACGGCGACCGTCGCACGGCCGACCGGCAACGGCGTCCGTCCGAAGAGGTTGGAGAGGTGGACGCGCACCGAGGTGCCCCCGATGCTGGTGTGCACGATGTTGCGAATCGACCAGCCGGGATAGCCGTCCGGAGTGCCCGGCTCGCCCCCGGCCGGGGACGCGGACCAGGTGCCCACCCACGATCCGGACGCCGCAGGCGCCGCCTGTTGGGGCACACCGGGCAGTCCGACGCCCGGTACCGGCCCATCGGAACGGCCGAAGGCGTCGGTACGGCCGGCGGTGACGAAGATCGCGGCGGAGATGATCGCGACCAGCGCGACCATTCCGGCGAGCAGCGCATAACCGGTCGATCTGGCCATGCCGTGCTTCACTCCTGGGATCAAGGGGCGGGAAACCGGCGCGATCCGCTGCCGCCATGATCCCATGGGGGCGTCGGGCCTGCCCGTCTGCACTGTCGGACGCCGGGAACTCGTTGTTCGTTCCACTCGATGAGTGTGGTGTGGACGATACGCGGAAGGAGCGGATGAAGCGGATGGAAACGGCTCCGGTGACCGGATCGGCCGAAGGCCAGACCCCGGCGTTCTCGTACAGCCCCGCGGACGAGGACCGCCGGCGGGGGGTGCGGCGCATGAAGCTGATCGCGACCGGCCTGCTGCTGGCCGCCACGGTCGTCTACGCGCTGGCCAAGTGGGCGGAGTCCACCGGGGCCGGGGCGTGGTCCGGATACGTCGCGGCCGCCGCCGAGGCGGGCATGGTCGGCGCGCTCGCCGACTGGTTCGCGGTGACCGCGCTCTTCCGCAGGCCGCTCGGCCTGCCCATCCCGCACACCGCGATCATCCCCACCAAGAAGGACGCCCTCGGCCGCACCCTCGGCGACTTCGTCGGCGAGAACTTCCTGTCCCCGCAGGTCGTCCGGACCCGGCTGCGCAAGGTCGGCATCGCCCACCGGCTCGGCGCCTGGCTCGAGCACCCCGAGCACGCCGACCGCGTCACCGAACAGGGCGCCGCGGCCCTGCGCGGCGCCCTGACCGTGCTGCGCGACTCCGACGTCCAGGCGGTGGTCGGCGAGGCCATCACCCGGCGCGCCGACGCCCAGGAGATCGCCCCGGGGATAGGGAAGATGCTGGAGCGGATCGTCGCCGACGGCGGTCACCGGCGGGTGGTCGACCTGGTGTGCGTCCGGGCCCACGACTGGCTGGTCGAGCACTCCGACTCGGTGATGAACGCCGTCCAGGAGGGCGCCCCCGGCTGGACCCCGCGCTTCGTGGACCGCCGGGTCGGCGAGCGCGTCTACAAGGAACTGGTGCGCTTCACCGCCGAGATGCGGGACATGCCCGAGCACCCCGCCCGCGGGGCGATCGACCGCTTCCTCGCGGACTTCGCCGTCGAGCTGCAGTCCGACCCGGACACCCGGACCCGCGTCGAGCGGCTGAAGCGGGAACTGATCGCGCGGAACGAGGTCCAGGACCTCATCGAGTCCGCGTGGGGCTCGGTCCGCGGCATGATCGTCGCCGCGGCCGAGGACGAGCGCAGCGAACTGCGGCTGCGGGTCCGGGCCTCGCTGCTGTCGCTGGGCGCGCGGATGACCGAGGACCCGCGGCTGACCGCCAAGATCGACGGCTGGCTGGAGGACGCGGCCACCTACGTGGTCACCACCTACCGCGACGAGATCACCGCGCTGATCACCGACACCATCGCGGGCTGGGACCCCGAGCAGACCACCCGCAAGATCGAGGCCAACGTCGGGCGGGACCTGCAGTTCATCCGGATCAACGGCACCGTGGTCGGCGCCCTCGCGGGACTGGCCATCTACACCGTGTCGCGGCTCTTCGCGGGGTGACGCGGGGGCCGCGGCCGAGCGCGCCGCGAGACCGCGCGTCCGGCACCCGGGCACCCGTACCGCGGGCATCCATGCTCCGGGCACCCGTACCCCCGTCGCCCGGCACGAGCCTGGGAATCTGACGTACCGTCAATTACCGTGCCGGCATGCCCACCCGCGCCCGCGCCCATGTCCGTGCCCGCACTCGTGCTCGCGCCCGCACCCACCCCCGTGCCGACGCCCACGCCCGTGCGCCGCTCCGCCGGTCGGGACGCGCGCTGTGGAGCGCCGGCGAAGCGGCCCTCACCCTCGGCGCCGTCCTGCTGCTCCTCGTCGCCCACCAACTGTGGTGGACCAACCTGCGGGCGCGCGCCGACGCCGGCGACCGGGTGACCGCCCTGGAACGACAGTGGGACCGCACCGACACCACTGCCACCCCGCCCACCGATACATCGGATGAATCGACGGCCACCGACGACACCACACCCCGCACACGCCCCCACGACAACGGCATCCGCGCCCGAACCGGCACCACGCACGCCACCCGCGCCTACGCCGTCCTCCGCATCCCCCGCATCGGCGTCACCGCACCCATCGCCGAAGGCGTCAGCCGCGCCACAGTCCTCAACCACGGCTACGCCGGCCACTACCCGCACACCGCCGGACCGGGACAGCCCGGCAACTTCGCCCTCGCCGGCCACCGCAACACCCACGGCGAACCCTTCCGCCGCATCGACCGGCTCCGCCCCGGCGACACCCTCGTCGTCGAGACCGCCACCACGCGCTACACCTACGTCGTCCGGCAGACCGTCCCCCGCACCACACCCACCGACGGCACCGTCATCGCCCCCGTCCCCCACAGCACCGTCCACCCCCGACGGCACATGACCGGCCCCGGCCACTACATCACCCTCACCACCTGCACCCCCGAATTCACCTCCACCCACCGCCTGATCGTCTGGGGCGGGCTCGCCCGCGCGGAACCACGCTGACCCCCCGTACGTCATCCCCTGCGGAACGGACGGAAGGAGGAGCCCACATGACCCGCAGAACCACCGCGGCCGCACGCGCGCACGGCGCCGCACTCCTGCTCCTCCTCACCGCACTCCTGCTCACCGCGCTCCTGCTCACCCACACCGGACTCACCGGCGCCGTCGCGGCCGCCACCACCACCGCCGCCGTCGCCCTCCTGCTCGGCTGCGCCCGCCGCCTCACCGCCGGGGCGCCCCCCGTCCCCCGCGGACGCGTCCGCACCGCGCTGCGCGACCGGCAACGCCGCACCGCCTTCCTCCCCCAGCGCGACCCCGACGCCTCCGGCCGCCCCCGCCCCAGAGCCCCAGGCCGCCCCCTCCCGACGGCCGCCTAGGGGCACCGGCACCGCGCCACCCACCGCCCCACCGCGCCCCGTCACGCCGCGCCCGCCCGACCGGCACGACGACACCCCGCGGAGGGTCCCACCCCCATGTCCGTGTTCACGCACGCCCTGCTCTCCCTCACCCACGCCCTCACCCCCCTCACCGGACGCGACGCCGCACCGGTCGCCGCCATCGTCCTGTGCACCGTCCTCGTGAGACTCGCCCTCCACCCGCTCGCCCGCGCCGCCGCCCGCGGCGAGAAGACCCGCGCCGCCCTCGCCCCGCGCGCCGCCGAACTGCGCCGCAAGCACGCACGCGACCCGCAGCGACTCCAGCGCGCACTGACCGACCTCTACGCCGACGCGGGCTCCACCCCCTTCGCCGGCATACTCCCGACCCTCCTCCAACTCCCCGCCTTCTTCGTGCTCTACCACGCCTCCTCCGCCGCCCGGATCGCCGACGACCACGCCGGCGCCCTCCACGCCGCGATCCTCGTCGTGATCGCCGCCGTCGCCTTCTGGTCCTACCGCCGCGCCCGCAAAGCCGCCCCCGACGCCCAGGGCCTCGCCAAGCACCTGCCGCTGCTCTCCTTCGGCACCCTCGTCACCGCCGCGATCGTCCCCCCGGCCGCCGGCGTCTACCTCGCCACCACCACCGCATGGACCGCCGCCGAACGCGCCCGGCTGCACCGTCCACACCATGGTCAAGGGGTTGCGGACGCCACCCCCACCGCTGGAGGATCAGCCAAGACCTCCGATGACCGTCCCCATCGGACATGACCACCGACCCACCACCACCCCGACCACACCACCCCGGAGAGTCTTGTGAAACTGCTGCGAGTCGGCCCCGCCGGAGCCGAACGCCCGGCCCTGCTCGACCAGAACGGCGCCCTGCGCGACCTGTCCTCCCTCACCACCGACATCGACGGCCCCCTGCTCGCCGACCCGGACGCCCTCACCCGCATCCGTACCGCGGCCGCCGACGGCACCCTTCCCGTCCTCGACCCCGCCGGCCTGCGCGTCGGCCCCCCGCTCACCCGCATCGGCAAGATCGTCTGCATCGGCCTCAACTACCACGACCACGCCCGCGAGACCGGCGCCGCCGTCCCCGCCGAACCCATCCTCTTCATGAAGGCCCCCGACACCGTCGTCGGGCCCGACGACACCGTCCTCGTCCCCCGCGGCAGCCACAAGACCGACTGGGAGGTCGAACTCGCCGTCGTCATCGGCCGCGAACTGCGCTACGCCGCCGACGAGCGGGAGGCCCTCGCCGCCGTCGCGGGCTACGCCGTCGCCCACGACGTCTCCGAGCGCGCCTTCCAGATCGAGCGCGGCGGCCAGTGGGACAAGGGCAAGAACTGCGAGACCTTCAACCCGCTCGGCCCCTGGCTGGTCACCGCCGCCGAGATCCCCGACCCCCAGGCCCTGGGCCTGCGGCTGTGGGTCAACGGCGACCTCAAGCAGGACGGCACCACCGCGGAACAGATCTTCCCGGTCGCCGAAGTCGTGCGCTACGTGAGCCAGTTCATGACGCTCTACCCCGGCGACGTCATCAACACCGGCACCCCGGCCGGCGTCGCCCTCGGCCGCCCCGAGCCCAAGCCGTACCTGCGGGCCGGCGACGTCGTCGAGCTCGAGATCGACGGGCTCGGCCGCCAGCGCCAGGTCCTCAAGGACGCGTAGCCCCTCCTCCGTCGTGGGGGGGGGGGGGGGGCGCCGGCCCCCCGGGGGCCCCCCCGCCCGGACCGGCCCCG
>NZ_JBEZXR010000031.1:0-93974 GCF_040638135.1 Streptomyces sp. NPDC026673 | reverse complement strand
CCCGCCTCCTCGGCGATCGCCTTGGCCGTCAGCGGGTTGTCACCCGTGATCATGACCGTGCGGATGCCCATCCGCCGCAGCTCGTCGAACCGCTCCCGCATGCCGTGCTTGACGACGTCCTTCAGATGGACGACACCCAGTGCGCGGGCGCCTTCGGCGTCCTTGACCGCCACCAGCAGCGGCGTGCCGCCGGCGGCGGAGATGGCGTCGACGGTGCGTTGCGCGTCCGCGGTGACGGTGCCGCCGTTCCCGGAAACCCAGGAGGCGATGGCGCCGGCCGCGCCCTTGCGGATCTGGCGGCCGTCGACGTTCACACCGCTCATGCGGGTCTGGGCGGTGAAGGGCACGAACTCGGCGTGGGCGAGCTCGCCCTCGTGCCGCTCGCGCAGCCCGTACCTCTCCTTCGCCAGGACGACGATGGAACGGCCCTCGGGCGTCTCGTCGGCCAGCGAGGACAGCTGCGCCGCGTCGGCCAGTCGGGCCGCGTCCGCGCCCTCGACGGGCAGGAACTCCGCCGCCTGGCGGTTGCCGAGGGTGATGGTGCCGGTCTTGTCGAGCAGCAGCGTGGAGACGTCGCCCGCCGCCTCGACGGCGCGGCCGGACATGGCCAGCACATTGCGCTGCACCAGGCGGTCCATGCCGGCGATGCCGATCGCCGACAGCAGGGCGCCGATCGTCGTCGGGATGAGGCAGACCAGCAGCGCGACCAGGACGATCGTCGACTGCTCGGCGCCCGCGTAGATCGCGAACGGCTGCAGGGTGACCACCGCCAGCAGGAAGACGATGGTCAGCGAGGCCAGCAGGATGTTCAGCGCGATCTCGTTGGGCGTCTTCTGCCGGGCCGCACCCTCCACGAGGGCGATCATCCGGTCGATGAAGGTCTCACCGGGCTTGGTCGTGATGCGCACGACGATCCGGTCCGACAGCACCTTCGTGCCGCCCGTCACCGCGCTGCGGTCGCCACCGGACTCCCGGATGACCGGAGCCGACTCACCCGTGATCGCCGACTCGTCGACCGACGCGACACCCTCCACCACGTCACCGTCACCCGGGATGACGTCGCCTGCCTCGCAGACCACCAGGTCGCCGACGCGCAGCTCCGTGCCCGGAACGCGTTTCTCGCCGCCGTCCTCGATACGGCGGGCGACGGTGTCGGTCTTGGCCCTGCGCAGGGTGTCCGCCTGAGCCTTGCCGCGGCCCTCGGCAACGGCCTCCGCCAGGTTGGCGAAGATCACGGTGAGCCAGAGCCAGGCGGTGATCGCCCAGCCGAACCAGTCGGTCGGGGACAGCACGGCCAGGACGGTGGTGAGCACCGAGCCGATCAGGACGACGAACATGACGGGCGACTTGATCATCACCCGGGGATCGAGCTTGCGCAGCGCGTCCGGCAGGGACCGCATCAGCTGGGACGGGGCGAAGAGGCCGCCCGAGACGTGGGCGCCGTGGCCCGCGTGCGGGGCGTGCGGTGCCGGTCCGCCCTCGGGCGCGCGCACGGACGTGTCGGTGGGCATGGTTTCCTCTGCGGTGGTGTGAGGGGTCGCGCGGCTCATGACAGGCCCTCCGCGAGCGGCCCGAGGGCCAGCGCGGGGAAGTAGGTCAGGCCCGTGACGATCAGGATCGCGCCGACGAGCAGGCCCGCGAAGAGCGGCTTCTCGGTGCGCAGGGTGCCCGCGGTGGCGGGTACGGGCTTCTGCCGGGCGAGCGAGCCGGCCAGGGCCAGGACGAAGACCATCGGCACGAAGCGGCCGAGTACCATCGCGAGGCCGAGTGTGGTGTTGTACCACCGCGTGTTGGCGTTCAGACCGGCGAAGGCGGAGCCGTTGTTGTTGCCGGCGGAGGTGTAGGCGTACAGGACCTCGGAGAATCCGTGCGGCCCGCTGTTGAGGATCGAGTGCGGCGGGGTCGGCAGCGCCATCGCCAGCGCGGTGAAGACCAGCACCACCGCCGGGGTGACGAGGATGTAGAGGGCGGCGAGTTTGATCTCGCGGGTGCCGATCTTCTTGCCCAGGTACTCCGGGGTGCGGCCGACCATCAGACCGGCGATGAACACCGCGATGACCGCCATGATCAGGATGCCGTAGAGGCCGGAGCCGACGCCGCCGGGGGCGATCTCGCCGAGCATCATGCCGAGCAGCGCGATGCCGCCGCCGAGGCCGGTGAAGGAGGAGTGGAAGGAGTCCACCGCACCGGTCGAGGTCAGGGTCGTGCTCACCGCGAACAGCGACGAGGCGCCGACGCCGAACCGCTGCTCCTTGCCCTCCATCGCGGCGCCCGCGACCTGGTTCGCGGAGCCGGGGTGCGCGAACTCCACCCAGGTCATCAGCGCGACGAAGCCGAGCCAGATGACACCCATAGCGGCGAGGATCGCGTAGCCCTGCCTGAGGTTGCCGACCATCTTCCCGAAGGTGCGGGTCAGCGAGAACGGGATCACCAGGAGCAGGAAGATCTCGAAGAGGTTGGTGAAGGCGTCCGGGTTCTCGAAGGGGTGGGCCGAGTTGGCGTTGTAGAAGCCGCCGCCGTTGGTGCCCAGTTCCTTGATCGCCTCCTGCGAGGCCACCGCGCCGCCGGTCAGGGTCTGGTGGCCGCCGGAGAGCGTGGTGATCTCGTGCCAGCCGGCGAAGTTCTGGATCGCGCCGAAGCCCACCAGCACGATCGCGGCGATGAACGCCATGGGCAGCAGGATGCGGATGACGCCGCGGACCATGTCGGTCCAGAAGTTGCCGAGCTCGCCGGTGCGGGAGCGGGCGAAGCCGCGGACGAGCGCCACGGCCACGGCCATGCCGACCGCCGCCGAGACGAAGTTCTGCACGGCCAGGCCGGCGGTCTGGGCGGCGTGGCCCATGGCGTTCTCGCCCATGTACGACTGCCAGTTCGTGTTGGTCACGAACGAGGTCGCGGTGTTGAACGCCTGGTCGGGCGTGATCGCGGCGAAGCCCAGCGACAGCGGGAGGTGGTTCTGGATCCGCAGGAACAGGTACAGGAACAGCACGCCCACGATGGAGAAGGCCAGCACCGCCCTGAGGTACGAGGGCCAACGCATCTCGGCGTCCGGGTCGGCGCCGAAGCAGCGGTAGATCAGCCGCTCGACCCGCAGATGCCGGTCCGAGCTGTAGACGGCGGCCATGTAGTCGCCGAGCGGGCGGTACACCAGGACGAGCGCCACGACGAGGGCGGTGACCTGGAGTACGTCGGCGGTGACGGGGTTCATGTCCGGGCCTCAGAACCTGTCGGGATGGACGAGCGCCAGGATCAGGTAGACCAGCAGGGCGGCGGCGACGGCGAGGCCGGCGATGTTCTCGGCGCTCACAGCTTCGCCACCCCCTTGGCGATGAGGGCCACCACGGCGAAGACCGCGATCGTGACGACCACGAAAACCAGGTCGGCCATCGTGTGCTCCTAAGGGTCCGGAAGCGAACGTCGACCAGGCCAGGAAACCTCCGTCGGCGCCCTTCGGAAGCCCCGTTGACGGCTTCCATACGGGCCCTCACACCGCCTTGACGGGCCTTTGATGCTTACCGCGGCGACCTGCGAAAACGCCCGTGGGCCGGCCTGTTCTCACAGGTCGGCCCACGGGCGTTCGGCATGCGGCGGGGCCACCGCCCCGCCTTTCGGTGCCTCTCAGTGCACCTCGGTGATCTCCGGTCCACGGCGCATCGGGTCGATGCCGTCGGAGAAGCGGCCGCTGTCCTCCTGGGCGATGCCCTCGGGCACCATCTGGGCGTCGTTCGGCAGCTTCAGCACGATCGGGTCGCGCGGCGCCATCGGCGACTCCCCGCGGACGACGACGGTGTCGCGGAAGATCTGCTCCAGCAGTCCGGCGGTCTCGGGCTGGACTGCGCCCTGCCCGGAGATCACCCCCCGCAGGAACCAGCGCGGCCCGTCGCAGCCGACGAAGCGCACGACCTGGACGCCGTTGGCGCCGTTCGGCAGCTGCACCGGCACCTGGGCGCGCAGCTCCCAGCCGAGCGGACCCTCGACCTCGTCGACGATGCCGCCCTGCTTGGTGATCCCGGACGCGATCTCGTCGCGGACCTCTCCCCAGATGCCCTCCGACTTGGGGGCGGCGAAGCCCTGCAGCTGGACGGCGCTCTCCCGCAGCACCACGGTGGCGGCGACGATGGACTCCCCGGCCACCTCGACCCGCAGTTCCATGCCCTGTACCCCGGGCACGAACAGGCCTCCCAGGTCGACACGGCCCTCGGCCGGGTCCCTGACCTCACTCACGTCCCACGGGCCGTCCGGCCTCGGGGCGGGCGGAAGGTTGTACCGACGGGACTCCATGGAGTCGTCCGACTCCTCGGCGTCTTCGGCCAGCTCGTCAGGGCTCTCGGCCCCGAGCTCGTCGAGGGCGTCTCCGCGCTCCTTGCGACGACGACGGAACACGTCACTGTCCTTCCCGGTCAGCGATGACCGATGCGTATCCATTGCCGGACGGACCGACCGGCGAGCCATCCACCGCGGCATGACCCCCCGTGGAGCCGAAGCCCCCTGCCGCCCGTACTGATCCGGGCAGCTCCGCCACCTCGTGGAAGCGGACCCGCTCGACCTGCTGGACGACCAGTTGGGCGATCCGGTCCCCTGCTGCGAACCGTACGCTCTCGCGCGGGTCCAGGTTGACCACGATCACCTTGATCTCCCCACGGTACCCGGCATCAACCGTTCCCGGGGCATTCACGAGTGCCACTCCGCATCGCGCGGCGAGGCCCGAACGCGGGTGCACGAAGGCCGCGTACCCGTCCGGCAGGGCGATGGACACCCCCGTGGGCAGCACGGCGCGTTCGCCGGGGGCCAGTTCGGCCGCCTCGGTGGTCACGAGGTCGGCCCCGGCGTCTCCCGGGTGCCCGTACGAGGGAATCGGGACGTCCTCGTGCAAACGGTGGATGAGCACGTCGACCGGGGGGCGAGAGCCGCCGGTCACGGGTTCACCTCGAAGGCCCGCGCGACCTTGACCTGATCGGGGTCGGACATCGCGGCCCGGATCTCCTCGGGGCGTCCGTTGTCGGTGAAGTGCTCGAGCTTGACCTCGATGAACAGGGCGTCCGCGCGGACCGCGACCGGGCCGTCCGGGCCGCCGATCCGGCCGATCGCGGTGGAGTAGATCTTGCGTCCGGCGACGGCGGTGCAGCGGGCCTCCAGGTGGAGGGTGGCGCCGACCGGCACCGGCTGTACGAAGTCCGTCTCCAGCCGGCCGGTGACCGCGATGGTGCGCAGCAGCCAGGCGAGTGAGCCGAGCGTCTCGTCGAGCGCCGTGGCCAGCACTCCGCCGTGCGCGAGGCCCGGGGCGCCCTGGTGGGCGGGCTGGACGGTGAACTCGGCGGTCACGCTTACGCCCTCGCCCGCCCTGGCCTCCAGGTGCAGCCCGTGCGGCTGGGCCCCGCCACAGCCGAAGCAGTGGTCGTAGTGCGCGCCGAGCGGTTCGCCGGGCGCGGGGGCGTCGGGGTGCCGCTCGGGCGCGACGGCGTCGCGGGGCGGTGTCAGGCCCGGACGGTCCGGGCCGGCGTCGGTCGTAGCTCCACTCACGCGGGAGACCCTACCCTCCTGCGGGATCCTTTCCCGCCGCCCGGCCGTTGTCCTTCCGGCCCCGCGGCCCGCCCATCACCGGAGCACCATCCCTTGGAGCACCCCATGACCCCCAGGTCCGTCGTCGTCACAGGAGCCGGGTGCGGGATCGGCCTGGCCACGGCCCTCGAGCTGGCCCACGCCGGTTTCGACGTCATCGGGACGGTACGGAGCGAGGAGAAGGCGGAGGCGCTGCGGGAGGCGGTGGAGCGGACCGGCGCGTCCGTGCGCACCGTACTCCTGGACGTCACGGACGCCACGTCCTCCGTCCGGGCGTTCACCGAGATCGCCACGATGACGGACGGCGGCCCGTGGGCGGTGGTCAACAACGCGGGGATCGCCCAGCCCGGCGCGATCGAGGACGTCGACGACGAGCAGGTGCGGCAGCAGCTGGAGACCAATCTGGTGGCCCCGGCGCGCATCGCCCGTCTGGTGCTGCCCACGATGCGGACCCGGCGGGCGGGGCGGATCGTCAACATCTCGTCGATCTCCGGGCGGGTCTCGATGCCGCTGCTCGGCTGGTACTGCGCCAGCAAGCAGGGCCTGGAGGCGATGACGGACGCGCTGCGGATGGAGGCGGCCCCGTTCGGGGTCAAGGTCGTGCTGGTGGAGCCCGGCTCGTACGGCACGGACATCTGGCAGCGGGGCGCGAGCCGGCTGCCGCAGCGCCGCAACTCGGCCTACCGGCACCAGTACGAGGCCGCCGAGGAGATGATCAAGCGGGAGCTGCCCTCGCCTCGCCCGGTGGCGCGCACGGTGCTGAAGGCGCTGACGGCACCGCGGCCGCTCCCCCGCTATCTGGTGGGCACCGACGCCCGGTCCTCCGCCGTCCTGGACGCCGCCCTGCCGACCGCCGCGTCCGACTGGGCCAAGCAGGTCGTCACGGGGCTGCGCCGGCCCCCGCGCGCCGCGCACGCGCTGACGAGGCTGCGGTCCCGGGGCGGGCGCTGACGGGGCGGCATGACAAGCTGGGTGTCATGACCGTCATGACCTATGAGGAGCGGCTGACCGCGCCGCGTTCGTGGTGGGCGCTCGCCGTCGGTGCGGGCGTCTCACTGGCGCTGATCCTGCTGCCCCTCGGGCCGCTGGCACTGCTCGGCGGGCTCGTGGGCGGCACGGCCGCCGGCGCGGCCCTGGTCAGCGCCTACGGCTCGCCGCGGCTGCGGGTGGTGGCCGGCTCACTGGTGGCCGGGGACGCCAGGATCCCGGTGACGGCGCTCGGCGAGGCCACGGTGCTGGACCGGGACGAGGCCCTGGCGTGGCGGTCGTACAAGGCCGACCCGCGCGCCTTCATGCTGCTGCGCGCGTATGTGCCGACCGCGCTCAAGGTCGAGGTCACCGACCCCGAGGACCCGACGCCCTACCTGTACCTGTCGACGCGTTCGCCCGAGCGGCTCGCCGCGGCGCTGCGCGACGTGCGCGCCTGAGGGCACGGACGCCCTTGTAGGGGGCGCCGGGGTCAGCCGCCGGGCCCGAGGGCGGGCGGCGGCTCCTCCTCCGCGGAGAGCAGGCCCCAGGGCACCTGGCGGGCCCGCAGGTCCTTGCGGATCTGCTCGGCGAGCTTCCTGGTGTCCCGCCGGTTCATGACGGCACCCACCGCCGCGCCGACCATGAACGGGGTCAGCGTCGGCAGATTGCGCATCGTGCGTTTCATGAGCTGCTGGCGCAGCTCGCGTTTCATCCTGCCGCCGAGGGCGATGTTCAGCGTGGACGGCTTCGAGAAGTCGATCCCGCGCCGCTCGGTCCACTCGGCGAGGTACATCACCGAGCGCTGCCGCAGCGAGCCCGGGGCGCGCAGCCCGTAGACCTCGTGCAGCTCGGCGATGAGCTTGTACTCGACCAGGGCGACCCCGAGGGTCTCCGAGGCCAGCTCCGCCGGCATGGCCGGCGGGGTGGGCAGCATGGCGGCGGCGCCGATGCCGGCGCCGACCGTCGCGGTGCCCATCGTGGCGGCGTTCACCAGCTTGTCGGCCAGTTCCTCGGGACCGAGCCCGGGGAACTGGCGGCGAAGCGTCTCCAGGTCCCTGACGGGGATCCTCGGGGCCGTTTCGATGAGCCCCTCGGCGAAGGTGTTCAGCGCCGCCTTGGCGCGCGCACGTGCCCGTGAGGCACGGCCGGGAGGACGGGACGGGACGAGATCGCCCGCCGGTCCTTCCGAGGCGCCCGCGAGCGAGGCCTCATGGCCTCGCTCGTCGTCGCTCGCCACGGTCCGGCTGTCCGTCAGGCCGCGCAGTCGCGGCAGATCGGGTTGCCGTTCTTCTCCGTGGCCAGCTGGCTGCGGTGATGCACGAGGAAGCAGCTCATGCAGGTGAACTCGTCCGCCTGCCGGGGCAGCACCCGGACCGACAGCTCCTCATTGGAGAGGTCGGCTCCGGGCAGCTCGAGAGACTCGGCCTGGTCGAACTCGTCGACGTCGACTGTGGACGTCGACTTGTCGTTCCGCCTGGCCTTCAGTTCCTCGATGCTGTCCTCGTTGACGTCATCGTCTGTCTTGCGTGGGGTGTCGTAATCGGTAGCCATGTATCGCTCTCCCCCTCTGGGTGTCTGCGGTGTCTCCAGCGCACGTAACGCATGGGAGGCCGGTCTTGTGCCCGGCCCGAAGCGGAGATTTTGCCTTACATCAAGTGCCGTTACTCAATCGACACCCAACCGCACCCCCGAAGGGGTGATCGCATCCGCTGCCGGTGATGACCGGAAACGGCCCACTTGTCGCACCTTGCTCGCGCCTCCACGTGTACTTCCCGTGATCATGACCTGCGGAAACATGGATTTTTCCGCTCTTTTCCCGGACGACGTCATCACGGAGAGTACCGGTGGCCGGATTCGTATGTGTGATCGCTCACAGCATGCGCCGCGTGGCCGCAGACCGCAAAATTCAGCGCAAAGCGAACACGGCCTCGGGGGTGTCGTGGGGCAGGTCACACGGGGATGACAACCCGCATGACCAGGCCACCTCCCTCTCGGGGCACCGCGGAGATCGTCCCGCCGTGAGCCCGGGCGACGGATCGGGCGATCGAGAGCCCGAGGCCGACGCCCTTGTCACTGCCCGTGCGCTCGGTGCCCAGCCTGCGGAACGGTTCGAACATGTTGTCGATCTCGTAGGCCGGGACCACGGGCCCGGTGTTGGTGACCGTCAGCACCGCCGCTCCCGGCTCGACGCCCGTGGCGACCTCCACCCAGCCCGCGTCGCGCACGTTGTACCGGACGGCGTTCTGCACGAGGTTCAGCGCGATGCGCTCCAGCAGCACGCCGTTGCCCTGGACGACGGCCTCGCCCAGCCTGCCGCGCAGCTCCACGCCCTTGGCCACGGCCTCGCTGCGGGTCTGCTCCAGCGCCTGGGTGGCCGCCTCGGCGAGGTCCACCGGCTTCCGGTCGACGATCTCGTTGTCGCTGCGGGCGAGCAGCAGCAGGCCCTCCACCAGCTGCTCGCTGCGCGTGTTGGTCGCGAGCAGGTTCTTGCCCAGCTGCTCCATGTCCGGGGAGGCGTTCGGGTCGGCGAGCTGGACCTCCAGCAGCGTGCGGGTGATCGCCAGGGGTGTTCTCAGCTCGTGGGAGGCGTTGGACACGAAGCGGCGCTGGGCGTCGAAGGACCGCTCCAGGCGCTCCAGCATGTCGTCGAAGGTGTCCGCCAGCTCCTTGAGCTCGTCGTCCGGACCGGTCAGGTGGATCCGCTGGGTCAGGTCGGAGCTGACCACGCCGCGGGCCGTGCGGGTGATCCGGCCCAGCGGAGCCAGCACGCGTCCGGACAGCAGGTAGCCGAAGGCGAAGGCGAGCACGGCGAGGCCGACCAGGGAGAACAGCGAGCGCCTCAGCAGGTTGTTCAGCGCGTACTCGCGCTGCACCGCCAGACAGTGCGTGTAGGCCGCGTTGAAGTCGTCCGGGTCGACCGACCCGGTCGGCAGCTCGCTGCACAGGCCCGTGAGGGACAGCCGGCCCGCCTCCACATGGAACTGGGCCTCGGTGCCCTGCCGGATGGCCTGGGCGGCCAGCAGGTAGATGATCCACAGCAGTATCACCCCGGCGATCAGGAACATGCCGCCGTAGAGCAGCGTGAGCCGGATCCGGATCGTGGGGCGCAGCAGCGGCATGGGACGCGAGCCGATCGGCTTCGGGTCCCAGGTGGGCTTCGGGGGGATGGCCTGCGGAGCGGGCGGCGGGGTCGTCGGCGAGGACGAGGGCGCGGGCACGGCGGATCAGATCCGGTATCCGGAGCCGGGCACGGTCACGATCACCGCGGGCTCCCCGAGCTTGCGGCGCAGGGTCATGACGGTGACCCGGACGACGTTGGTGAAGGGGTCGGTGTTCTCGTCCCAGGCCTTCTCCAGCAGCTGCTCCGCGGAGACCACGGAGCCCTCGCTGCGCAGCAGGACCTCCAGCACGGCGAACTCCTTGGGTGCCAGGTGGACCTGCCGGCCCTCGCGGGTGACCTCGCGGCGGTTGGGATCGAGCTTGATCCCGGAGCGCTCCAGCACGGGCGGCAGGGGCGCCGTCGTACGGCGTCCGAGGGCCCGCACACGGGCGGTGAGCTCGGTGAAGGCGAAGGGTTTGGGCAGATAGTCGTCGGCGCCCAGCTCCAGGCCCTCCACGCGGTCGCTGACGTCGCCGGCGGCGGTGAGCATCAGGACCCGGGTCGGCAGGCCCAGCTCCACGAGCTTGCGGCACACGTCGTCCCCGTGGACGACGGGCAGGTCGCGGTCGAGGACGACGACGTCGTAGTCGTTGACCCCGATCCGCTCCAGGGCGGCGCCGCCGTCGTAGACGACGTCGACGGCCATGGCCTCACGGCGCAGTCCGGTGGCTACCGCATCGGCGAGCAGCTGCTCGTCCTCGACGACGAGTACGCGCAAGGCGCTGTCCTTCCCTAGGCACTTCTCAAAGAGCCGTGTACAGGCTGCCTGTGCAGGCCGAATGCCCCTCCAGGCCCCTCCATCCTGCACCTGACAGCCGTAAAACAGGGGTAAGAGCACCCGGCGCCGAATTCTTCGCGTCCCGGAGGTTTCCCCTCCGGCGGGCCTGGGGAGGACGACTGCACACCCCCGATCACGCCCGCAGGGCGTCCGCAACCGTCCCGTGGCGGTGGGCGATGTGTGATCCGAGGGGTCCCCGGACGAGACCTGTGCACGACCCCGTGATCCGCACGAACCGATAGATCCCTGTGTCAACCCACGACGACGAGGGGGCGCCACCTGATGGACGCATTCACCACTGGCATCCTGCAGCGCATACACAGCACCGAGTCAGACCTCCTCCGCGCCCGCGAGGACGGGGACGACTTCCTGGCCGAGGTCGAGGAGGCCGAATTGGCCGACCTGCGCCGCCTCGCCGCCGAGCACGGCGTCCAGGTGCTGCCCAAGATCGCCTGAGATCAGGGCAGCCGAGCCGAACGCCGCGCCCCGGACACCTGGACAGGTGCCGGGGCGTTCTCGTACCCGCCGCCCGGTACGGCCGGGCGGCGGGCCGTTGTGCATCAGGGACGCGCCCGTGGACGGGGGCGGGGTCAGTCGTGCCACGCCCCGAGCTCGTCGAGCAGCCGCTGCAGGGGCTCGAACAGGCCCGGTGCGGCCGTCACCGTCAGCTCCGTGGACTCCGGCACCCCGGGGCGTCCCCCGGTCAGCGCGCCGGCCTCGCGGGCGAACAGGGCCCCCGCGGTGTAGTCCCAGGGGTTGAGGCCGCGCTCGTAGTAGCCGTTGAGCCGGCCGCAGCCCACGTCGCACAGGTCGATGGCGGCGGAACCGCCGCGGCGTATGTCCCGGACCTGGGGCACCAGCTCGCGCAGCACCCTGGCCTGGCCCTCGCGGCGCTCCTTGAGGTAGCCGAAGCCGGTGCCGATCAGCGCCTGGTCCAGCGGCGGCGCCGGCCGGACCGCCGCCCGGTGGTCGTTGACCCACGCGCCCCTGCCCAGCACCGCGCGGTAGCTCTCCGCGCGCATCGGGGCCTCCACGACCCCGACCAGGGTCTTGCCCTCCCGTTCGGCCGCGATGCTCACGGCCCACGACGGCAGGCCGTAGAGGTAGTTCACGGTGCCGTCCAGCGGGTCGATCACCCACCGGATGCCGCTGGTGCCGGGGGTGCTGGCGCCCTCCTCGCCCAGGAGCCCGTCGTCCGGGCGCTGCTCGGCGATGTAGGAGGTGATCAGCTTCTCCGCGGCGATGTCCATCTCGGTGACGACGTCGATGGGACTGCTCTTGGTGGCGGCCACGCCGAGGTCGGCCGGACGGCCGTCGCGCAGCAGCGCGCCGGCCCTGCGGGCGGCCTCGAGGGCCACGGCCAGGAGTTCGTCCTTCAGGTGGTCGGTCACGGCACTCCTCGTGCGTCGGGGTACGTCGGTCATTCGGCGCCCGCGGCTGCGGGGCGGGGGCTGCGGGCCGGGCAGCAGCCCACCGGGCACACGTCGTGGCTGGGCCCGAGCGCGCCCAGTGCGCAGCGCTCGGGGGCCAGGCCGCGCTCGGTGGCGGCGCGCTCCAGCACGAGCTCGCGCACGGCGGCGGCGAAGCGCGGGTCCGCGCCCACGGTGGCGGCGCGGGCGACGGGCAGGCCCAGCTCGGCGGCCTTGGCGGCCGCCTCGGTGTCGAGGTCGTACTTGACCTCCATGTGGTCGGAGACGAAGCCGATCGGCACCATGACGGCGGCCGGCGCGCCGGAGGCGTGCAGCTCCTCCAGGTGGTCGCAGATGTCGGGCTCCAGCCACGGGATGTGCGGGGCGCCGCTGCGGGACTGGTAGACGAGCTTCCAGCGGCGGTCGGCGCCGGTGGCCTCGCGGACGGCTTCGGCGATCACCCGGGCGGTGTCCAGGTGCTCGGCGACGTAGGCGCCGCCGTCGCCGTGCTCCTCGGGCCGGCCCGAGGTGTCGGCGGCCGCGGTGGGGATCGAGTGGGTGGTGAACGCGAGGTGCGCCCCGTCCCGGACGTCCTCGGGCAGCCCGGCGAGGGCGGTCAGCACCGCGTCGACCATGGGCCGGACGAAACCGGGGTGGTTGAAGTAGTGCCGCAGCTTGTCCACACGGGGGACGGGCCGGCCCTCGGCCTCGAGGGCCGCCAGGGAGTCGGCGAGGTTCTCGCGGTACTGCCGGCAACCGGAGTAGGAGGCGTACGCGCTGGTGGCCAGGACCAGCACGCGGCGGTGCCCGTCCGCGGCCATCTCGCGCAGCGTGTCGGTCAGATAGGGCGCCCAGTTGCGGTTGCCCCAGTAGACGGGCAGGTCGAGGCCGTGCTCGGCGAAGTCCTTGCGCAGCGCCTCCAGCAGTTCGCGGTTCTGCGCGTTGATGGGGCTGACCCCGCCGTACAGGAAGTAGTGCTGCCCCACCTCCTTCAGGCGCTCGCGGGGGATGCCACGGCCGCGCGTGACGTTCTCCAGGAAGGGGACGACGTCGTCGGGCCCTTCGGGCCCCCCGAAGGAGAGCAGGAGCAGCGCGTCATACGGAGCGGCGGTGCCGGCCTCGGTGTGATCGGACATGTTCCGATCCTGCCACCCGGCGGTGACGGCCGAGGAACCGGGAAAAATCGCTTGCGCTCCCTTTGTAAGCTGTGTGAGGCAGTCACATTCCTTACCGCTGCCTCGTGAAATGCCCCCTGAACAGCCTCGTGAACGTCGGCGACGAAGCCGTTGGAGCGCCCTGTGCCCAGTCCTTATCGCGCGATCTTCTCCACTCCGGGGACCAGGGGTTTCTCGGCCGCGGGCCTCATCGGCCGGATGCCGCTGTCGATGCTGGGCATCGGCATCGTGACGATGATGTCCCAGGTCACCGGGCGCTACGGGATCGCGGGCGCGCTGGCGGCGACCCTGGCACTGGCCGGGGCGGCGCTGGGCCCGCAGGTCTCCCGCCTGGTCGACCGGTACGGCCAGCGCAGGGTGCTGCGCCCGGCCGCCGCGGTGACGGTGCTGGCGGTGGCGGGCCTGCTGGCGTGCGTACGCTCCGGGGCTCCGGACTGGACGCTCTTCGCCTGCGTCGCGCTGGCGGGGACGACGCCGAGCCTGGGCGCCATGGTGCGGGCACGGTGGGCCATGATCCACCGGGGGTCGCCCGCGCTGCTGCACACCGCCTACTCCTTCGAGTCCGTCGTCGACGAGGTCTGCTTCATCCTGGGCCCGATCCTGTCGATCGGGCTGTGCACGATCTGGTTCCCGGAGGCGGGGCCGCTGCTGGCGGTGCTCTTCCTCGCGACCGGCGTGTGGCTGCTGACGGCGCAGCGCGCCACCGAGCCGCCGCCGCACCCGCGCGAACAGCACACCCCCGGCTCCGCGTTGCGCTCCCGGGGGCTGCAGGTGCTCGTGTTGACCTTCGTGGCGACCGGGGCGCTCTTCGGCGCCGTGGACGTGAACACCGTCGCCTTCGCCGAAGAGCAGGGCCACAAGGCCGCCGCGAGCGTGGTGTTGGCGGTGTACGCGGCGGGATCCTGCCTCGCGGGGGTGCTTTTCGGCCTGATGAAGCCGAAGGGAACGGCCTCCCGCCGCTTCCTCCTGGGCGTGGCGGCCATGGCCGTGAGTATGATCCCGCCACTACTGGTCGGGAACTTGCCGTTCCTGGCCGTGGCGCTGTTCGTCGCGGGCCTGTCCATCGCACCGACGATGGTCACCACCATGGCGCTCGTCGAACAGCTGGTACCGCGCGCGAAGCTGACCGAGGGCATGACGTGGACGAGCACGGGACTCGCGGTCGGCGTGGCGCTCGGCGCCTCTCTGGCCGGGTGGGTGATCGACGCGGCGGGGGCCCGGGCCGCGTTCGCGGTGCCCGCCTCCGCCGCGGCGCTCGCCGTGGTGGCGGCCTTCCTGGGGTACCGCCGGCTGGAGCCGGCGCCGGAGCTGGAGGGATCGCGTACGCATGGCTACGACGAGCAAGACCGCCGGGAAGACCACATGGCGTAACTGGGCGGGCAATGTGCGGGCCCTGCCCGCGCGGGTCGAGTCGCCCGCCTCGGTGGACGAACTGGCGGCCGTGGTCCGCAAGGCGGCGGCCGACGGGCTCCCGGCCAAGGCCGTGGGCACCGGGCACTCCTTCACCTCGACCGCGGCGACCTCGGGCGTGCTCATCCGGCCCGAGCGGATGACCGCCGTACGCGGCATCGACCGCGAGGCCGGCACGATCACCGTCGAGGCGGGCGTCCAGCTCAAGCACCTCAACGCGATGCTCGCCGCCGAGGGCCTGTCGCTCACGAACATGGGCGACATCATGGAGCAGACCGTGGCCGGCGCCACCAGCACCGGGACCCATGGCACGGGCCGCGACTCGGGCTCCATCGCCGCCCAGATCAAGGCGCTGGAACTGGTGCTCGCCGACGGTTCCGTGCTCACCTGCTCGGCGCAGGAGAACCCCGAGGTCTTCGCCGCCGCCCGGATCGGGCTGGGCGCGCTCGGCGTGGTCAGCGCGCTCACCTTCGCGGTCGAGCCGCTCTTCCTGCTCGCCGCGCGCGAGGAGCCCATGCGCTTCGACCGGGTGGTCGCGGAGTTCGACCAACTGGCCGAGGAGAACGAGCACTTCGAGTTCTACTGGTTCCCGCACACCGACGGCTGCAACACCAAGCGGAACAACCGCAGCCAGGGCCCCGCCGCCCCGGTCCCGGGGGTGCGCGGCTGGATCGACGACGAGTTCCTGTCCAACGGCGTCTTCCAGGCGGCCTGCGCCGTGGGCCGGGCGGCGCCCGCGCTCATCCCGGGCATCGCCCAGATATCCAGCCGGGCCCTGTCGGCCCGTTCGTACACCGACATCCCGTACAAGGTGTTCACCCATCCCCGTCGTGTGCGTTTCGTGGAGATGGAGTACGCGGTGCCCCGTGAGGCGGCGGCGGAGGTGCTGCGGGAACTGAAGTCGATGGTCGAGTCCTCGGACTTCAGGATCAGCTTCCCGGTGGAGGTGCGGGTCGCCCCGGCGGACGACATCGCGCTGTCGACCGCCTCGGGCCGGGACACCGCCTATGTCGCGGTGCACATGTACCGGGGAAGCCGCCACCAGGAGTACTTCACGGCGGTCGAGCAGATCATGACCGCCCATCAGGGGCGCCCCCACTGGGGCAAGATCCACACCCGGGACGCGGACTACTTCGCCAAGGCCTACCCGCGCTTCGCGGAGTTCACCGCCCTGCGCGACCGGCTGGACCCGGACCGGCTGTTCCGCAACGACTACCTGCGGCGGGTGCTCGGCGAATAGTTCCACTTGTGTGGTTTTTGTGAAGATCCCGCCCCAACTCCCTTGGCGCGCGCGAAGTTCGACGGCGCGGCGCCCCACCGACGTGGCCCAAATGGAGTACTGTGACAAATCCTGGCTCCGGGGGGAGACGGCGCACTCGTCCCGGGGTGCCGTCGATCGAACCGGAGACACTTGACGCCGAGTGGTTCGTTTGGTCACTCAGCGTCGCAAATAGGTAACCGTGCCATAACGGCGAGTCACGGCACACGCCCGACACGCCGGGAAACTCAGCAAGGTTGTGGCAGGCTGCACCCGGGCAGGTCACACTCGTCCATCGGGAGCAGCGACGCACGTGACGTCGGCAGGCACCACCCGGGAGGTAACCGTGCCCGAACTGCGTGTCGTGGCCGTCAGCAACGACGGCACACGACTGGTGCTCAAGGCTGCCGACAGCACGGAGTACACGCTTCCGATCGACGAGCGTCTGCGTGCCGCCATCCGCAACGACCGGGCGCGGCTGGGCCAGATCGAGATCGAGGTCGAGAGCCATCTGCGGCCCCGCGACATCCAGGCGCGGATAAGGGCGGGCGCCACCGCGGAAGAGGTCGCACAGCTCGCCGGGATCCCGGTGGAGCGCGTCCGCCGTTTCGAGGGCCCCGTGCTGGCCGAGCGCGCCTTCATGGCCGAGCGGGCCCGCAAGACCGCGGTGCGGCGACAGGGCGAGAGCACCGGTCCGCAGCTCGGTGAGGCAGTCGCCGAGCGGCTGCTGCTGCGCGGAGCCGAGAAGGACAGCGTCCTGTGGGACTCCTGGCGGCGTGACGACGGCACCTGGGAGGTGCTGCTCGTCTACCGCGTGGCGGGCGAACCGCACTCGGCGAGCTGGACGTACGACCCGCCGCGCCGGCTCGTCCAGGCCGTGGACGACGAGGCGCGCGCCCTCATCGGGGAGACGACCCAGGAGCCCGCGCAGGAGCCGAGCTACCCCTTCGTGCCGAGGATCGCGCGGCTGCCGCGCGACCGGGCGCTGGACCGGCCCGACCGCGCCGAGCGGACGGAACGCGCCGAACGCACCGCCGAGGAGCGCGCGGAGGAGGAACGCGACTCCCTGACCAGCCTCCTGGAGGCGGTTCCCAGCTTCCGCGGCGACATGGTGGTGCCGGCCCAGGCGGGACCGCCCTCCACCACGCCCGACACGGCCACCGCGACTGTCGCGGACGCCGACACCGACACACCCGAGGCCGAGGAGGCGGTACCGCCCGCCGCGAGCGCCGGCGCCGGCTCCGCGTACGCCGACGTCCTGATGCCGCGTTCGGTCGGCGCCCACCGCGACCGGCTGGTCGGTTCCACCGACCGCCAGGCGGAGGCGGACGGGGTCCGTCCCGGGCGGCGGGCGACAGTGCCGAGTTGGGACGAGATCGTCTTCGGAAGCCGGCGCAAGAAGCAGGACTGACCGGGGTACCCCGCATCGCGGGGTACCCCGGCGCGGCCCCGGAGCCGCGGGCGGGTCACCCCGGTTGCGGGCCCGTCGCCACCGGCCGGCCGGCCGTGGACCACTCGCTCCAGGAACCGACGTACAGCGCAGCGGGGATCCCTGCGGCGGCGAGTGCCAGCACCTCGTGGGCGCCGGAGACCCCGGAGCCGCAGTAGACACCCACCTCCGCCTCCGGCGTGGCACCCGCCTTCGCGAAGCGCGCCGCGAGCTCCTCGCCGGGCAGGAACACCCCCGTGTCCGGGGTGACGTTCTCCGTGGTGGGGGCGTTGACCGCGCCCGGGATGTGACCGGCCACGGGGTCGATGGGCTCGGTGTCGCCCCGGTAGCGCTCCGGGGCCCGGGCGTCCAGGAGGACGCCGCGACGGGCCAGCGCCGCGGCCTCGTCGGCGGTGAGAACGGGGAGTGCGCCCGGGGCGGCGGTGAAGTCGCCCTCCTCGTCGGCGGGGACGTCCGTCTCGAGGGGCAGTCCCGCCGCCGTCCAGGCCGCCAGGCCCCCGTCGAGGACGCGGACCCGCTCGTGGCCGGCCCACCGCAGCAGCCACCAGGCGCGGGCGGCGCCCCAGCCGAGGCCGCCGTCGTAGACCACGACGTCGCGGTCCGGGCCGACGCCCGCGCGGCGCATCGCCGCGGTGAACACCGCGATGTCCGGGAGGGGATGACGCCCCGCGGCACCGGGCGGCCCGGCGAGCTCGGTGTCCAGGTCGACGTAGTGCGCGCCGGGCAGGTGGCCGGCCTCGTACGCGGGACGGCCGGGAGGGCCGCCCAGTTGCCAGCGCACGTCGAGAAGCGCGGCGCCCGCCGGAGAGCCCTTCGGCTGTGCGGCCAAGTCGGTTACGGTAATGACAGGATGCATAAGCCCATTGTGGTCACCCGGCGCGGGAATCCTGCGGCGCGGCCCCGGTACGCGGCACGCCCGGTGGTGCGAGCATCGCTGTGGCACCTCCCCCGCAAGCCCGAGCGTTGCTCCCCAGGAGAGAATCGATGACCGAGGTAGGGAACCGCCACCCGCACGGCACGCCGTGCTGGGTCAGCCTGCTGGCACGCAGCGTCGAGGCCACGCAGGAGTTCTACAGCCATCTGTTCGGCTGGGAGTTCCTCCCCGGTCCGCATTCGCTGGGCCCGTACGTGCGCGCCACACTCAACGGGAAGAGCGTGGCGGGCATCGGAGAACTGCCCGGGGACCGGCATCTGCCGATCGCCTGGACGACCTACTTCGCCGCGGACGACGCGGACAAGACGGCGGAGATGATCCGCATCTGCGGCGGCACGGTCGGCGTGGGCCCGCTGGACGCGGACGACGCGGGGCGGCTCGCGGTCGCCTCGGATCCGATGGGCGCGGTGTTCGGGGTGTGGCAGGCCCTGCACCACCGGGGGATCGAGGTCTTCGGGGAGCCCGGTGCGCCGGTGTGGAACGAACTGGTCACCCGCGAGGCCTCGCTGGTGGGCAAGTTCTACTCGGTGGTCTTCGGGCTGGAGGCCGACGCCGTCGTCTCCACCGACTTCGACTACCTCACGCTGCACCTCGCCGGCCGTCCCGTCGGCGGGATCCACGGCGTCGGGCGGGCACTGCCGCGCGACCGGGGAGCGCACTGGATGACGTACTTCGAGGTCGCCGACACCGACGCCGCCGCACGCCAGGTGGTGGAGCTGGGCGGTGGCGTCATCCGCGCGCCGCGCGACTCCGAGTACGGCCGGCTGGCGACCGTGGCCGATCCCGAGGGAGCGGTCTTCACGGTGATCCGCTCCGCGCCGCAGCAGCACGCGGTGGCGGGTTAGCGGCCGAGCGGCCTCTCAGTCGACCGGCAGGACGTCCGGCGAGATCGTCGCCGCGCGGGCCGCGGCCGCGGTCATCCGGCGGATGTGGTGGCGGCGGCAGAGCACCTCGTAGCCGATCTCCGCGTCGGTGCGGTTGACGTCGCCGACGACGACCTGCTCGCCCTCGACGACCATTTTCCCGCCCACCGTCCGGGCGTTGTGGGTGGCGCGGGCGCCGCACCAGCACAGCGCCTCGACCTGGAGCACCTCTATCCGGTCGGCCATCTCGACCAGCCGCCGGGAGCCGGGGAAGAGCCTGGTGCGGAAGTCGGTGGTGATCCCGAAGGCGAAGACGTCCAGCCGCAGGTCGTCGACGATGCGCGCGAGCTGGTCGATCTGGACCGGGGTGAAGAACTGCGCCTCGTCGACGATGACGTAGTCGGCGCGGGCGCCGCCGGACAGGTGCGCGACGAGGAAGCCGTAGAAGTCGAAGTCGTCGGCGACCTCGACGGCCTTGGTCTCCAGGCCGAGCCGGGAGGAGAGGACGCCTTCACCGGCCCGGTCGTTGCGGGTGAAGATCATGCCCTCCAGGCCGCGGGCCGAGCGGTTGTGCTCGATCTGCAGGGCGAGGGTGCTCTTCCCGCAGTCCATCGTTCCGGAGAAGAACACAAGCTCAGGCATGAGGAGACGGCGGCCTTTCGGGCGGGGCGGGGGGTGGACGGTGGGGGTGGAAGCGGTGCTTCAGGTGCGGACTTCGAGCAGCGGGACCAGCTGCTCCACGGGGGTCATCGAGCCGTGCAGGCCGACCATGGTGGACTCCCCCGGCTCAGAGCGGGTGGCGACGATCGCGATGTCGTCCCGGGCGACGGCGACGACGTCGCCGATGCGGCCGCGCACCCGGTCCTCCACGACCGGGCCGAACCAGCCCGCGGCGATCGCCTCTTCACGGGAGGCCACCCACATCTGCTCGCCGAGCACCTCGCTCCACACCGCGTACACGTCGGCCGCGGCGCCGGGCACCGCGTAGACGTGCCGGGCCCGGGCCTCGCCGGCCAGGACGGCGACGCCCGCGCGCAGCTCCCAGTCCTCGTCGAAGTCGATCCGCGACTCGGGGTCGAAGGGGATGTCGATCATGCCGTGATCGGCGGTGATGTAGAGGGCGCTGCGCGGCGGCAGCTGCTCGGCGAGGCGCTGGGCGAGCCGGTCGGCCATCATCAGCTGGCCGCGCCAGGCGTCGGAGTCGACGCCGTGGCGGTGGCCCATGGAGTCCAGTTCGCTGTAGTACGTGTAGACCAGCGCCCGGTCGGTCGCGGCGAGGCGTTCGGCGGTGAGGTCCATGCGCTCGTCGCCGGTGAGCCGCCCTAGGAAGGTGCCGCCACTGAGGGCGATCTTGGTCAGCGGCGTGTGCTCGAAGGTGGGCGAGGTCACCTGGCAGGTCTGGATCCCGGCTTCCTGGGCGAGCCGGAAGACCGTGGGGTAGGGCTGCCAGACGTACGGGTCGGTCCACGGCTGCCAGCGGAGCTGGTTCATCAGCTCGCCGGTGTCCGGGTTCAGCACGGTGTAGCCGGCCAGGCCGTGCGCGCCGGGCGGCAGCCCGGTGCCGACGGAGGCGAGCGAGGTCGCGGTGGTGGAGGGGAAGCCCGCGGTGATCGGCCGGCCGCTGCCGGTGGCCGAGCCCGCCATCAGGGAGGTGAGGAAGGGCGCCTCGTCGGGATGCCGGCGGATCAGTTCCCAGCCCATGCCGTCGACGAGGAACACGCACACCCGGTCGGCGGGGGCGAGGTCGAGCGCGGTCGGCGGGACTCCGGCGACACCGAGCCCGGCGGCGACCGCGGGCAGCAGGTCGCTCAGCGAGGCGGTGCCGTAGCGCGGCGCGGGCGCGGCGTACGGATCCAGCGGTTCGTAGGACGGGGCGGGATGGACCATCAGGCGGCCGTGCTCGCGGTCGCCTCGGAGAGCGCCTGCGCGAAGGCGAGGGCCTGGCGGACGGTCTCGGGGCCGTCGCCCGCCTCGCTCACCCGCAGGCTCAGGTCGTCGGCGGTCGAGGAGCCGGTGTAGCCGTGGTCGGCGTCACAGTTGGGGTCGCCGCAGGCGGCGGGCTCCAGGTCGATGCGGCTGACCGCTCCCCAGCCGATGGTCAGCACGACCTCGCGGGGCAGGGTGCCCGGGGTGTACGACTCGGGGTTGGCGACCACCCGGCTCAGTACGACGGAGGAGATCCGCTCCAGCTTGACCGACTCGGTGGAGGTGGTGGCGTAGGGGCTCGGGGAGGTGTCGTCGGCGCTCTGCTCGTCGGTGTGGCTCACGATGAAGCGGGTGCCGGTCAGCACCAGCACGGTCACGTGCCGGCGGACCTCGTTCGCGTCGAAGGTGGTCTCCTGGTGGACCAGGTACGAGGCGACCGGCTCCCCGCCGACGGAGGCCTCCACTGCCTCTGCCACGAGGGCCGGGTAGTAGCCGCTGCGCTCGATCGCCGCGCGCAGCCCCTGGGTCGTCGTACCGGTCTTCGCCATGCGGACCATCCTAGTGCGGAGCACGTGCTCAGAAGGACGACAGTGCGCGCGGCCCGAGGTCCGTGCGGGCCGGGGGCCTGGCGAGGCGGACGGAGGCGCCGAGCACGGTGAGGCCGGCGGGGGCCACGACGACCGGTTCCAGGTCCACGGAGACCACCTCGGGCAGGTCGTCGACCAGCAGCGACACCCGCAGCAGCAGCTCCTCCAGCGCGCCGGTGTCCACCGGCTCCGCCCCGCGCCAGCCGAACAGCAGCGGGGCGGCCTTGATGGAGCGCACCAGCTCGGCGACGTCCCGGTCGGTGGCCGGGACCAGGCGGTGCGCCATGTCGTCGAGGAGTTCGGAGGGGGCGCCGGCGATGCCGAAGGAGAGCACGGCGCCCGCGGCGGGGTCGACGGTGGCGCGCACGACGGTGTCGACGCCGCGCGGGGCCATGGCCTGGACGACCAGGTGGAGCTCCTCGGGTTTGCCCAGCCGGGCGGTCAGCTCCCCGAAGGCGCGGCGCAGGTCGTCGGGGTCGGCGATGTCCAGGCGTACGCCGCCGAGGTCGGCGCGGTGGCGCAGATGGGGGGCGGTGGTCTTCAGGGCGACGGGGTAGCCCAGGCGGCCGGCGGCCTCCAGGGCGGCGTCGATGCCGGGTGCGGGAAGCGTGGGCCGGACCGCGATGCCGTAGCGGGCCAGCAGGGCGGCCGCCGCGAAGTCGCCGAGGGTCACGCCGTGGGTGTCCCCGGCGGGCTCCCCCGCCTCGTCGAGCGACCGGGTTACGTCCTGGCAGGCGCCCGCCTCGTCCACGTCCTCGAACTGCGGCACCCTGCCGGGCGCCTGTGCGTCCCTGCGCCACCGGGCGTAGCCGGCGGCCTGGGCCAGCGCCTTCACGGCGCGCTCGGCGGCGCCGTAGGCGGGGATCCGGGCGGCCGCGAGGCGGGTGCCCATGGCCTCCAGGGCGGTGTGGACGATCACGACCGGCTTGCCGGCTCCGGCCTCCTCGGCGGCGGCCCGGAGGGCGTCGGCGAGGGCGGCGTCGTCGCCGGTGCCGGGTTCCTCGGCGAGGTCGGAGCCGACGCGCGGGATGGCGGTGACGACGACGGCGTCGTGGGCGGGGTCGGCGAGGGCGGCGGTGAGGGCGGCGCGGAAGTCCCCCGGGCCGGCGGCGGTGGTGAGGTCGAGCGGGAGGCCCGGTTCCAGCCCGGCGGTGAGGCAGGCGTCGTAGGTGAGCAGGCCGAGGGACTCCGAGTTGCCGAGGATCGCGACGCGGGGCCCCGCGGGCAGTGGGCGGCAGGACAGCAGCAGTCCCGTGTCGAGGAGCTCGGTCACGGTGTCGGTGCGGATGACGCCGGCCTGCCGCAGCAGCGCGGAGACGGTGCTGTCGGGAATCCGGGTGGCCGGGACGGCGTGACCGGGCGGGGCCGCCGACGAGTGCCGGGCGCCCTTGACCACGACGACCGGTTTGACGGCGGCGGTGCGCCGGGCGAGGCGGTAGAACTTCCGCGGGTTGCCGAGGGTTTCGAGGTAGAGCAGGGCCACGTCGGTGGCCGGGTCGTCGTACCAGAACTGGAGGATGTCGTTGCCCGAGACGTCCGCCCGGTTGCCCGCCGAGACGAACGAGGACAGCCCGGCACCGCGCCGGCGCAGACCGGACAGCAGCGCGATGCCGATCGCCCCGGACTGGGTGAACAGGCCGAGCCGTCCGGCGTCCGGCGTCTCGGGGGAAAGCGAGGCGTTGAGGCGCACGTCCTCGGCGGAGTTGAGGATGCCGAAGGCATTGGGCCCGATGACGCGCATGCCGTACGAGTGGGCCTGCCGCACCAGGGCGCGCTGCCTGCGGAGGCCTTCGGCGCCGGACTCGGCGTAGCCGGAGGAGACCACCAGCAGGCCGAGGACGCCGTGCCGGCCGCATTCGGCGACGACCTCGGCGACGTTGTCGGCGGGTACGGCGACGACGGCGAGGTCGATGCTCTCGGGGATCTCGGCGACGGAGCGGTGGGCGGGTACGCCCTCGGGGTCGAGGGTGCGCAGGTCCTCGGGGAAGGAGCGGTTCACGGCGTGGACGCGGCCGGTGTAGCCGCCCGCGACGATGTGCCGGAGCACGCCGCGGCCGACGCTGCCGGGGCGGCGGCCGGTGCCGATGACCGCGACGGAGGAGGGGGCGAGCAGCCGCTGGACGGAGCGCGCCTCGGCGCGCTGCTCGCGGGCGCGCATGACGGCCAGGGACCGCTCGGTGGGCTCCAGGTCGCATTCGAGCCGGACGACGCCGTCGGTGAAACTCCGCTGCTGGGTGT
Organism: Streptomyces sp. NPDC026673; assembly: GCF_040638135.1. Taxonomy (NCBI): domain Bacteria; kingdom Bacillati; phylum Actinomycetota; class Actinomycetes; order Kitasatosporales; family Streptomycetaceae; genus Streptomyces; species Streptomyces sp. NPDC026673. Next base: position 70,258 of record NZ_JBEZXR010000031.1, on the reverse strand, counting down.
AGCCCGCGTCGGTGAAGACCTTGATCATCTTTCGGTTGGCGGGCAGCACCTCCGCGATGAAGCGGCGGATGCCGCGCTCCCGGGCGACCGCCGCGATGTGCTCCATCAGGGCGGAGGCCACGCCGCGTCCCTGGTGCGCGTCCTGGACCAGGAAGGCGACCTCGGCCTCGCCGTCGTCGGTGCGGTCATAGCGCACGGTCGCGATGAACTCGCCGCCGACGAGGGCCGCCAGGCCGACGCGGTCGCGGTAGTCGTGGTGGGTGAAACGGTGCACGTCCCGGTCGGAGAGCCGGGGGTAGGGCGCGAAGAACCGGTAGTACTTGGACTCGTCGGAGACCTGCTCGTAGAAGCTGACCAGCCGTCCCGCGTCGTCGGGCGCGATGGGCCGCACGTGGGCGATCCCGCCGTCGCGCAGGACCACGTCCGCCTCCCAGTGGACCGGGTAGTCGCGCTCTGCGGCGGGCGGCGGCGTCGTCATGGGCCCAGCGTAAGGGCAGGGGGGCGCCGCGGGACGGGTGCGACGATGTGAGGGACGGGCCGCCGTCGGCGGCATGGCAGACTGGTCTAGACCTCCCTGGAACGATCCGAAGGGCAACACCATGGCTGAGCGCCGCGTCACCATCGGCTGGGCCGAGGGCCTGCACGCACGTCCCGCTTCGATCTTCGTCCGCGCCGCCACCGCCGCGGGCGTCCCCGTGACCATCGCCAAGGCGGACGGCGCACCCGTCAACGCAGCCTCGATGCTCGCCGTGCTGAGCCTCGGCGCCGCCGGCGGCGAGGAGGTCGTGCTCGCCTCGGACACCGAGGGGGCCGACGCGGCACTCGACGGCCTGGCCAAGCTGGTCTCCGAGGGGCTGGACGAACTCCCCGAGACCGTCTGAAGTCCCCGAAGCATCGCCGCAAGCCGCGGTACGGCGGTCGCGGTACGACGAAAGAGGCGGCCGCGAAAATCCGACCGGATTTCGCGGACCGCCTCTTCCCGTCGGCGGAACGAATTCCGCGCAGCGCGCAGCAGAATCGGGCACGGGAATAGCCCGCGCACCAATTCATAGAGTTGTATACGGCACTTCTGTTAAACGCGGACGCCCGATGTGTTTACGGCGTGTTTCCGATTCCTCACCGCGCCGCCGCCCCGCGCCCCGTCCGCTCCGGACGGCGCAGCCGGTGCGCCGGAGTCGCCCGCTCCACATGGGCCGCCATCAGCCGGCGGGCCCGCTCCGCGTCGCCGCGCGCCACCGCGTCCACGATCGCCCCGTGCTCCTCCCAGGACTCCACGGCACGGCCCGGGGTGTCCACCGCGTACACCCACGCGATCTTGTGCCGCAGCTGGGTCAGCAGCGCCACCAGGGTCGGGCTGCCGGACGCCTGGGCGAGCGTCTCGTGGAACCAGCCGTCCAGCGCGGGCAGGTCCGACAACTGCCGCTGGAGGGAACGCTCCTGGCCGAGCCGGACGAGCCCGCGCAGCACCTTCACATGCGCCTCGGTACGCCGCTGCGCCGCCCGCGCGGCCCCCAGCGGCTCCAGCAGGCCGCGGATGTCCAGCAGGTCGGCGGCCTCCTGCTCGGTCGGCTCGGCGACGGACGCCCCGGCGTGCCTGCGGGTCTGCACGAAGCCCTCGGACTCCAGGGTGCGCAGCGCCTCGCGCACCGGGACCCGGGACACCCCGTAGCGCTTGGCCAGCTGCTCCTCGGTCAGCCGGCTGCCGGGCGCGAAGAACCCGCTGATGATGTCGTCACGGATCGCCGTGCACACCGCCTGGGCCGCAATTCGGCGCCCCGCGCCGCCGGTCCCGTTCACGTCCGACCCCACATCGCAGGTTCCTTTCGGTGCGCGCCGACAGCCGTCGATTAATCCCCGCGTAACGGAGGAGCCGGCGTTTCTGCGGCGACTCTATTCCAGCACGGCGGCGATTCCGACGGCAGCCCTGAATTCATGGAACGTTTTTGGACAGTCCACGGCCGGGAAGCGCCGGGCACGCCGAAGGCCCCGGCGGGGGAACCGGGGCCTTCGTGTGGGGGGAGGGGAGTGGCTCGGATGCGGCTTTGACGCCGCTCAGATGCGGACGCCCTTGGAGCGCAGGTACGCCAGCGGGTCCACGTCGGCGCCGTAGGCCGGGGCCGTACGGGCCTCGAAGTGCAGGTGCGGACCGGTCACATTGCCGGTGGCGCCCGACAGGCCGATCTGCGAGCCGGCGGAGACGGTCTGACCCACCGACACGCCCAGCGACGACAGGTGGGCGTACTGGGTGTACATGCCGTCCGCGTGCCGGATCACGACGTTGTTGCCGTAGGAGCCGCCCCAGCCCGCCTCGACGACGGTGCCCGCGCCGACGGCGTGCACCGGGGTGCCGACGGAGGCCTGGAAGTCCACTCCGGTGTGGTAACCGGACGACCACAGGCTGCTGGTGGCGTGGTAGGGGGTGCCGATGGAGCCGGCGACCGGCGGCATCCAGCCGCCGAGCGTGCCGCGGGCCCCGGCACCGCTCCTCGCCGCACGCGAGGTGGCGGCCTCCCGGGCGGCCTTGGCCTTGGCCGCCTTGGCGGCGGCCTCCTTGGCGGCCCGCTCGCGGGCGACGGCCTTGGCGTGCGCGACCTGGGCCTCGTGGCGCTTGCGCGCGACGTCGGCGGCCTGGTGCTGGGCCGACGCCTGGTCGGCGAGGTGCGCCGCGAGGTCGCCGGCGACGGCGGCGCAACGGGCGAAGGCGGAACCGTCGGTCCTGGTGTCGGCGGCGGCCGCGGGCCCGACGAACGCACCGGTGGTCATGGCGGTCAGCGCGGCGGCGCCGGCCAGAGTGGAACGCATGGAGAACGACGCCATGGGCAGGCGGAGATCCTTTCCTTCCTTCTCGCCTACCGGGTTAGCTGACGGGTTCGGAGCAGGAAGGTCTCCTACGGGCGGCGCACGCCGCCCGATTCACCCCAGGGGACATCACAGGTGGGTCCCCGGCTCCCCAGGCTCACGCCCGACGGGGACTCGGCGATCGTTGCTCCGGTGCCGCGGGTGGCGGCTGCTTCCGCCGGACAACCCGAGGACGCTAACCGGGCGTTGCGCCCGGCTCCAAAAAAATCCGGCAATATGTGCCGGATGCCACACCGGGACCCAAGCCGCCGCAACGGAACGTGATCGGAGTCACGGGCGGGCTCGTACGGCACCGACCGGGCGCCCCGCCTCCGCCCGGGCACGCCGCGGCCCCGGGCGCCACAGGGGCTCCCGGGGCCGCGGCCGGGGGCTAGGCTCCCGTGACGACCTCGACCGGGCCGATGCCCAGCTCGCGGACGGGGCCGGCGATGGCGGACGCGTCCCCGACGAGGACGACGACGAGCCGGTCCAGCGGGAAGGCGTTGACCGCCGCGGCCGTCGCCTCGACCGTGCCGGTCGCGGCGAGGCGCTCGTAGAGCCGGGCCTGGAAGTCGTCCGGCAGATACTGCTCGACCTGGTCGGCGAAGGTCCCCGCCACCGCCGAGGCGGTCTCGTAGCGCAGCGGGGCGACGCCCACCAGGTTCTGGACGGCGACGTCACGCTCCTCGTCGGTCAGGCCGTCCGCCGCCAGGGTCTGCAGCACCTGCCAGGCGTCGGCCAGCGCGGGGGCCGTGACGTCGGTCGCCACGGACCCGCTGATGCCGAGCAGGGAGGCACCGGTGCCCTCGGGGGTGGAGAGCAGCACCTGACCGAAGGCCCGCACGCCGTAGGTGTAGCCCTTCTCCTCGCGCAGGACGCGGTCCAGGCGGGAGGTCAGCGTGCCGCCGAGGCAGTACGTGCCGAGCACCTGGGCGGCCCACACGGGGTCGTGGCGGTCGGCGCCCGCCCGGCCGACGAGCACCTGGGTCTGGACGGAGCCGGGCCGGTCGACGATCACGACCCGCGCGGTGTCGTCCGCGGTGATCGAGGGCAGCGGGCGGCGCTCGGCGGGCTTGCCGCTCCACTCCCCCACCGTGCCCTCCAGGAGCGCCTCCAGATCGATCCCGGCGAGATCACCGACCACGACGACGGTGGAGGTGGACGGCCGCACGTGCGTGTCGTAGAAGGCGCGGACGGCGGACGCGTCGATGCGCGCGACCGTCTCCTCGGTGCCCTGGCGCGGCCGGGAGCAGCGCAGGTCGGCGGCGAAGAGCTCCTTGGACAGCGCCATGGCGGCGCGCCGCGCGGGGTTGGCCAGCTCGTGCGGGATCTCGTCGAGGCGGTTGCCCACCAGCCGCTCGACCTCGTCCTCCGGGAACGCCGGGGCGCGCAGCGCGTCGGCGAGCAGGCCCAGGGCCTTGTCCAGACGCGAGGCGGGCACCTCCAGGGAGACCCGCACACCGGGGTGGTCGGCGTGGGCGTCGAGAGTGGCCCCGCAGCGCTCCAGCTCGGCGGCGAACTCCTCCGCGCTGTGCTTGTCGGTGCCCTCGGACAGCGCGCGGGCCATGATCGTGGCGACGCCGTCCAGGCCCTCCGGCTCGGCGTCGAGCGGCGCGGAGAGCAGCACCTCGACGGCGACGACCTTCTGGCCGGGGCGGTGGCCGCGCAGCACGGTCAGCCCGTTGGGCAGCGTGGACCGCTCGGGTGCCGGGAAGTCCCACGGCTTGGGCTGCCCCGGCCGGGGCTGCGGGTGGAACGTCATGGTGCTGTGGACGTCGGTCACTGGTCCGCGCCCTCCTCGTCCTCGTCGGAGTCCTCGCCGGAAGCTGCCGCGGAGCCGGTGGGCTCGTAGACCAGTACGGCGCGGTTGTCGGGCCGCAGAGTGGCCGCGGCGATGTCGCGCACCTCGTCGGCGGTGATGTCCAGGATCCGCTTGACGGCGGTCAGCGCCAGCTGCGGGCTGCCGAACAGCACCGCGTACCGGCACAGTTCGTCGGCGCGGCCGCCGACGGTGGCCAGCCGGTCCAGCCACTCGCGCTCGAGCTGGGCCTGGGCCCGCTCCATCTCCTCGGCGGTCGGGCCCTCCTCGGCGAAGCGGGCCAGCTCGTCGTCGACTGCCGCCTCGATGGCGGGCACCTCGAAGCCGCTGGAGGCCTTGACGTCCAGCCAGCCGAGCGACGGCGCCCCGGCCAGCCGCAGCAGCCCGAAGCCCGCGGCGACGGCGCTGCGGTCACGGCGCACGAGGCGGTTGTGCAGCCGGGAGGACTCCCCGCCGCCGAGGATCGTCAGGGCGAGGTCGGCGGCGTCGGCCTCACGGGTGCCGTCGTGCGGCAGGCGGTAGGCCGCCATCAGCGCCCGGGACGGGACGTCCTCCTCGACCACCTCGCGGAGCTGCCCGCCCATCACCCCGGGGAGTGAACCGTCGCGCGGCGCCGGCTTGCCGTCGTGGGCGGGGATGGTGCCGAAGTACTTCTCGACCCAGGCGAGCGTCTGCTCGGGGTCGATGTCGCCGACGACCGCGAGGACGGCGTTGTTCGGCGCGTAGTACGTCCTGAAGAAGGCGCGCGCGTCCTCCAGCGAGGCCGCGTCCAGGTCCGCCATCGAACCGATGGGCGTGTGGTGGTACGGGTGGCCGTCCGGGTACGCCATCGCGGTCAGCCGCTCGAAGGCGGTGCCGTAGGGCACGTTGTCGTACCGCTGGCGGCGCTCGTTCTTGACCACGTCGCGCTGGTTGTCCAGGCTCTCCAGGTCCAGCGCGGACAGCAGGCTGCCCATGCGGTCGGCCTCGAGCCACAGGGCCAGCTCCAACTGGTGGGCCGGCATGGTCTCGAAGTAGTTGGTGCGCTCGAAGCTGGTGGTGCCGTTGAGGGAGCCGCCGGCGGCCTGGACCAGCTCGAAGTGGCCGTTGCCCTTGACGTTCGCCGAACCCTGGAACATCAAGTGCTCGAAGAGGTGGGCGAGTCCGGTACGGCCCTTCACCTCGTGGCGGGAACCGACGTCGTACCAGAGGCAGACCGCGGCGACCGGGGTGAGGTGGTCCTCGGAGAGCACCACGCGCAGGCCGTTGGCCAGTCGGTGCTCGGTCGCGGTGAGGCCGCCGGATTCTGCCTCCGGCGTGGCCGTGTGACCCATGGGCAAGCTGTCCTTCCGGTCGCGTACTCGTTGTTTTGTGCTGAGACCTGCCACTCTAGGCAGCGGACAAACGGCCCGCGAAGTTCCCGTCACCGCCACGTATGAGCCGGGGGGTGGTTCGGGCTGTCGGTGGGGCGGTCCACAATGGACCGCGTCAGTCCCGTGTCCTTACCCGATGAGGTCCAGCCGAAGGAGCAGCGCCCTGATGGCCCGCCGCACCACGAAGACCCCGCCGCCGGACGATTTCGAGGAGCGCATCCTCGACATCGACGTCGTCGACGAGATGCAGGGGTCCTTCCTCGAGTACGCCTACTCGGTCATCTACTCGCGCGCGCTCCCCGACGCCCGCGACGGGCTCAAGCCGGTGCACCGCCGAATCGTGTACCAGATGAACGAGATGGGGCTGCGCCCCGAGCGGGGCTATGTGAAGTGCGCCCGCGTCGTCGGCGAGGTGATGGGCAAGCTCCACCCACACGGCGACGCCTCGATCTACGACGCGCTGGTGCGCATGGCCCAGCCGTTCTCGATGAGCGTGCCGCTGGTCGACGGCCACGGCAACTTCGGCTCGCTCGGCAACGACGACCCTCCGGCCGCGATGCGTTACACGGAGTCCCGCACGACCCCGGCCGCGATGCTGATGGTCGAGTCGATCGACGAGGACACCGTCGATTTCACGCCGAACTACGACGGCCAGGAGCAGGAGCCGGTGGCGCTCCCCGCCGCCTACCCGAATCTGCTGGTCAACGGCGCCTCCGGCATCGCGGTGGGCATGGCCACCAACATGCCGCCGCACAACCTGGGCGAGGTCATCGCCGCCGCCCGCCACCTGATCCGGTACCCGAACGCGGACCTCGAGACGCTGATGCGGTACGTCCCCGGCCCGGATCTGCCGACCGGCGGCCGGATCGTGGGCCTGGACGGCATCCGGGACGCGTACGAGACGGGCCGCGGTACGTTCAAGATCCGCGCCACGGTGTCCGTGGAGGACGTCACGCCCCGCCGCAAGGGCCTGGTGGTGACCGAGCTGCCGTTCACGGTTGGCCCGGAGAAGGTCATCTCCAAGATCAAGGACCTGGTCGGCTCCAAGAGGCTGCAGGGCATCGCCGACGTCAAGGACCTGACCGACCGCGAGCACGGGCTGCGGCTGGTCATCGAGGTGAAGAACGGCTTCCACCCCGAGGCCGTCCTGGAGCAGCTCTACAAGCTGACCCCCATGGAGGAGTCCTTCGGCATCAACAACGTGGCGCTGGTCGACGGCCAGCCGCTCACGCTGGGTCTGAAGGAGCTGCTGGAGGTCTACCTCGACCACCGCTTCGAGGTCGTCCGGCGGCGCAGCGAGTTCCGCCGCGGCAAGCGCCGGGACCGCCTCCACCTGGTCGAGGGCCTGCTGGTGGCGCTGGTCGACATCGACGAGGTCATCTCGATCATCCGCTCCAGCGACAACGCCGCCCAGGCCAAGGAGCGCCTCATCGAGCGCTTCTCGCTGTCGGAAATCCAGACCCAGTACATCCTCGACACCCCGCTGCGCCGGCTCACCCGCTTCGACCGGATTGAACTGGAGTCCGAGCGGGACAGGCTGACCTCGGAGATCGAGGAGCTGACCCGGATCCTGGAATCCGACGCCGAGCTGCGCAAGCTGGTCGGCGCGGAGCTGGCGGCGGTCGCCAAGAAGCACGCCACCGAGCGCCGCACGATGCTGCTCGAGCCGGGTGCGACGCCGATCGCGGCCGTGCCGCTGGAGGTCGCCGACGACCCGTGCCGCGTGCTGCTCTCCTCGACCGGGCTGCTGGCCCGTACGGCGAACGGCGAGGCCCTGACGCCGGGCGACGGCAAGCGGGTCAAGCACGATGTGATCGTCTCGGCCATCCCGACGACGGCGCGGGCCGACATCGGCGTGGTCACCTCGACCGGGCGCCTGCTGCGGCTCGCGGTGATCGACCTGCCGATCCTTCCGGTGCCCACCGGCGCGCCGAACCTGGCGGGCGGTGCGCCGATCGCGGAGTTCCTTTCCCTGGAGCCGGACGAGCAGGTGCTCTGCCTGACGACGCTGGACGAGTCCTCCCCGGGCCTCGCGCTCGGCACCGAGCAGGGCGTCGTCAAGCGCGTCGTGCCCGACTACCCGGCGAACAAGGACGACCTGGAGGTCATCGCGCTCAGGGAGGGCGACCGGATCGTCGGCGCGGTCGAGCTGCGCACCGGCGAGGAGGACCTGGTCTTCATCACCGACGACGCCCAGCTGCTGCGGTATCAGGCGGCCCAGGTGCGTCCGCAGGGCCGCCCGGCGGGCGGCATGGCCGGCATCAAGCTGACCGACGGCGCCAAGGTGATCTCCTTCACCGCCGTCGATCCGTCGGCCGACGCCGTGGTCTTCACCCTCGCCGGCGCCCGCGAGACGCTCGCCGGGGCCGAGGAGGGCACGGCCAAGCTCACGCCGTTCGACCAGTTCCCGCGCAAGGGCAGGGCGACCGGCGGCGTGCGCTGCCAGCGCTTCCTCAAGGGCGAGGACACGCTGCTCCTCGCCTGGGCCGGCGGCACCCCCGCCCGTGCCGCCACCTCCGCGGGTACGCCCGCCGACCTTCCGCCGAAGGACCCGCGCCGGGACGGCTCGGGTGTGGCGCTCACCAAGCGGGTGGCGGTGGTCGCCGGTCCGGTGTGACCGGCCCGTACACGACGGCGAGGGGCGCGGCACCCGGTGCGGGTGCCGCGCCCCTGCGCGTACGCGGTGTCAGGACGCGTACGTCTCGGGTTCGCCGGTGCGGGCCGGGGCGTCGTCCAGGCGCAGCCACACCGAGGTGTCCCGGGGCAGCCGGCCGTCCTCGCCCAGCGGACCGCTGGCCAGCAGGAGCCGCTGGTGCGGAGGGAGCGCGACCGGGTCCGCGGACAGGTTGAGCACACAGGCGAAGCCGCCCTCGCGGCGGAAGGCCAGCACGTCGCCGGGGCCGTCGAGCCAGACCATCGGGCCCTCGCCGAGGCCGGGTTCGGCGCGGCGGAGCGCCAGGGCCGTCCGGTAGAGGCTCAGCATCGAGGAGGGGTCCGCCTCCTGGGCCTGCGCGGTGTGGGCCGCCCAGTCGGCCGGCTGCGGCAGCCAGGGGCGTTCGCCGCCGAAGCCGTACGGCGGCGCGTCCCCCGACCAGGGCATCGGCACCCGGCAGCCGTCACGTCCCGGGTCGGTGCCGCCGGAGCGGAAGTACATCGGGTCCTGCAGCAGCTCGGCCGGGATGTCCTCGACCTCGGGCAGTCCCAGCTCCTCGCCCTGGTAGAGGTAGACCGAACCGGGCAGCGCGAGGGTCAGCAGGGCGGCGGCACGGGCACGCCGCATGCCGAGTTCCAGGTCCGTGGGGATGCCGTGGGCCTTGGTCTTGAAGTCGAAGCCCGTGTCGGCGCGGCCGTAGCGGGTGACCGTACGCGTCACGTCGTGGTTGGCCAGCACCCAGGTCGCCGGGGCACCGACCGGCGCGTGCGCCGCGAGGGTCGAGTCGATGGAGGCGCGCAGCCGCTCCGGCTCCCAGGGGCAGGCAAGGAAGTCGAAGTTGAAGGCGGTGTGCAGCTCGTCGGGGCGCAGGTAGCGGGCGAAGCGCTCGGCGTCCGGCAGCCACACCTCGCCGATCAGCACGCCGTCGTAGGGGTCGGCGACGGCCCGCCACGAGCGGTAGATGTCGTGCAGCTCGTCGCGGTCGATGTAGGGGTGCGGGTCGCTGCCCTCCACGAAGTCGGGCAGGTCCGGGTCCTTGGCGACCATCGCGGCCGAGTCGATGCGCACCCCTGCCACGCCGCGGTCGAACCAGAAGCGCAGCACGTCCTCGTGCTCCTGCCGGACGGCGGGGTGGGACCAGTCGAGGTCGGGCTGCTCCGGGGCGAACAGGTGCAGGTACCAGTCACCGTCCGGCAGCCGGGTCCAGGCGGAGCCGCCGAACTGGGAGCGCCAGCCGTTGGGCGGCAGCTCCCCGTTCTCGCCGCGACCCGTGCGGAAGTGGAACAGCTTGCGCTCGGCGCTGCCGGGCCCGGCCTCGAGGGCCGCCTGGAACCAGACGTGCCGGTCGGAGATGTGGTTGGGGACGATGTCGACGATGGTGCGGATGCCCAGGGCGCGCGCCTCGGCGATCAGCTTCTCGGCGTCGGCCAGGGTCCCGAAGGCCGGGTCGATGGCCCGGTAGTCGGCGACGTCGTAGCCGCCGTCGGCCATGGGCGAGGGGTACCAGGGGCTGAACCAGAGCGCGTCCACGCCCAGCGCGGCCAGGTACGGCAGTCTGGACCGCACCCCGGCGAGGTCGCCGGTGCCGTCCGCGTCTCCGTCGGCGAAGCTGCGTGCGTACACCTGGTAGATGGCGGCGCCGCGCCACCACGCGTCGGTGGCCTCGGCCGGGTGGGTGTCTGCCACGTGACTGGTCCTTTCGGGCAGCTGGGACCGCGCCGCCCGCCCCGTGGCGGGCGGCGAGGTGCTGGAGGGGTGCGGCCGGGAGGCCGTCGGGGCCGGGTCTCAGCCCTTGAGGCCGCCGGCGGTGAGGCCGCTCATGATGTTGCGCTGGAAGACGAGGAAGATCAGCAGGGTGGGAACGGAGGCCATCGCGATGGCCGCGAGGAGCCAGTTCTCCGGCACCCCGCTGGCGAGCGAGTAGATGCCGACGTTGAGGGTCTGCTTGGTCGGGTCGTTCAGGGTGAGCATCGGCCAGAGGAAGTCCTTCCAGACCCCGACGATCGCGAAGATGGAGACCACTCCGAGGATCGGCCGGGAGATCGGCAGGACCACCGACCACAGGGTCCGCACCTGCGAGGCCCCGTCGATCGCGGAGGCGTCGAGCAGCTCCTGCGGCACCGAGTCGAAGAAGCGCTTGAGCAGGAAGATGTTGAAGGCGTTGGTGACGGAGGGGAGCCAGATCACCCAGGGCGAGTTGAGCAGGTTGCGCTGGAAGATCGGCACGTCCAGGACGGTCAGGTACTGCGGTACGACCAGGACCGTCGCCGGGATCATCAGCGTGGCCAGCATCATTCCGAGGATCGCCTTGCCGAGCACCGGACGCAGCTTGGACAGCGAGTAGGCGGCGGCGACATCGAGGACCAGTTGGAAGGCGAGCGCCCCGAAGGCGTACCAGAGGGTGTTGAGCAGGAGGTGGGACAGGTCCATCACCTCCCAGGCGCTGGTGTAGTTCTCCGGGTGCAGGGCCTGCGGGACGGTGGTGGGCGGGATCCGCGCGAACTCCTCGGTGCTCTTCAGGCCGTTGGAGGCCATCCAGTACAGCGGGCCGAGGAAGACCAGCGTGAAGGTGGTGACCACCAGGGTGAGGACGGTCCGGTAGAGGATCCGGCCGCGCCGGCTCGCCAGCTGCGTCGGCGATATCAGCGTTCTCGTGCTGCTCATCGGTGTGTCCCGTCCTACTCGTCCGCGGCGCGGCTGAGCCGCACGTAGCCGGCGGAGAAGACCGCCAGCAGTACGAGCAGCACCAGGCCGAGCGCCGCGGCACCGCCGTAGTTGTTGAAGTTGAAGGCGTATTGGTAGATCAGGTAGACGACGGTGGTCGTGGAGCCCTCCGGGCCGGTGCCGCCGGTCAGCAGGAAGGGTTCGGTGAAGACCTGCATCGTGGCGATGATCTGCAGCAGCAGCATCAGCGACAGGATCAGCCGGGTCTGCGGAACCGTCACATGCCAGATCTTGCGCAGCAGTCCGGCGCCGTCGAGTTCGGCGGCCTCGTACAACTCGCCGGGGATGCCCTGGAGGGCGGCCAGGTAGATCAGGGTGGCGCCGCCCATGTTCATCCAGGTGGAGGCGATGACCACCGAGAACATGGCGGTGTCGGTGGACTGCAGCCACTGCTGGGTGGGCAGGTGCAGCGTCGCCAGGATGCGGTTGAACAGGCCGTACTCGGGGTTGTAGAGGTTCTTGAAGATCAGCACCGAGGCGACCGGCGGCAGCATGACCGGCAGGTACACCAGCAGCCGCAGATAGCCCCGCGCGTGCCGCAGTTCGTTGAGCAGCAGGGCGATGAGGAACGGCACCACGAAGCCGAGCAGCAGGGCCAGGCCGGTGAAGAGCAGGGTGTTGCGCCAGGCCTGCCAGAACGCGGGGTCGTGGAAGACGTAGTTCAGGTTGGCCCAGCCGACCCAGGTGGTCTGCCCGCCCTCGGTCTTCTGGAAGGCCAGCAGGAACTCGCGCACCATCGGGTACCACGAGAAGAACGCGAAGCAGAGCACGGCGCCGATCAGGAACGCGTGCGCGGTGAGGTTGCGGCGCACGGACTGGCCGGCCCGCCCCGGACGTCGGACGTCCGGGGCGGGGCGGCGTACCGTACGGCGCGACCGGCTCTTCGCGGGAGTGCTGCTGGGCAGGGTGGGGGCGGACATCGTCGCTCCTGGGTGCCGGGTGCCGAGGGGGCCGGGGCTACTGGTTGGCGAGGACCTGGTTGACCTGGGTCTCCGCGGTGGACAGCAGCTTGGCGGCGTCCGCGTTCTTGTTGGTCAGGACGCCGGACATCACGTTGTCCAGGACCTTGTAGATCTCCTGGGCCTTCGGCGGCTCGGCCTTGCCGGGGATCGGGTTGTCCATGAAGGCGCGGAAGTTCTCGACCGGCATGGTGGCGCTGGCGGCCTTCAGCTGGTCGTCCTTGGTCTTGCTCGCGCCGGTGAAGAAGGCCGGCTGGGGCAGGCCGACGGGGAGGCCGTCCGTCTTGCTGCGGGCGTAGTCGAACTGGCCCTTGCCGGGGGTGAGGGTCTTGAAGTTCAGCCAGGCTATGGCGGCCTTGATCTTGTCGGGCGAGCTGCCCTTCTTGATCATGTAGTCGTTGCCGCCGAAGAGGGTGGCCTTGCCGCCGGGGATCGGGCCCATGCCGAAGTTGGCGTAGTCGGCGCCGAGTTGCTGCACCATGTACGTGATGTCGTCGGGCGCGGCGAGGAACATGCCGAGCTTGTCGGCGGCCATCTGCTTCTGCAGGTCGCCCCACTTCAGCAGCTGGGTCTGGCCCATGCTGTTGTCGGTCCAGCGCATGTCGTGCAGGTTCTGGACGATCTGCTTGCCGAGGTCGGTGTTGAAGGCCGCCTTGGTGCCGTCGGTGGACACGATCTCGCCGCCGAGGCCGTACATCGTCGCGGTGTAGTGCCAGCCGCCGGTGTTCTGGGCGCTGTACTCGCCGTAACCCGACACGCCCTTGCCCACTCCCGCGATGGCCTTGGCCGCGGTGCGCACCTCTTCCCAGGTGGTCGGGGGCTTGTTGGGGTCGAGGCCGGCCTGGGTGAAGAGCTTGCGGTTGATGAGCAGGCCCATGCGGTAGTTGCTGGTGGGCAGCCCGTAGAGCTTGCCGTCCTTCCTCAGGACGTCGAGCACGTTGGTGTCGATGTCCTTCAGGGCCGGGACGGTCTTGTCGGTGACGTACGCGGTGATGTCCTCGGCGCCGTCGTTGTCGAGCACCTGCTGCAGGTCGGTGAAGTACGTGTAGAACACGTCCGGCTGGGACTTGGCCTTCAGCGCGGCCGTGAAGCGGGCCGGCTCCTCGCACTGCCCCGGCGTCGACTTACCGTCGATCGTCACGTTCGGGTACTTCTTGTTGAAGGCGGCGACGTCCTCCTTCCACTCCTTGAGCTCCGCCTTCTTCGCGGCCGGCGGCATGCAGTCGATGGTGAGCGTGACCTTGGCCTTCGGGTCCAGCGGGGCGGTGGGGTCGGACGAACCGCCGCCCGCGTTGTTGTCGTTGTCCGCGCTGCTGCTGGTACCGCAGGCGGTGAGGGCGGCCAGGGCCAGCGCGGAGACGAGCGCGGCCGCGGAGGCACGGCGGGCGGAGCGGAACCAGGAGCTTCTCATCGGTGGTCCCCTTCGGGCATGAGCGTGGAAGGCCCCCGACCACACGCAGCGGGGGCGTCGCACACTCAAGCACCACAAACAGGTGTCCGCAATATCTCGCGCAGATTTCGCAAAAGATTGACGACCTTGCGCAGCTCAGCTGCGAAGCGCCACGACGTCATGAACGGGGCGGGAGACGGACCGCCGCAAACGCGGACCGGGCCGTTCCGACGGTGTCGGAACGGCCCGGTCCGCGGCGCGCGCGGGGGCTCAGCCGCGCACGGGCCCCGTCGTCCCGCGGACGACCAGCTCCGGCTCGTACAGCAGCTCGTCGGAGGCGACCTGCTTGCCCGCGATCTTCAGCGCGAGCAGTTCGACGGCCGTGCGGCCCATCGCCTCGATCGGCTGCCGCACGGTGGTCAGCGGCGGGTCGGTGCAGGTCATGAACGCCGAGTCGTCGTAGCCGACCACGGATACGTCGCCGGGCACGGAGAGCCCGAGGCGACGGGCCGCCCGCACCGCGCCGAGCGCCATCGGGTCGTTGGCGCAGATGATCCCGGTGACCCCGCGCTCCCAGAGTTTGGCGGCCGCCGCCTGGCCGCCCTCCAGGGTGAACATCGCCCGCCCCACATGCTCGTCCGGCAGCGCCGTGCCGCCCGCGGCGGCCACGGCCCGCGCCGCGGCCAGCTTGCGCCGCGACGGCATGTGGTCGGTCGGCCCGAGCAACAGGCCGATCCGCTCGTGGCCGAGCGAGGCCAGGTGCCGCCAGGCCTGCTCCACGGCGACCGCGTCGTCGCACGACACCCTCGGGAAGCCGAGGTCCTCGATGGCGGCGTTGATCAGCACGACCGGGAGGTTCCGCTCGGCCAGCAGGCGGTAGTGGTCGTGCGGCGCGTCCGCCTGCGCGTAGAGGCCGCCGGCGAAGACCACGCCGGAGACGTGCTGCTGCAGCAGGAGCGAGACGTAGTCCGCCTCCGACACCCCGCCGGCCGTCTGCGTGCACAGCACCGGCGTCAGGCCCTGCTGGGCGAGGGCGGCGCCGACGATGTCGGCGAAGGCCGGGAAGATCGGGTTCTGCAGCTCCGGCAGCACCAGCCCGACCAGCCGCGCGCGATTCCCCCGCAACTGCGTCGGCCGCTCGTACCCCAGCACGTCCAGCGCCGTGAGCACCGCCTGGCGGGTGCCCTCGGACACCCCCGGCTTCCCGTTCAGCACACGGCTGACGGTGGCCTCACTGACCCCGACCTTCTTCGCTACTTCGGCAAGCCGTCGCGTCATGCGCGCAAGCATACGACATGACATGCAAGTGGTTTGCGCTCTTGCGCAAGGCCGCTGGGACGCCGGTCACCCGGCCGTTCCGCCGGGACGGGTGGGGCAGAAGTGACGTCCAGCCTCCAACCTGCGCCAATACAGCGGCCACCTGTCCTGAATAGCACGCTTCACGGCCGTTCCCTGCGGGTAACACTCATTGGACGGCGGGTGCCGGACCCGTGCGTCCCTGCGTGCTTCTCACCTCTCCGAGGCAGTCGACCAGAGCCGCTCGCACTTGCCCGGAGCTTCGTTTCTTCGGGCTGCGGCCGCTCCGTCGGGCGGTCATGCGCGGATCGGGGGGTCACATGGCACGTTCCAGAGAGGTGGGCGGAATCGCCGCCCTGCTGGTCGTCGGGGTCACCGCCGTCCTGGTGCTCACGGCCGCCGTCGCCGTGGCCCTGGGCAAACTCATGGTGGCCCTCGCATCGCCCTCGGGCACGGCCCCCGACTCCGCCGCGTCGACCTTCATGGCCGCGAACGCCGCGTTCTCGGGGCTGGCCTTGGCGGCGGTACTGGTGACCTTCGCGGTACAGCAGCGGAAAGCCCGGCACAGTCGGCGGGAGCTGTCCCTACAGCGGCGCGAACTCACGCGGACGCACGCCCAGTTGTACCGCAGCGCGGAGGCGGACCTACGTACCCTGCACGTCGAGTTGCTCAAGCTGGCCATCGACAACCCGGAACTCATGGTCGTCTGGGCGGGATTCGACGAAGTGTCCGCCGAGCAGGGCCGCGAGATGCTGTACGCGAACCTGATCTTCTCCCACTACCTCCTGGCATACCGGCTGGGTACGTATCCGCTGCCCGAGATACGCGGACAGTTGCGGGTGCTCGTCCAGAGCCGCAGATTCCGCGAGTATTGGGCGTTCACTGCGGCACATCGCGCCGTCCTGGACCCGGCCGGCGAAGAACGTCTCTTCGGCGCGATCGTCGACGGGGCGATCCAGGAGTTCGAGGGCCGCGGAGGCGTCTGACGCATTCGCGTGCTGCCACGCCAACGCCCCATGCGTCACTCCAACGAGACGGACGCTTTCCCGCTGGGGCTACGTGATGACACTCTCTCGCCCCGTGACCGACCTTCGGACAGCGGCCCTCGACGTGAACCCCGCCCTCGCCGGCATTGCGGCCTGCGTCCTGATCACATTGATCACCGCCGTAACAGCCGTGGTGATCGTCTGGCGTGACCCCCAAGCCCGATGTCCTCCGCGCCCTCGCCGAGGTGATTCACGCACTCCGAGGCCGACGCCGCCCCTGAGCGCACACGCCCTCCCAGTTCCCACCCGCCACTCCAACAGCCCCGGATTTCCCACCACCACGGGCTGCCTGATGACAGTCTCTGATCCCATGGATATCCTGCGACGCATCGGTGCGTCCCCACGTGAACGCGGCAGCATGAACGGGACGACATGTCCGGACATTTTCGAACTGGCGAACGGTGATTTCGCCGTCATTGGCACCGATGCGACAGCAACGCTCGACGGGCGACTCCCCGCCGACGCCGGCCGAGCAGATTACGAACGCATCGTGGTGATCAGTAGAGAGACCCTGGTCCGGGCGAAGGCCGACATCCCGGACGCCTGAGAGCTCCCCTACGCCGTACAGGAGGGGCGGGAGCGCCGGGGGTGGTGCGGAAGGTTAGGCTTACCTTCATGAGCACCTGCACCTCCGCGTCCAGCTCGCTGGCGGAGCCCCTCGCCGCCACCGCGGCCACCGCGCGGACCTGGCTGCTGCTCGAGCAGCCGGGCCCGTGGGGACCCAAGGCGCTGACCGGGAGCCATCTGGATCCCCGGGTGGGTAGGGCGCTGGAGCGGGCCGCCGCCGGGACCGGGGTGCGGGTCGGGCTGATCCGGCGGCCCGGGCGGCACGCGGACCGGCACGACGTGCGGCGGCGTACCGCCTACGTGGCGCACACCGCGCCGGGCGGCTCATGGGTGCGGGACGCGGTCGTGGAGGACCCGGCCGCGCTGCTGGGCCTGGACTTCGACGCGCTGGGCCGCGGGGACCACCGCGGCTTCGGGATGCCGTACGAGGGCGGCCCGCTCGCCCTCGTGTGCACCAACGGCAAGCGCGACCGCTGCTGCGCCCTCAACGGCCGGCCGCTCGCCGCGGAACTCGCCGCCTCGGGGCTCGGCGAGGTGTGGGAGGTGACCCACCTCGGTGGGCACCGCTTCTCCCCGACGATGCTCGTGCTGCCGTACGGCTACGCGTACGCCCGGGTCGACGCCCGGCTGGCCCGGCAGGTGCTGGCGGCCGCCCGGGAGGGCGACATGGTGCTGGAGGGCTGCCGCGGCCGGTCCGCGTGGGAGCGCCCGGGGCAGGCCGCCGAACTGGCCGTCCGGCGGCTGACCGGTGAGCTGCGGGCCGAGGCGCTGACCGTGGACGGTGCCGGCGGGACCCGCGTACGGCACGTCGACGGGCGGGCCTGGGACGTCGAGGTGACACCGGTCGCGGCGGAGCCGCCCCGGCCCGAAAGCTGCGGGGCGGCCCTGGGAGCGCCGCTGCGGATGGAGATCAGCGGCATTCAGCCGGCGCTCTTGACGAACTCCGTGGTGTAGGTCTTCGCGAGGTCCACCTTCGCGTTCTGCAGGTTGGGGTTGAACGCCTTGAGGACCCGCTCGACGGTCTCGGGGCCGCCCTCGGGCATCACGCCGTCCTTGGTGAACATCGGCAGAGTGCTCTCGATCGCCTTGACGTAGAGCTCCTGCCCGCCGCCCTGCGCGTAGTCGGCCGGCATCTTCGCCGCGATCTCCGCCGCGCTGTGTGTGGACATCCAGTTCAGCGTCTTGACGAAGGCGTTGGCGAGCTTCTGCACCGTCTCCTTGTGGGTGTTCACCCACTCCGTCTGCATGTAGAGGCTGGAGGACGGATAGAGCCCGCCGAGCGCCTTCCGCGAGCCCTCGGGGGTGCGCATGTCGATGAGCACCTTGCCCAGGCCCTTGTCCAGGATCGTGGCGACGGTGGGGTCGGTGGTCATGCCGCCCTGGATCGAGCCCTGCTCCATCGCGGAGATGAAGGTCTGGCCGGCACCGACAGCGACGGGGGTGAACTCGCTGGTCTTCACGCCGTTGCTGACGGCCAGGTACTTGGTGAGGAAGTCCGTCGACGAGCCGATGCCGGTCACGCCCAGCTTCTTGCCCTTGAAGTCCCCGGCGGCGGTGAGATCGCCTGCCGCCGCGTTGGAGACGATCTCCACCTCGCCGGGTGCCTGCGAGAACTGCACCACCGACTCGACCTGCTTGCCCTTCACCTGCAGGTCCAGCGTGTGGTCGTAGAAGCCGACGGTGCCCTGCACGTCGCCGGAGACGAGCGCGGTCTCGGCCTGCACACCGGCGGGTTCGGTGAGCAGTTGGACGTCCAGGCCCTCGGCCTTGAAGTAGCCGAGCCGCTCGGTGAGCATCGCGGGCAGGTAGATGACCTTGTCGAGGCCGCCGACCATGATCTTGACCTTGTCGCCCTTGCCTCCGGAGGCGGAGGCGGAGTCTCCGCCGCAGGCGGTCAGCGTGGTGAGGGCGACGGCGGAGGCGGCGACGGCGGCCGCGACCTTGAGGGGTGCGCGCATCTGGTTCACGTCCTTGTGAAGGGGGTTTGCGGGAGGTGGTCGTGCGGGTCAGCGGCCGGAGCCGGACTCGGCGGGCTTCCAGCGGAAGAGCCGCTTCTCCAGGAAGGTCAGCAGGCCCTCGGCGAGCAGCGCGACGACCGCGAGGATCGCCATCGCGGCGTACACGCCGGCGGAGTTGAAGGTGCCCTGCGAGGCGGCGACCAGCAGGCCGAGGCCCTTGGTGGCGCCGATGTACTCGCCGACGATGGCGCCGATCAGGGCGAATCCGAAGCTCACATGGAGGCTGGTGAAGATCCAGGACGTCGCGGAGGGGATGACGACCTGGAGGGTGACCTGGCGGTCTCCGGCGCCCAGGATGCGGGAGTTGGCGACCAGGTTGCGGTCCACCTCGCGAGCGCCCTGGAAGGCGTTGAAGAAGACCGGGAAGAAGACCAGGACGACCGCGGAGGCGACCTTGGAGGCCGGGCCGAGTCCGAACCAGATCAGGAAGATCGGCGCGAGCACGATGCGCGGCAGTGCGTTGAGCACCTTGATGTAGGGGCCGAGCACGTCGGCGAGGAAGCGGACCCGCCCGAGCGCGATGCCCAGCACCACGCCGGCGACGACGCCGATGGCCCAGCCGAGCAGGGCCTCGTAGAGCGTGTACCAGATCTGTTCCCACAACGAGCCCTGGGCGGTGCCGTCCACGGCCCAGGTGCGCATCTGCTCCCAGATCCGCGACGGCATCGAGAAGTGGAAGGGGTCGATGACCTCGGCCCTGGCCAGCCACTCCCACAGGCCCAGGACGGCGATCAGCAGCAACGCCCGGCTGCCGTACACCAGGTAGGCGCGGTTGCGGGCGGCGCGGGCGCGGGCCCGCGCGCGGTCGGTGGTCTTGGTGACGGCGGCCATAGGGGCCGCCACGGTCTCAGGCGGCATCAAAGGCACCCCTCTCGCGGGTGATGCGGACCTCTTCGCCGAGCGAGGCCCAGATCTCGCGGTAGATCTCGATGAACCGCGGCTCCAGCCGCACCGACTCGACCTTGCGCGGGCGCGGCAGGTCGATCTCGAAGACCTCCTTGACCGTCGCCGGACCGGCGGTCATGACGACGACCTTGTCGGCGAGCGCGATGGACTCCTCCAGGTCGTGGGTGACGAAGACGACCGAGGCACCGGTGCCCGACCACAGCTCCAGCAGCTCGTCGGACATCAGCGCGCGGGTCTGCACGTCGAGCGCCGAGAACGGCTCGTCCATCAGCAGGATCTCGGGGTCGTTGACGAAGGTGGCCGCGAGCGCCACGCGCTTGCGCTGGCCGCCCGAGAGCTGGTGCGGGTAGCGGTCCTCGAAGGCGGACAGGCCGACGCGGGCGAGCCAGGCGCGGGCCCGCTCCCTGGCCTCGGCCTTGGGCACGCCGCGGAAGCGGGGCCCGGCCATGACGTTGGACAGCACGGTCCGCCAGGGGAAGACGGCGTCCTGCTGGAAGACGAAGCCGACCTTGTCGCCGATGCCGCGCACGGGCTCGCCGGCGACCAGCACCTCGCCCTCGGTGGGCTCCTCCAGCCCGCTGACCAGGGTCAGGGTCGTGGACTTGCCGCAGCCGGTGGGGCCGACCACGGCGACGAACTCTCCGCGCCCGACGGTCAGGTCCAGGTCGCGGACGGCCGTGTGCAGGGCCCCCGACGGGGTCCGGAACGCTTTGCTCGCACCCCGCAATTCGATGGCGGGGCTGGTCTGTGTGCTCATGGGCCGGGACGGTAGGTGCGGCCCCGGTGGCGGGGGCAGCCTTGCGGTCACAACTCCGTGTTGTGCCCACAACCCCCTGTTCTGCTCGTTTTGCTCGCGCTACGACAACGAAAGAGCCACAGGGGCTGGGCAGCGGACCCCGGCCGCGTTTACGTTGCGTTCACAGCCGGGCAAACGGACGAGCGAATTCCGCAAGGGCGCGGAACACCGGGAAGGGTGGGGGTGACGTACATGCGCATCCGCTGGCCCCGCCGTGTCTTCGCCCAGGTGCTGCTCGTCCAGGTGGTCCTCACCACCGGCGTGATCACCCTGGCCACCGGGCTGTTCCTCGCCCCGCTCAGCTCGCAGCTGGACCAGCAGGCGATGCGGCAGGCGCTGTCCATCGCGCAGACCACCGCCGCGACCCCCGGTCTCGCCCATGATCTGGTCACCACCCGGCCCAGCGTCGGCGGACCGGTGCAGGAGGAGGCCGAGCGGATCCGCCGTGCCACCGGCGCCCTGTACATCGTCGTCATGGACACCCGGGGCGTGCGCTGGTCGCACACCGACGCCGGCCGGATCGGCCGGCATGTCTCCACCGATCCCAGCGTGGCCCTGTCGGGGCGGGAGATCATGCAGATCGACCGGGGCACCCTCGGCCGCTCCGCGCGCGCCAAGGTGCCGCTGTACGGCGACGACGGCAGGCTCGTCGGCGCCGTGTCGGTGGGCATCGCCTACGACAGCGTCCGCGAGCGGCTGCTGGCCACCGTCCCCGTGCTGCTGCTGTACGCGGGCGCCGCGCTCGGGGTCGGCGTGCTGGCGGCGCTGCTGGTGTCGCGGCGGCTGCAGCGCAGGACGCACGGGCTGGCCTTCGCCGACATCTCCGCGCTGCTCGACGAGCGTGAGGCGATGCTGCACGGCATCCGTGAGGGCGTCATCGCGCTGGACGCCCGGGGCAGGGTGCGGCTGCTCAACGACGAGGCGCAGCGGCTGCTCGGCCTCGGCCCGGACGCCACGGGCCGTGCGCTGGACGAGCTGCTGCCGCCCGGGCGGACCACCGACCTGCTGGCCGGCCGGGTCGTGGGCACCGACCTGCTGACGGTCAGTGGGACGCGCGTGCTCGTCGCCAACCGGATGCCCACCGGGGACGGCGGGGCCGTGGCCACCCTGCGGGACCGCACCGAACTGGAGCGGCTGGGCCGGGAGCTGGACAGCACGCACGGACTGCTGGACGCGCTGCGCGCCCAGGACCACGAGCACGCCAACCGGCTGCACACCCTGCTCGGGCTGCTGGAGCTGGGCCTGTACGACGAGGCCGTGGACTTCGTCGGAGAGGTCGCCGACGCCCAGCGGGCCTCCGCCGAGCAGGTCGCCGAGCGGGTCCGGGATCCGCTGCTGTCCGCCCTGCTGGTCGGCAAGTCGGCGATCGCCGCGGAGCGGGGGATGGCCCTGTCGGTCTCCCCCGCCACCCTGCTGCCCGATCGCGTCGTGGACCCACGCGACCTGGTCACCGTACTCGGCAACCTCATCGACAACGCCCTGGACGCGGCCGGTTCGCTCGTCGAGGTGGAGCTGCGCGCCGAGGGGACGACGGCCGTCCTGCGGGTGTCCGACGACGGCCCGGGCGTACCGCCCGAGGCGCGTGAGCGGATCTTCGCCGAGGGCTGGACGACGAAGCGGTCCCCGGCACACCGCGGCCGCGGGCTCGGCCTCGCGCTCGTACGGCGGCTCGCCGAGCGGTACGGCGGCATGGCCCGGGTGACCGCCCGCGCGGGCGGCGGCGCGGTCTTCACCGTCGTCCTGCCGGAGGCGCTCGCCGACGCGGAACTCACCACCGCGGCGTCGACGGCGTCCGCGGCACCGGCACCGGCACCGGCACCGGCACCGGCAGGGGGGACACGATGATCGATGTCATGGTCGTGGACGACGACTTCCGCGTCGCCGAGATCAACGCGGCGTACGTCGCCAAGGTGCCCGGCTTCCGGGTGACCGCCCGGGCCCACACCGCCGCCCAGGCGCTGGCGACCCTGGAGCGCATGCACGTCGACCTGGTGCTGCTCGACCACTACCTGCCGGACGAGACCGGGCTGACCCTGGTGCGGCGCATGCGGCAGCTGGGTCACACCGCGGACGTGATCATGGTGACGGCCGCCCGCGACGTGGCGACCGTGCAGGCGGCGATGCGCTTCGGGGCACTGCAGTACCTGGTCAAGCCGTTCAGCTTCGCCGGCCTGCGGGCCAAACTGGACGGCTACGCGGCGCTGCGGCGCACGCTCGACGGCGTCGGCGGGCGCGGCGAGGCCGGCCAGGAGCAGGTGGACCGCATCTTCGGCGCGCTGCGCACCGCCGGGGCGGCGCCGGCGGAGCTGCCCAAAGGGCACTCGGCGCCCACCGCCGACCTGGTGCGCAAGGTCCTCACCGAGGCCGCGCGGCCCCTGTCCGCCCACGAGGTCGCCGAGCGCGCGGGGATCAGCCGCTCCACCGCCCAGCGCTATCTGAAGTTCCTGGAGCGCGAGGGCCGGATCAGCCTCACCCTGAAGTACGGCGACACCGGCCGCCCCGAGCACCGGTACGCGTGGGCGCGGTCCGGCTGATCCGGTTCACCGGCGGGCGAGTTCATGGCTCAGCGCCCGTGCCGCGGCGCACACCACGGGTGCGACGCGGTCCAGCCGCAGCCCCCGTGTGGCCCCGGTGACGGAGACGGCGGCGACGGGGAAGGCACGGGAGCCGAGCCGGGGGCCGTAGACGGGTGCCGCGACGGCGGAGACCCCGACCTCTGCCTCCTCCCAGTTCACGGCGTAGCCGCGAGCGCGGGTGCGGACGAGGTCCTGCTGGAGCAACCGCGGCACGACGATGGTGCGCGGCGTGCGCCGGCGCAGCCCGACGCCGAGCACCGCGGCCAGGCCCGGCGGGGTGCCGTAGGCGAGCAGCGCCTTGCCGGTGGCGGTGCAGTACGCGGGGAGGCGGCCGCCGACCCGGGAGACGATCGGCATGGAGCGGCGGCCGGTGAGCTTCTCCAGGAAGACGGTGTCGGCGCCGTCGACGACCGCGAGGTGCACGTTCTCGTGGGTGGCCTCGTACAGTTCCTCCATGAACGGCAGCGCCGCCTCGCGCAGTCGCCGGTGCGGCACCCGCTGGCCCAGCTCGAAGAGGGCGAGGCCGAGCCGGTAGCCGTCCGTTCCGCGCTCGACGAGACCGACGTCGGTCAGTTCGGCGAGCAACCGGTGCACGGTGGACTTGGGCAGTCCGGTGCGGGCGGCGAGTTCACCGAGCGGGATCACGTCCTCGCCCGCCGCGAAGGCGCCGAGCAGCGCGGCTCCGCGGGCCAGCATCGACCGGCTCTCCGTCACGGGGGCATCCTCGGCGCTCATGAGTGGCCCCGCAAGGGCACCTCGACCAGCAGCGGGCCGTCGAGTCCGCGCACCGCCGCGACGGTCCGCGCCAGTTCCTCCGTCCCGTCCACACGGACCGCGGGGACGCCGAAGAAGCGTGCGGCCAGCCGCCAGTCGAGCTCGCCCAGGTCGAGGCCGGGATGGGGGGCGGCGGGGGTGCCGCCCCCGGTGCCGCCCCGGCTGCCGAGGGTGTCCTTCAGGGTGCGGTACTCGCCGTTGGCCATCACCGCGAAGAGGACCGGCACCCGGTGGCGCGCCGCGCTCCACAGCCCCTGCAGCCCGAACATCGCACAGCCGTCGCCCAGGACGGCCACCACCGGGCGTTCCGGCGCGCCGAGACGGTGGCCGACGGCCGCGCCGATGCCCCAGCCCAGACCCCCGCCGACGGTGTGCACGAAGCCGCCCGGCCGGTCCCGGCGCAGCACGGTGCGCAGGTGCACCCCGACGGTGATCGACTCCTCGACGAGCACCGCGTCCTCCGGCAGCGCGGTGGCCAGGGCGTGCGCGGCGGCGAGCGGGTCGACCGGGATACGGCTCCGCGCCGAGCGGGCCCGCAGGTCGCACCGGGCCCGTGCCTCGGCGTGGCGGGCACCCGCCTCCCGGATCCGGTCGCGGGCGGTCTCCTCGGGGACCAGCCGGGCCAGGTGGCCTGCGAGCACGGCCAGGGAGGAGTCCAGCGGGCCGGTCAGGCCCAGGGCGACGGGGAAGTTGCGCCCCGGCTCGGCGGCGTCGGCGTCGATCTGGACGACCGTCAGGTGCTCCGGGACGGGTGGGCCGGGGCTGTAGTGGTGCGGGGTGAAGGCGCGGCAGCCGGCGATGAGCAGCGCGTCGTGCCCCTTCAGCTCTTCGTGGATGCGGGCGTTGACGGGTGGCAGCGGCCCGGCGTAGAGCGGGTGGGAACCGGGGAAGTCCAGGTGGTCGTTCATCGGCTGGTGGTAGGTGACCGCGCCGAGCGCCTCGGCGACGCGGACCAAGCCCGCGACCGCCCCCTCCCTGCCGACGCCGTCGCCCGCGACGATCGCGGGCCGTTCGGCGGCGGCCAGGAGGACCGCGGCCCGGTCGAGCCCGCCGGCGGGTCCCGGCGGCGCGAGGGGGGAGCGTGCGGGGACCTCCACGGGTGCGGCGTCCTCGAGGACGTCCATCGGCACGGAGAGGAACACGGGCCCCTGCGGCGGCTGCCGGGCCAGCGCGAAGGCCCGGCGCAGCACGAGCGGCAGGTCCTCGGGGCGGTGCACCTCCTCGGCGCGCTTGGCCGCGCCGGAGGCGAGGGCGACCAGGTCCCCGGCGAGCATGGGGTCCTGGAGGAGGTGGCGCCGGTCCTGCTGGCCCGCCATGACGACCAGCGGGGTGCGGGAGCGCCGGGCGTTGAGCATCCCGATCAGGCCGTTGGCGGTGCCCGCGGCGATGTGCAGGCTGGCGAAGGCCGGACGGCGGGTGGCCCGGGCGTAGCCGTCGGCCATGGCGACGACCGAGCCCTCCTGGACGCCGAGGACGTACTCGGGCGTGGCGCCGGGCCCGGACAGCGCCTCGAGGAAGGGCAGTTCGGTGGTGCCGGGGTTGCCGAAGACCCGGTCGACGCCCTCGTCGGCGAGGATCTCCAGCAGGGCCCGCAGAGCGGTCGTCATGGCGGGGGCG
Source organism: Streptomyces sp. NPDC026673 (assembly GCF_040638135.1). NCBI lineage: Bacteria > Bacillati > Actinomycetota > Actinomycetes > Kitasatosporales > Streptomycetaceae > Streptomyces > Streptomyces sp. NPDC026673. The sequence goes on along the minus strand of NZ_JBEZXR010000031.1, from coordinate 44,927 downwards.
CCTCTCATACGCTCATGCCGCCGTCGACCGCGACGGTGGCTCCGGTGGTGAAGCTCGCGTCCTCGCCCGCCAGGTGGAGCACGGTGCGGGCGATCTCCTGGGGTGTCGCGTGCCGGCCGAGGGGGATCATCGCGTCGAACGCCCTGGCCGCGTGCTCGGAAGGCTGCCCGGTGGCGGCGGTCTCGATGCGCCGCATGAAGGGCGTGTCGGTGGGGCCGGGGTGGATGCTGTTGACCCGGATGCCGCGGGCGGCGGCCTCGCGTGCCGCGACGCGCATCAGCCCGACCTGGGCGTGCTTGGCGGCCGCGTAGCCGCTGATGCCGGGGTCGGCGGTGAGTCCGGCGACGCTGGAGTTGATGATCACGGAGCCGCCGGGTCCGAGGTGCGGGAGGGTCTGCCGGAGCAGCAGGAACGCGCCGACGACATGGACGTCGAGGACCCGCCGGAAGACCTCCTCCGGGTAGTCCTCGATGGCGGCGACCTCGCCGGTGATCCCGGCGTTGCTGAAGACGACGTCGAGCCGTCCGAAGCGTGCGAGGCCACCGGCCACGGCGGCGGCCACCTGCGCGGCCACGGTGACGTCCGCGACGTAAACGGCGCAGCGCTCGTCGCCCAGTTCGGCCGCGGCGGCGCGCAGCGCAGCATGGCGGTGGCGAGGGTGACGATGAACGTCGGCAGTCCCACGTATGTCGCCACGACCGCGTTGCCCGCGCCGAGCAGCGCCGACAGCACCAGTACCGCCGCGGACGCCGCCCACGGGGACCAGCCGTCGCGGATGCACACCGCCCCCACGGTCACCCCGAGTGCGTAGACCCCGCCGACCGAGAGGTCGACCTCGCGCATGGCGAGGGCGAAGACCATGCCGGCCGCCATCAGGCCCACATAGCAGGCGCTGTGGGCGGTCCCGGTCAGGTTCGACCGCGACACGAAGTCCGGCTCGGCCAGGCCCACGACGAGCACCAGCAACACCAGGACCGCTGCCACGCCCGTCTCGTCGCGCAGCAGCCAACGCACAGGTCTGGATGGCATGCCGCACAGCGTGAAGGCGTTGCGGACCCGCGGCAATCAGAGCGTTCCGTCAGGCGGAACGCCGTGCTCTGGGGCGCGGTGCGCAGCGGTGTCCGGGTGGCGCGGCGCCCTGGGGGGCCGGTGTCACACCGCGCCGGCCCCGGTGAGGGAACGCACCTCGACCTCGGCGAACTTGTCCTCGTCGGCACGCTCGCGGGAGAGGACCGTGCCCAGCCATCCCGCGGCGAAGCCGAGCGGGATGGACACCAGGCCGGGGTTCTCCAGGGGGAAGAACTGGAAGTCCACACCCGGGAAGAGGGATTGCGGACTGCCCGACACCACCGGGGAGAGCAGCACGAGCACCACCGCCGGAAGGAGGCCCCCGTAGATCGCCCACACCGTGCCGCGGGTCGTGAACCTCCGCCAGAACAGCGTGTAGAGCAGCGCCGGCAGATTGGCCGACGCGGCGACCGCGAACGCGAGCCCCACCAGGAAGGCCACGTTCTGGCCCTGCGCGAAGAGGCTCAGCGTGATCGCCACTGCGCCGATGCAGACCGCGGCCACGCGGGCCACCCGCACCTCCTGGTGCTCCGAGCGCTTGCCGCCGGCCGCCGGCCTGCGGCGGCGCAGCGTCGCGTGGAGGTCGTGCGCGACCGAGGCGGACGAGGCGAGGGTGATGCCTGCCACGACGGCGAGGATCGTGGCGAAGGCGATCGCTCCGACGACCGCGAAGAGAACCGTTCCACCGGTCGACCCCGCGCCGCCGCCCAGATCGAGGGCGAGCAGTGGCACCGCGGTGTTGCCGGCGGCGTTGGAGGCACGCACCGCATTCGAGCCGACCAGCGCCGCCGCGCCGAAGCCGAGCACGATCGTCATCAGGTAGAAGCCGCCGATGAGGCCGATCGCCCACACCACGGAACGCCGCGCCGACCGCGCCGTGGGCACGGTGTAGAAGCGGGACAGGATGTGCGGCAGCCCGGCGGTTCCCAGGACCAGGGCGAGACCGAGGCTGATGAAGTCCAGCCGGTCGGTCCAGCTGTGCCCGTACAGGACGCCGGGGCCGAGGAAGCTCCGGCCGTGGCCGCTTCCGTCGGCCGCCGAGCGCAGCAGCGCCCCGAGGTCGCCGTGAAAGCGGAGGAGGACCAGGACCGTGAGGGTGATCGTGCCGCCCATGAGGAGCACGGTCTTGACGATCTGGATCCAGGTCGTGGCGCGCATGCCGCCGAAGGCCACGTAGAAGACCATGAGCGCGCCGACACCGATGACGGTCCAGGTGCGGGCGGCCGAACCCTGACCGCCGAGCAGCAGGGAGACCAGGCTTCCGGCGCCGACCATCTGGGCGACGAGGTAGAGCACGGAGACGGTGACCGAGGAGGTGCCCGCGGCGATCCGGACCGGGCGCTGTCGCATGCGGGCGGTGAGGACGTCGGCGAGGGTGTAGCGGCCGCAGTTGCGGACCAGTTCGGCGACGAGGAACAGCACGAGCAGCCAGGCGACGAGGAAGCCGACGGAGTAGAGCATGCCGTCGTAGCCGAAGAGCGCGATGAGTCCGGAGATGCCGAGGAAGGAGGCGGCGGACATGTAGTCGCCGGCGATCGCGAATCCGTTCTCCAGAGGGGAGAAGAGACGGCCGCCGGCGAAGAACTCCACCGACGAGCTGCGCCGGCGGCCCGCCCAGGCGGTGATCGCCAGGGTGACGGAGACGAAGACGGTGAAGAGGACCAGCGCCAGTCCCTGGTGGTTGCCGGTCACCGCATCCGCTCCTGGGTGTCCCAGCGCAGGTCGAGGGCGGCCCGGTCGCGGCGCAGCCGGGCGTGCCGGGCGTAGGCCCAGGTCAGCAGGAAGGTCGAGGCGAACTGGGCGAGTCCGAGCGCCATCGCGACGTTGAGTTCGCCGACCAGCGGCCGGGCCATCAGCCGCGGCGCGGTCGTGGCGAGGACGACGTAGAGCAGATACCAGGCGAGGAATGCGGCGGCCGCCGGGAAGACGAACCGGCGGTAGCGTGAACGCACTTCCTGGAAGGGGCCGCTGGCCTGCACCTCCCGGTACACCCCGGCGTGTCCTTCGGCCGGGCGGGCCTGCGACGGGACGGAGACGGGCGGCGGTTCGGGCCCCTCCCACTCCCCCGCGGCCAGGACGTCGTACCAGGGGTCGTCCACCCGCAGCCCTCCGGTTTCCGCCCGGTCGTGCTCTTTCACGAACTCTCCTCGCTTCACCGGCCGATCGGCCGTGCGCCCAAGCATGGACATTGCGGGAAGATCCGGGAGCCCCCAAGCAGAAACCTTCACCTCATCGGGTGACGGTGCCCCACTCCTGAGGGTGGGGAAACGCCGGCGCCCCCGCGGCCGGATGACCGCGGGGGCGCCGGTGTGCGTGACGCGGTCCGTCAGGCGTCGATCCGGGAACGGTCGAGTGTGGCGGCGGAGTTGGCGATGAACTCGCGGCGGGGCGCGACCTCGTTGCCCATCAGCAGGTCGAAGGCGAGCTCCGCGCCTTCGAGGTCGCTGATGTTGATGCGGCGCAGGGTGCGGTGGCGCGGGTCCATCGTGGTCTCGGCCAGCTGGTCGGCGTCCATCTCGCCGAGACCCTTGTAGCGCTGGATGGAGTCCTTGTAGCGGATGCCCTTGCGCTCGAACTCCAGCAGCGTCTCGCGCAGCTCCCGGTCCGAGTACGTGTAGACGTACTTGTCCTGGCCCTTGCGGGGGTTGACGAGCTCCACCCGGTGCAGCGGCGGCACGGCGGCGAAGACCCGGCCGGCCTCGACCATGGGCCTCATGTAGCGCTGGAAGAGCGTCAGCAGCAGACAGCGGATGTGGCTGCCGTCGACATCGGCGTCCGTCATCATGATGATCTTGCCGTAGCGGGCCTGGTCGATGTCGAAGGTGCGGCCCGAGCCGGCTCCTATGACCTGGATGATGGCGCCGCACTCGGCGTTCTTCAGCATGTCCGTGACCGAGGACTTCTGGACGTTGAGGATCTTGCCCCGGATCGGGAGCAGCGCCTGGAACTCCGAGTTCCGTGCGAGCTTGGCGGTGCCCAGCGCCGAGTCGCCCTCGACGATGAAGAGTTCGCTGCGGTCCACGTCGTCGCTGCGGCAGTCGGCCAGCTTGGCGGGGAGCGAGGAGGACTCCAGAGCGGTCTTCCGGCGCTGGGCGTCCTTGTGCTGGCGGGCGGCGATCCGGGTGCGGGCGGCGGCCACCGCCTTCTCCAGGACGGCGCGCGCCTGCTGCTTGTCGTCCCGCTTGGTGGAGGTGAGGAAGGCCTTGAGCTCGCGGGAGACCACATTGGCCACGATGCGGTTGGCCGCCGAGGTGCCGAGCACCTCCTTGGTCTGCCCCTCGAACTGCGGCTCGGCGAGACGGACCGTGACGACCGCGGTCAGGCCCTCCAGGGCGTCGTCCTTGACGATGTCGTCCTCGGCGACGCGCAGCATCTTGGTGGCGCGCAGCACCTCGTTGAAGGTCCGGGTGACGGCGCCCTCGAAGCCGCGCACATGGGTGCCGCCCTTGGGGGTGGCGATGATGTTCACGAAGGAGCGCAGCGTGCTGTCGTACCCGGTGCCCCAGCGCAGGGCGACGTCGACGCCGAGCTCGCGGGTGACCTCGGTGGGGGTCATGTGACCGCGGTCGTCGAGGACCGGGACGGTCTCCTTGAAGGTGCCGCTGCCGGTCAGCCGCAGCACGTCGCAGATCGGCTTGTCGGGGGTGAGGTACTCGGCGAACTCGCTGATGCCGCCGTCGAAGTGGAAGGTGTCCTCGACCGGCTTGCCGTCCTCGGAGCCGTTGTCGGGGCGCTCGTCGCGGACGACGATCGTGAGCCCGGGGACCAGGAACGCGGTCTGGCGGGCGCGCTGGTGGAGGGTGTCCAGCGAGAGCTTGGCGTCCTTGAGGAAGATCTGGCGGTCCGCCCAGTAGCGGACGCGGGTGCCGGTCCGCGCGCGCGGCACCTTCTTGACCTTGTCCAGCCCGTTGCCCGGCTCGAAGGGCGCCTCGGGGCCGGCCTTGGCGAAGCCGCCGGGGACCCCGCGGCGGAAGCTGATCGCGTGCGTGTGTCCGCCGCGGTCGACCTCGACGTCCAGCCGCGCGGAGAGCGCGTTGACGACGGAGGCGCCGACGCCGTGCAGACCGCCGGAGGCGGCGTAGGAGCCACCGCCGAACTTGCCGCCGGCGTGCAGCTTGGTCATGACGACCTCGACGCCGGACAGACCGGTCTTGGGCTCGACGTCGACGGGGATGCCGCGGCCGTTGTCCCGTACCTCGACGGAGGCGTCGTCGTGGAGGATGACCTCGATGTGGTCGCAGTGGCCGCCCAGGGCCTCGTCCACCGAGTTGTCGATGATCTCCCACAGGCAGTGCATGAGGCCGCGGCTGTCGGTCGAACCGATGTACATGCCAGGGCGCTTGCGGACCGCTTCGAGACCCTCGAGCACAAGCAGATGTCGCGCGGTGTAGTTGGAGCCGTCACGATCTGCACCGGTCAGCAACGCGGTGGACGGCACGGATGTCTCGGCGGTCACGCGAACGTCTCCTCGATGAAGTTCTTCAGCCGTATCGGTGAGAGGGTACCGAGGTCACGCGCGGCCGTTTCGCCGCGACCCGGTATGGGCACCATGCTAGCCCGTTATCGAAGGTACGTTCGATCCCTCGTTTGAGTGATACACATGTCACGTTCCCCTGGAGGCATGAACCATTTAGGCTCGGGGCACGTCCTCCTCAACAACCGGCCGCAGGGCCGGGGGGAGACAACTGAACAATCTGACCAGATCTGCCAGAACGACCCGAAGCCGACAGATAAGACGCCAGAGGATCATTCGCCGCCAATCGGTAGCATCCGGCCGCTACAACAACAGTTTCCAAGGAAAAGACCTGAGCGGGAACAGTTTCGGCCTGGTTGGATGTTGACCCTGGTACGACAGCTCGTCGAGCTAGAGAAGAGGCGACGTGACTACAGTTCTGACCCCCGCGAGCCCGCTGACTGCGGCGGACCGCTGCGACCGTTGCGGCGCCCAGGCCTACCTGCGCGTCGTCCTCATCAGTGGCGGCGAGCTGCTCTTCTGCGCGCACCACGGGCGGAAGTTCGAGCCCGAGTTGAAGAAGATCGCTGCGGAAATACAGGACGAGACCGGCCGGCTCACCGCCACGCCGGCCGTCGCGAGCGATGACGAACGCTGACGCGTAGCACTGCGACGAGCTCTCGAAGACGGGCGGCCCTCCTCGTGGAGGGCCGCCCGTCGGCTTGTCCGCTCCACGTCATGAATGCCGGCTGACCAGTCCCGCCACGGCGGAGACCCGGGTGTAGACACCGGGGTGGCCCGCCTGCGCGCATCCCGCGCCCCAGGACACCAGCCCTATCAGCCGCCCGTCCGCCACCAGCGGACCGCCGCTGTCCCCCTGGCACGAGTCGTGCCCTCCGGCGAGATCGCCGGCGCACACCATGCCGCTCCTCTGGTACGTGCCTTCCGCACTGCCCGGATAGGCCTGCTCACAGACCGAGTCGGCGAGTACCGAGACGTTCGCCGCCATCAGGATGTTCGAGTAGGTTCCCAGGCCCGCCGTGTCCCCCCAGCCGAAGACCTGCGCCGGCGTACCGGCCTCGTACGGCGCCGTGTCCCCGGGCGCCGCCATGCGTATCGCGCTCCCCGCGGGGAACGGCTCGGCCGTTGTGACGACCGCCACGTCACCGCTGTTCGTCGTCGGGTCGTACGCGGGATTGACCCAGACCTTGCGGACCGGCACCTCCGCGCCCTGCGAGCCGGCGAGATCCGTCCGTCCGGCGATGATGCGCAGATCGGGCACCTGGCTCCAGTCGCCGCCCAGCGCGGTCGGGCTGAAGCAGTGCGCCGCGCTGACCACGGTGTTCGGCCCGACGAGTGCTCCGCCGCAGAACTGCCCCGAGCGGCCCTCTCCATAGCGGGACCGGCTCGACAGGATCACCGCCCACGGATACTGCTCCGTGGTGACCGGCGTGCCGCCTATGACACCGTTGTCGGCGCCCGGGGCGCCGGGGGCGTACCCCACCGCCGCGGCGGTGGCGGAAGCCGGCAGCGACAGCGCGAGCGCAGACCCGGCTATGAGCCCGCCGATCAGCGTGCGGATCGAGGAACGCATGCATTCTCCTCACCGTCCGGAATGCCCAGAGCACCCACAGTGACCCGGCCGGGCGACACCCGCATCCGGAGAACTGTCCGGAAAAGCCGACGGGCCCGCGGCCGCCGATGGCGGTCACGGGCCCGTCCGGGCGTCTGCCGGATCAGTCCAGGTAGTCGCGGAGCACCTGGGAACGCGACGGATGCCGCAGCTTGGACATGGTCTTGGACTCGATCTGGCGGATGCGCTCACGGGTGACCCCGTACACCTTGCCGATCTCGTCCAGCGTCTTCGGCTGACCGTCGGTGAGGCCGAAGCGCATGGAGACCACGCCCGCCTCGCGCTCACTGAGCGTGTCGAGCACCGAGTGCAGCTGCTCCTGCAGCAGCGTGAAGCTGACCGCGTCCGCCGGGACGACCGCCTCGGAGTCCTCGATGAGGTCACCGAACTCGCTGTCGCCGTCCTCGCCGAGCGGGGTGTGCAGCGAGATGGGCTCACGGCCGTACTTCTGGACCTCGATGACCTTCTCGGGGGTCATGTCGAGTTCCTTGGCCAGCTCCTCCGGGGTGGGCTCGCGGCCCAGGTCCTGGAGCATCTGGCGCTGGACGCGAGCCAGCTTGTTGATGACCTCGACCATGTGCACCGGGATACGGATGGTGCGGGCCTGGTCGGCCATCGCGCGGGTGATCGCCTGGCGGATCCACCAGGTCGCGTAGGTCGAGAACTTGAAGCCCTTGGTGTAGTCGAACTTCTCGACCGCGCGGATCAGACCGAGGTTGCCCTCCTGGATCAGGTCCAGGAAGAGCATGCCGCGGCCGGTGTAGCGCTTGGCCAGCGAGACCACCAGACGGAGGTTGGCCTCCAGGAGGTGGTTCTTGGCCCAGCGGCCGTCCTCGGCGATGATCTCCAGCTCGCGCTTGAGCTTCGGGGCGAGCTTGTCGGCCTGGGCCAGCTTGTCCTCGGCGAACAGACCGGCCTCGATGCGCTTGGCGAGCTCCACCTCCTGCTCCGCGTTGAGCAGCGGGACCTTGCCGATCTGCTTCAGGTAGTCCTTGACCGGGTCGGCGGTGGCGCCGGCCGCGGCGACCTGCTGCGCGGGCGCGTCGTCCTCGTCCTCGTCGGACAGCACAAAGCTCTCCGCCTCGGTCTCGGCCGGAACGTCCTCGTCCTTGCCGGGGGCGACGTCCTCGAGGAGCTCCTCGCCCTCGACGAGCTCGTCGTCCTTCTTGGTCTTGGCGGCGGTGGTCTTCTTCGCCGCGGTCTTCTTGGCGGTCGCGGTGGTCTTCTTCGCCGCAGTCTTCTTGGCGACGGCCTTCTTCGCGGGTGCCACGGCCTCGTCCTCCGGCTCGGCCACGGACTCCGCCGCCATGCCGGGGGCGGGGGCCGTGGTGGCCTTGGCCGCGACGGTCTTCTTGACCGGGGCGGCCTTGGTGGCGACGGTTTTGGTGGCAGTACGCTTCGCCGGGCTCTTGGCTGCGACGCTCTTACGGGTGCGCTTGGGCGCCTCGGCGGCACTCACCATCAGCGTCACACCCTCCTCGTCGAGGACCTGGTTGAGGCTGCGCAGAACGTTCTTCCACTGGGTTGCCGGGATCTGGTCCGCTTCGAAGGCTCGGCGCACGTCGTCGCCGGCGATCTGACCCTGAGCCTTACCCCGCTCGATGAGCGCCATCAGAGACTCGGACTCGGCGATCTCCGGCGGGAGCGTACGGGATGTGCTGGCCGACACGAACAACCTCTCGGAACGATGGAAAACGACTACGGTGGGAACCGCTCAGCAACTCAGCGTCATGTTCGTCGCGGATATTCCTCGCACGGCCGCCACCTCTTAGGTCATCGCGCTGCCGCCGAGAGCGTTACGCCCGGCCCTACGTGGTCCGAGTCACACCCCGGATCGGCACCAAACGGTCGACACCAGGACACTCTCCGTACACCGGACGACCGCGTGCGGACGAATGGGTACGGCGGAGACGGCGGACGGCTCCGCCGCCGGGCCCGGAGGGCGTGGGCCGGCGGCGGAAGTCGATGCCGTCTCGTACCGGGTGGGGACGGTCAGTGCTCGCGTGGGGCGGGGACCACATGGTCGGGGGAACCGCCGGGACCCGCGTCGGGGTGGACGGCGAGCAGTTGGCGCATCGCGGTCTCCGCCTCGGCACCGTCGGAGGCGGCCAGCGCCTCGACGACCCGCGTGTGCAGGGCCACCGAGTGCTCACCGGGGCGCTCGCAGCCGGTGACGGGGCCGCCGGAGACCTGAAGGGCGGAGGAGACGATGCCGGACAGGTGCTCCAGCATGCGGTTGCCCGCGACCTGGAGCAGCAGGGCGTGGAACTCGGCGTCCGCCCGGGAGAAGGTGAGGCCGTCACCCTGGGCCACGGCATGGGCCATGATGTCGGTCATGTCGACGAGCCGCTGCTGAACGTCCTCGCGGCCGTGTCCCGCGGCGAGGCGGGCGGCGAGCGGCTCGATCGTCCAGCGCAGTTCGAACAGCTCGCGGCGCTGGTCGTCGCGCTGCGGGCCGAAGGCGCGCCATTCGATGATGTCGGGGTCGAGCAGGTTCCAGTCGCTGACCGGGCGGACCCGGGTACCGACGTTGGGCCGGGCGCTGACGAGGCCCTTGGCCTCCAGCACCCGCAGCGATTCGCGGACGACGGTACGGGAGACCTCGAAACGCTGGCCGATCTCCTCGGGGACGAGCGGGCGGTCGGCCCCGAGATCGCCGGAGACGATCATCTGGCCGAGTTGCTGGACGAGTTGGCCGTGCAGCCCGCGGCCACGGCTCCCGGCGGTCCGGCGGCCGACCCGGCCCATGTCGGCGTCGCCGCCGTCCCAGGAGGGCGAGCCTCCCGGTCGGTCGAGGGGGGAGCCGGCGGGGGCGTCGGCGTACGGATAGCGGTCGAGGTCCCCGCCGCCGAGACTGGAGTCGGCGGGGCGGGCCGCGGTCATCATGGTGTGCGCAAGGGTACTCACGCATCCTTTGTCGGCGATGGCGCCGGAGGCCTTGAGGGCTTTCCTGAAAAGCACACGAAAGGGTGAGCACTCATCACCTGATAATTGACGCTTTATCGGAAGGAAATGGGGTTTCTCCGGCGCAAGACCGTTGCCACATAGGCACACAAGAGAGCGAGCAGCGACAAAGCGAAGGAATACCGCACCGGTTGGGTCGCCAGGAGGGCCGCGTCGATCGCCGGGGCGGACGCCGCCCGCCTGACCAGCGGGGCCACCAGCAGGGGAACCGCGAGAACGCCGGCCAGCCCCAGCGCCGTAGTCCGGAACACCCCCGCCGCCAGCACGCCTGCCCAGCAGCAGACGAGCGCGAGGCCCGCCCAGGTCGCCACGACGGACGCCAGGGCGAACGGCGAGGGCACGCCGGCCGGTCCGAGTTCGAGGCGCGTCGCGACGACACCGAGAGCGGCTCCCGCCAGGGCGATCAGCACGGCCGCGGATCCGTTGACGACGAGTTTGGCGAGCAGCAGTCGGAGTTGGCGGGGCACGGGCGCGTTCGCGGGCGCCAGCGCGGGATAGCGGAACTCCTGGCCGTAGGCGAGCGCACCGAGGAGACCGCCGCCCAACGCGGCGGGCGGCAGCGGCAGGGAGTGCGACCAGCCGCTCAGCAGGCGCAGGGAGAAGGCGTGGTGCCCGGTGCGCAGCAGCACCAGGGTGGCGAGCCCGGAGGCCAGGACGGAGGCGGCGGTGATGAGCCAGGGGCCCCGGATGCCGGTGAGGCGCCGCAGTTCGTAGCGGACGGGCCGGGCGGGGCCGGCGGGCGGCACGGCCGCGCGAGCCGCCGCCAGGGGCACGGCGGACCGGTCACGGTCGCCGTGAGGCGACTCCGGCACGCCGGTGTCGGCGATCTCGTCCGCGAGGCGGTGCAGCAGGATGCCGTGCCGGAAGGCCGTCTCGCCGACCTGCGCGGTGGTGGCGCCGTGGACGCGGATGCGGCTGCCGCTCTCGTGGGTGACCTCGGTCTCGTCGTCGGTCAGCAGCAGGCCCAGGCGTTCGGCCTGGGGGGACTGGACGGCCACGTAGGGGCGCAGCCGGCGGCGGCCGAACTCGTCGGCGGACTGGTCGGCGACGAGCCGGCCCTTGTCGAGGGTGACGATCCGGTCGGCGAGCCGGCTCGCCGACCTGGGGTCGGCGCAGGTCAGCACGACGGTGCCGCCGCGCGCGGCGTAGGCCTTGAGCAGGCCGTACAACCAGGCGATGTCGTGCGGGGAGAGTCCCTGCGCGGGATCGTCGAGAAGCAGCGCGGGCGGGTCGCCGAGCAGTGCCGCGGCGACACCGAGGCGGCGGTCCATGCCGAGGGAGAAGGTCGCCAGGCGGCGGCCGGCCGTCTCACGCAGGCCCACGATCTCCAGGACCTGGTCGGCGCGTTCGGCGGGCGCCCCCGCCGCGGCGGCGAGCATGCGCAGGTGCCCGCGCGCGGTCCGTCCGGGATGGCCGGGGACGTCGCCGAGGAGGACGCCCACCGCGTTGGCCGGGTGGGTGTGGCGGTGCAGGGGGCGGCCGCCGAACAGCGTGATGCCGCGCCCCGGTTCGAGTTCGAGCATGAGTCGCAGTGCGGTGGACTTGCCGGCACCGCCGTCGCCGAGCAGGACGGTGATCTCGCCGGGGCGGGCGTCGAAGGTGAGGTCGTCGACGGCAGGGGGTTCTTCGCCCCGGGACGCGCTGGTCAATCCGATGGCCTGGATCACTCTTGCACCATAACGCGCAAATGACCCGGAAATTACACCTCTGGTCGCAACATGGGCGGATTGAGGATGGTTGCACCCCCGGCGCGGAACAGCTGTGCGGGACGGCCGCCCTGACGGGTCGTCGTGCCGCCGCTGGGGACGAGGAAGCCGACCGTGCCGGTCACCTTGCGGTGGAAGTTGCGCGGATCGAGGGCAACGCCCCACACCGCCTCGTAGACCCGGCGCAGCTCGCCGACGGTGAACTCGGGCGGACAGAAGGCGGTGGCCAGTGCCGAGTACTCGAGCTTGGAGCGGGCGCGCTCCACGCCGTCGGCCAGGATGCGGGCGTGATCGAAGGCGAGGGCGCCCTCGTCCCCGTTGCGCAGCAGTTCGTCGACGGGGGCCCAGCGGGCGCTGTGCGCGTCGCCGCCGGCGCGGGGCGCCGGCAGGTCGGGGGCGAGCACGAGATGGGCGACGCTCACCACGCGCATGCGCGGGTCGCGCTTGGGGTCGCCGTAGGTGGCCAACTGCTCGAGGTGGACGCCGCTGCCGGCGCGCAGCCCCGTCTCCTCTTCGAGTTCGCGGGCGGCCGCCTCGGACAGGTCCTCGTCGCCCCGTACGAAGCCGCCGGGCAGTGCCCACCGGCCCTGATAGGGCGGTTCACCGCGGCGGACCGCGAGGGCGCACAGGGCGTGGCTGCGCACTGTGAGCACAACGAGATCGACAGTGACGGCGAAGGGCGGGAAAGCTGACGGATCGTAGGGCGCCATGCCCGCGATCATAGTCGTCTGCCTGACGATAAACAGCAGGTTGACGGGATGACGCGACCCCCTTTCGGCCTGTTGTTCGATGCCGGGACGGCGGCTCCTCGGCCGGTGCCGGCCGGCCGGTCAGGTGCCCAGTTGGAGCCCGGGGGCGGCCTCCTCGATCACGGCCGTCCCGGATGGCCCGACCCGCAGCGAGAAGGGCTCCTCGGCCACCCGCAGGCCGACGAGGCTCAGATCACCGAGCGGGGTGTTCGCCAGGGGGCGCACGGCCACGATCCGCTCGGGGGCGTCGGGGCGGATCCCGGCCAGCGCCATCAGCAGATGGACGGCCCCGGCGGCGGCCACGGCGGCGGGCCGCGAAGCCGTCGGGTGGGGGGCGGGACGGCGGGATTCGTCGCGCTGTTCGCCCGCGTACATCTCGGGAAGGCGGTGGCCGAACGCGACGGCCGCGTCCAGGACACCCAGCAGCAGTGCGGCGGCCTCGCGCTCATGACCACCGGCGGCCAGGCCTGCGACCGCGACCGCCGTCTCATGGACGCGGACCGCCCCGCCGCGATGGCCGAAGGGGTTGTAACCGGGAGCCCTGGCGGACAGCGTGCGCAGGCCCCATCCAGAGTCGAGTTCGGGAGCCGCGAGGAGGCGGGCGAGCTGCTCCGTCTGCACCTTGTCCAGCAGGCCGGGGGCGAGCTCGCAGCCACCGAGCAGGCCGGTGTCCAGCAGATGGGCGGCGGCCGAGCCCAGGTGCGGCACCGGTCTGCCGTCGGGGGTGAGCGCGGCGGCAGGGCCGCCTCCGGCGGAGTCGTCCAGCCAGAAGTCCTCCCGGAACCTCCGGCGCATGGCCTCGGCTCGCTCCCGCCACTCCTCCGCGCCCGGGCGGCCGTGGGCGTCCAGCAGATCGGCACCGTGCAGCATGGCGCGGTGGGCGTGTGCCTGCACGTCGCAGCGCAGAGGGCCGCCGGGCACAGGGTCGGGGATGTAACCGCCCTCCCCCGCGACGGACCGCAGCCACCGCAGGCTGCGTTCGGCGGCCGGCAGGAGCTGCTCGGCGTCCCGATCCGGAAGTCCCCACCGGCGGGCTTCGGCGAGCAGCGTGACGAAGAGCAGCCCGGCCTCCACTCCGGAGCAGGTGGGCGGCAGATGGGGGCCGGCGTGCCGCAGCGGGCCCGGCATGCCTCCCGTCTCCTGGTCCTGGCGGCGGGCGAAGGCCCTCAGCGTGCCGGCCGCCAGGCGGGTACCCAGCGGCAGCATCATGCGTGCCGCCCAGAGGGCGTCGGCCGGGGCGGGCCCGAGCCGCCAGGGGGCGCCGGCCGCCACATGGACGTCCAGCGGATGCCCCGGGTCGCGCAGCAGCAGTGCCCGCAGATCGTCGAGGGCGGTGCGCAGCAGCGCCTCCCCCCTGCCGTCACCGCAGCGGAGTTCCGCCGCCGACCAGGGCACGGGGACCGCCGGGGCGGAACCCCCGTTCACTCCGGCCACGGCGGGCTCCAGCGTCGCGCGCAGCTCGATGGTGCGAGATGCCCCCGCGGGCAGCGCCAGCTCCCAGCACAGCAGCCCCGCCGAGGCCATGGCGCTCTCGGGCGCCGGCACGGCGGTGACCCGGGCCCGTACGCCCTCTCCCGACCAGAGCAGCCCGGCGTCGCAGACACTGGGCTGCAGCTCGGGCCCGGAGGAACCAGCGGCGATCGCCGCCAGTTCGGCCAGGTCGGTCGCCAGGGCCACCTCCAACGGGATGCGCAGCGCCCGGGAGCCGGTGTTGTGCACCGTGATGCGCTCGGTGCCACCCGCCGTGCGAAGCCGCTCGACGGTGAGGGCGGGATCGGGGGCCGTGTCGCCGGGAACGCGGGCGACCGCGGTGAACCGCGCGCGCCCGGCGGTGACCAGCCCGCCCTGCACGGGGACCGGCGGCCCTCCGGCGACACGGACCTCGCAGCGGGCCAGCACCCGGCGGCCGCCCTGATAGAAGCCGTCGAGACCGCTTCCGTACAGCTGTCCGTGCTCCGCCGAGACCGCGAGCGCCGGGGCGGCGACGCAGATCACCGCGTCGTGCACCGGCTGCGGCCCCCGGTCCTGCCGGGACGGCCGGTTGGCCGGCTGCGGGCTCATGCCATCTCCTCGTCGACTCGGTCGCTCGGGCGCTGCCGCCACTACCCACGAGAACGGCCGTGTGGGCACTCGGGTCACGCGCCGTCTACCGTTCCTGATCGAGAAGCCGTCCGTATGACCGGAAAGAGAGCCATGGCCGTCTACCGCCAGCCGGGAACCGTCATCACCGATCACACCTTCCAGGTGCCGCTCGACCACGCGGCCCCGGGCGGTGAGCGGATCGAGGTGTACGCACGGGAGGTCGTGGCCGCCGGCAAGGAACGAGATCCGCTGCCCTGGCTGCTGTTCCTGCAGGGTGGGCCGGGCGGCCGGGCACCGCGGCCGCTGGGCCGCGACAGCTGGCTGACCCGGGCGCTGGACGACTACCGGGTGCTGCTGCTCGACCAGCGCGGCACCGGCCGCTCCACCCCCGCGAACCGGCAGACCCTGCCGCTGCGCGGGGACGCGTCCGCCCAGGCCCGGTATCTGGAGCACTTCCGGGCCGACTCGATCGTCCGCGACTGCGAGCTGATTCGCCGTGAACTCCAGGGCGAGGACGGCCAGTGGAGCCTGCTCGGCCAGAGCTACGGCGGCTTCTGCACGCTCACCTACCTCTCCTACGCCCCCGAGGGCGTGCGCGAGGCCTTCGTGACCGGCGGACTCGCCGGCCTGCGCAGCACCGCGCAGGACGTCTACCGGGCCGCCTATCCCCGTGTGGAGCGGAAGACCGCGGCGCATTACGCGCGTTATCCGGAGGACGTCGAGACGGTCCGCTCGATCGTGCGGCACCTGCGCGAGCGCGAGGTCAGGCTGCCGGGCGGCGGTCTGCTGACCGCGGAGGCCTTCCAGGCCACCGGCATACTGCTCGGCACCGGCACCGGTTCGCACGCGCTGCACTACCTGCTCGAGGACGCCTTCGTGGCCGGCGGATCCGGCCACCAGCTCTCCGACTCCTTCCTCGCCGAGGTCCAAGGCCATCTGTCCTTCGCCGGCAATCCGCTCTACGCGGTGCTGCACGAGTCGATCTACGGACAGCGTTCGGTGTCCCCGCGGGCCACCGGCTGGGCCGCCGAGTCCGTCCGGGCCGAATTCCCGCAGTTCGACGTCGACAAGCCGCTGGCGGACGACGCGCCGGTGCTGCTGACCGGCGAGATGATCTACCCGTGGATGTTCGCCACGGATCCGGCGCTGGCACCGCTGCGCGAGACGGCGCACCACCTCGCGCAGCACGAGGAGTGGCCGGACCTCTACGACCCGCAGCAGTTGGCGCGGAACGAAGTGCCGGTGGCGGCGGCCGTCTACCACGACGACATGTACGTCGACGCGGCCGACTCGCTGGTCACGGCGCGCTCGGTGCGGGGCCTGCGCACCTGGGTCACCGACGAGTACGAGCACGACGGGCTCCGGGTGAGCGGCGGCCGGGTCCTCGACCGGCTGATCCAACTGGTCCGCGGCGAGTTGTGAAGAGGGCGGCGCGGCGGGCCCGCGCGATGCTCTGCCGGCGCAGGTAGCGGCGCAGCGGCTCGGGCGAGAGCCCGTTGTTGACGGCCGCGTGCAGCAGCCGGGCGAAGGTGTAGTCGGGGGCGAGGTGCAGGGCACGACCGAAGGCCACACGTGCCGACGCCTCGTCCCCGGCGGACCAGGCCACCCAGCCGGCGAGGGTCAGGGGCGCCGCGGCGTGCTCGTGGTAGGGCTCGACGCAACGCCGGGCGAGGGCCCGCCACAGGCGCATCGCGGGGTCGGTGTGGGGCGGGTCCATCCACTCGGCGGCCTCGTCCCGGGTTGTGCGGTCCTGCAGGCCCAGGATCATCGTGGCGGCCTCGGCGTCGTCCAGCAGCGCGTCGTCGTCGCGGTCGGCGTCCGGGCCGTCGCCGACCGGGGTGGCGGCGCGGAAGCGCTCGAGCGCCTCCCGCAGCAGGCGCAGGGTGGTGCGCCGCACTTCCTCGGAGTCGTCGCGCTCCAGCATGCGGGGAACGAGCGCGGCGGCCGCCGCGTCCAGGGCGTCACCGCGGGCCGCGGACGCCGGTACGCCGGGCGGCGGCGGGGTGAGGCGGTCCTCCATCTCCTTGAGGGACCCGCTGATCCGCAGGCCCGCGTAGGCGGCCGCCGCGGCCATCACGGAATCGCCGGACCGCGCGATCCCGATGCCCTCCGGCGGGAACGCCTCCGAATCCGGGCAGCAATAGGACCACCAGCGGCCGGCGGAGACGCACAGTGCCTCGACAACGGGAACGTCAAGGGTGCCGCAGGAAATCCGCAGCCGTTGCGCCAGAGGGCGCAGCCGCTCCATGACCTGCTGCGGGGTCTCGCCGGGCGCGGGGTCCTGCACGAGGAAGAGCACGATCGCGTCGGGCCGGGCGCTGCGCTGCTCACTGCCGCGCACGAGGCACTCGGCCAGTTGCTGGGCCGCACCGGGCCACTCGCCGGCGTCCCCGGGAATGCCCAGCCGGGCCCGGCCGCCGAAGCGGCCGCGCTCGCCGTGCAGGGCGATCATGAGAATGCTGTCGTCGGGGTGGAAACCGCAGAGGTACGGAAGCGCGGCGGCGAGTTCGGCCGGGCTGCGCAGCGTGACCTTGGGGTCGTCCGAGGGGCGGGGGGATTCGGTGTGCTGAGTCATGATCCGAAGGTCCCGTACGGCGTGGATCTCCGCCAGGCCCCTTCGAAACCTGTGGATAACTCGCGCATATCATCACAATGAACGACACCAGGTTGTCCACAGGCTCACTCGGCGCGGTTGGCGCGGTGTCGGTGCCATCGGGTTGCATGGAGCCATGACCACCGCACTGCGCACCGCCGCCGACACGATCCTCAGCCGGCTCGTCGGGGACCCGACGGGCACCGCACGCCTGCGCGAGGACCAGTGGCGCGCCGTCGAGGCGCTGGTCGCGCACGGGCGCCGGGCCCTGGTGGTCCAGCGCACGGGCTGGGGCAAGTCGGCCGTGTACTTCGTGGCCACGGCGCTGCTCCGCGAGCGCGGCAGCGGTCCCACCGTGATCGTCTCCCCGCTGCTGGCGCTGATGCGCAACCAGATCGACGCCGCCGACCGCGCGGGCATCCGGGCCCGTACGATCAACTCGGCCAACCCCGAGGAGTGGGACACCGTGCAGGCCGAGGTCGCCTCGGGCGAGGTCGACGTCCTGCTGGTCAGCCCGGAGCGGCTCAACAACCCCGACTTCCGGGACCAGGTGCTGCCCAAACTCGCCGCCACGACCGGCCTGCTCGTCGTCGACGAGGCCCACTGCATCTCCGACTGGGGCCACGACTTCCGGCCCGACTACCGCCGGTTGCGCACCATGCTCGCCGATCTGGCCCCGGGCGTGCCCGTGCTGGCCACGACCGCCACCGCCAACGCGCGCGTGACGGCCGACGTCGCCGAGCAGTTGGGGACCGGGGACCACGAGGGCGCCCTGGTGCTGCGGGGGCCGCTGGAGCGCGAGAGCCTCTCACTCGGAGTGCTGCGCATGCCCGACGCCGCCCACCGGCTCGCCTGGCTCGCCGACCACATCGGCGACCTCCCGGGCTCCGGCATCGTCTACACCCTCACGGTGGCGGCCGCCGAGGAGGTCACCGCCTTCCTGCGGCAGCGCGGCCATCGGGTCGCCGCGTACTCGGGACGCACCGAGGACGCCGACCGCCGGGCCGCCGAGGCCGCGCTGCTGAACAACGAGGTCAAGGCCCTGGTCGCCACCTCCGCGCTGGGCATGGGCTTCGACAAGCCGGATCTCGGCTTCGTGGTGCACCTGGGCTCGCCCTCCTCCCCCATCGCCTACTACCAGCAGGTCGGCCGCGCCGGACGCGGCGTCGACCACGCGGAGGTGCTGCTGCTCCCCGGGCCCGAGGACGAGGCGATCTGGCGCTACTTCGCCTCGCTCGCCTTCCCCCGCGAGGAGCAGGTGCGGCGCACCCTGGAGACGCTGGGCGCCGCGGAGGGCCCGGTGTCGGTGCCCGCACTCGAGGCCCGGGTGGATCTGCGCCGCAACCGGCTGGAGACCATGCTCAAGGTCCTCGACGTGGACGGCGCGGTGCGGAGGGTGCGCGGGGGTTGGACGGCCACCGGGCAGCCCTGGACATACGACACCGAGCGGTACGCCTGGGTCGAACGGCAGCGCACGGCGGAACAGCAGGCGATGCGGGAGTACGCCACGACCACCGCGTGCCGCATGGAGTATCTGCGCCGCCAGCTCGACGACGAGCAGGCCGCCCCCTGCGGCCGCTGTGACAACTGCGCGGGGGCACGTTTCGGCGAGGACGTCTCCCGTGAGGCCCTGGAGGCGGCGCGGGCGGCCCTCGGGCGCCCCGGTGTCGAGGTCGAGCCCCGCCGTATGTGGCCGACCGGTCTGCCGGCGATCGGCATCGACCTCAAGGGTCGGATCCCGTCCGGCGAACAGGCCGCGACCGGGCGGGCCCTGGGGCGGCTCTCGGACATCGGCTGGGGCAACCGGCTGCGCCCGCTGTTCGCCGCCAACGCGACGGACGGCCCCGTCCCGGACGACGTGGCGCAGGCCGTGGTGCAGGTGCTGGCCGACTGGGCGAAGGGCCCGGGCGGCTGGGCGAGCGGTGGGCCCGACGCCCCGCAGCGCCCCGTCGGCGTGGTGACCGTCGCCTCGCACACCCGGCCGCAGCTCATCGCGTCGCTGGGCGCGCGCATCGCGGAGGTCGGCCGCATGCCGCTGCTCGGTGAGGTCGCGCACAGCGGAGACCTGGAACCCTCGCGGGTGCCGCGCAGCAACAGCGCACAGCGACTGCGGGCGCTGCACGGGGCGTTCACCGTCCCACCGGGCCTTTCCGGCGCCCTGGCCTCGGCCCCGGGCCCGGTCCTGCTGGTCGACGACTTCACCGAAACCGGGTGGACCGTGGCCGTCGCGGCACGGCTGTTGCGCCGTGCCGGCGTTACCGCGGTGTTTCCGCTGGTCCTGGCCGTGCAGGGCTGACCGGTAGTCACCATGTGAGATGGAGACGGGATCTATGCGGCGGAGGGTCAGATAACAGACAGGTCGACAAAATGACCGTTGCCGCCCGCGTGTGCGACAGGAACAATTGAAGTCGGATCCCCGCACCGGCTCTTCGAGCCCTACGACCGGCATGCCCGCGCACGCCCGGTCGCGGACGCATACCCGAAGGGAGGACCGTGGCCATCGGCTTCGCTCCGGAAACCACTTCCGTGACTTCCTCCCGCCGTGCCGGACGCCATCGCACCGTCGAGCCGTCGGAATGGACCGCCGCCGGCATCCCGCTCCTCATCAACCCGCGCGAGGTGGTCACCGACCTCCACACGCGCCACCTCCCGGCGCCGGGCACCGCCGTGGTCGCGGTCTACTCCCCCGACGGACGGCTGACGGCCAGCGCGTCCTTCGCGCAGCGCCCCGGAGTCACCGACGGCTGGGAGCGGCGCAACGCGATCCTCTCCCACCTGCGCCGGGTCACCGCGGACGACCTCCGGCGCCGCAGGCCGGTGCGGACCGCGGTCCTGCTCGTCTGCCGGGACGGTGACGCGGGCTGGACCGAGGTGGACGGCGCCTGGATGTGGGGACTGCGCGACGCCTGCTCCCTGTACGGGCTGCGCCCCGGTTCGTACATCACGCTGACCGAGGACGGCTGGCGGGTACAGGGCGAGGACCGTACCGGGCGGACGCCGAACGCGACCTCCTGGACGGCCACGAGCCGCGGCGCAGCGAGCCTGCGTCCCAGTGGGACGCCGCCCCTGCGCCGCGCGGCGGCGCGTTGATCAGGCGTTGGCGCCGAGCAGCGCGTTGATCCGCTGCGGGTCGCCGCAGACGATCAGCAGGGCTCCGGCCTGCGCCATCACCGAGGGAAGCAGACGCGCCACGGCCTCGTCGGATCCGCCGTTGACGGCCACGACCACCACGGGGCGGCCCTTGACGCGGTCGGCGTCGTGCTCGGCGTAGAACACGTCGTCGCCGGCGTCGTGCTGGGCCCAGTAGGACGCTTCGCCGAAGCTCAGCTCGTGGGCCGCCCACGGGTGCTGCTCGCCGGTGGTGAGCACCAGGACCTCACCCGGCGCCCGCCCGCTGTCGAGCAGCAGGTCGACGGCCTCGTCGGCGGCGTCGAGCGCGCCGTCCACCGAGGCGGGGATGAGCTGGATCTGCGCCGACGAACCGACGGGGACGGGGGGCGCGGCCTCGGCGTCCCGCGGCGAGCGCTGCTGCGGGGGCACGACGGGCCCGCGGGCCGGGCCGGGACGGCCGGGACGGGCGTTCGCCGCCGGAGCGCCACGCGGCGGCGCGGGACGCGGAGGCGCGGGACGAGGGCCGGGGCCCGGTACGGGGCGGGGGGTCGACGCGGACCGGCCGGCGGCCGGGGCTACGCGGGGACCCGGGACACTCTCGTGAATCTGAGGCTCCTCGGGGGTGAGAGGCATGTGCTGATGTCTATCAAATGCGCCGGAACAACGCAGCGGCGGGTAGGTCACAACTCGGCTCAGAAGTCGAACCCGAGTTGCTCACCCGTCTCCCCCGCCTCCACGATCTCCCGGACCTTCTTCAAGTGCTGCCAACGCGGCAGCGTATCGAGATATGCCCAGGACAGCCGGTGGAGGGGGGTGGGCCCCAGCTCCTCCAGTGCCGCCCGGTGCACCGGCGAAGGGTACCCGGCATTGGCCTCGAAGCCGAACGGAGCATAGTCGACGCCCAGTTCCGCCATCATCGCGTCCCGCCGCACCTTGGCGATCACGGACGCGGCCGCCACGGCCACGCACGAGCGGTCGCCCTTGATGACCGTGCGCACGCGCCACGGGCCGCCGAGGTAGTCGTGCTTGCCGTCGAGTATCACCGCGTCCGGCCGCACCGGCAGCGCCTCCAGTGCACGGGTGGCGGCGAGCCGGAGCGCCGCCGTCATCCCGAGCTCGTCGATCTCCTCGGGGGAGGAGTGACCGAGCGCGTAGGAGTTCACCCATCCGGTGAGCACCTCGGCGAGTTCGGTACGGCGCCTGACGGTGATGAGCTTGGAGTCCGTGAGGCCGTCGGGCGGCCGCCGCAGGCCGGTGACGGCCGCGCACACGGTGACGGGCCCGGCCCAGGCGCCCCGTCCGACTTCGTCGACTCCGGCGACGACCTTGACGCCGAGGGTGGCGCGCAGCGAGCGCTCGACGGTGTGGGTGGGAGGTTCGTGGACCATGGCAAGGCTTACCCTACGCTCCCGTGTCGGCCCTCCCGGGAGGAGGTCCGGAAAGCTCCGCCGAGGACTCCGGCCCCGACCGCGCGGGGCCCCGCGACCGCGTCACGGGCGCAGCAGCGGCACCATCACCTGGTCGACGACCTCGATCAGGTCCTCCTCGGTGATCTCCCGTCCGCCGATCTTGGACCGGTACATCATCAGCGCGGGCACGACGTCGGCGACGATGTCGCCGGTGGCGTCGGGCCGCACCTCCCCGCGCTCGATGCCCCGCCGTACGACGTCCAGGATGCGCTGCTTGGTCGGTTCGACGACCCCCTCCATGATCAGCCGCACGAAGCAGTGGGCGGCCTCCTGGTCGCACTCGTCGATCACCGAGCGCAGGGCGAGCCCGCCGCGCGAGTACATCGCCTCGCGCATCCGCAGTACGAGGAAGACCAGGTCGTCCCGGAGGGCGCCGAGGTCCGGCACGTCGGGGACCTCGGGGAAGGCCGTCTGCAGGGCGTCGGCGACCAGGGCCTGTTTGGACGGCCAGCGGCGGTAGACGGCCGCCTTGCCGGTCTGGGCGCCGGCGGCGACGCCTTCCATGGTCAGCCCTCGCCAGCCCACCGTGCTCAGCTGCTCCAGGGCGGCCCCGAGGATCGCCCGCTCCAGAACGGGCCCGCGACGGCGGGTTCCCGCTCCCTGCGACATGGCCATGCCACCTTCTCATTCGCTCTTCAGTGAACGCTTGCGTTCACTACGACCGTCACTCTAGTGTCGTACACAGTGAACGCGACCGTTCACTAAGTCACCGACTGGGGGACCTCGTGACGACTGAGCAACTCACCTCACCACGAAAGCCCGGCGCCGCGCGAGGCGGCGGCAGGCCGGGCATCGCACTCGCGGTGATCGCGGCCTGCCAGCTCATGGTCGTGCTGGACGCCACGATCGTGAACATCGCGCTCCCGCACATCCAGAACGCGCTCTCCTTCTCCACCACCGATCTGTCCTGGGTACTGAACGCCTACACGCTCACCTTCGGCGGCCTGCTGCTGCTCGGCGGGCGGGCCGGCGACATCCTGGGACGGCGCCGGGTGTTCGTCTTCGGCATCCTGCTGTTCTCCCTCGCATCCCTCCTCGGAGGCTTCGCCCAGGAGCCCTGGCAACTGCTCGCCGCGCGCTCCCTGCAGGGCGTCGGCGGCGCGATCGCCTCGCCCACCTCGCTCGCCCTCATCACCACCAACTTTCCCGAGGGCCCGGAGCGCAACCGCGCCTTCGGCGTGTTCGCCGCGGTCTCCGCCGGCGGTGGCGCCGTGGGCCTGCTGGCGGGCGGCATGCTCACCGACTGGCTCGACTGGCGCTGGGTGCTCTTCGTCAACGTGCCCATCGGTCTGCTGATCGCCTTCCTCGCGCCGAGGTTCATCAACGAGTCGGAGCGGCATCCGGGGCGGTTCGACATCGCCGGCGCCGTCACCTCGACGCTCGGCATGGCCTCGCTGGTCTACGGTTTCATCCGCGCCGCCTCCGAGGGCTGGCGGGACGTGCTCACCCTCTCGTCCTTCGGGGCGGCGGTCGTGCTCCTCGCCTCGTTCGTGGCCATCGAGCGGCGGGCACGGGAGCCGATCACCCCGCTCAGGATGTTCGCGGACCGCAATCGTTCGGGCACCTACGTGATGATGCTGAGCCTGGCCGCGGCCATGTTCGGCATGTTCTTCTTCATCGTCATCTTCGTGCAGAACGTGCTCGGCTACAGCGCCATCGCCGCGGGCTTCGCCTTCCTGCCGGTCACCGTCGCCATCGTGACCGGGGCCGGGCTGTCGACGCGCTTCCTGCCGGTGCTCGGACCGAAGCCGTTCCTGGTGGCCGGCTCGGCCCTGACCGGTTCCGGGATGGCGTGGCTGACCCTGATCGACCCCGGCAGCAGCTACGCGGGCGGGGTGCTCGGCCCCATGCTGCTCTTCGGCTTCGGCATGGGCCTGAACTTCGTCACGCTGACCCTGACAGCCGTCTCCGGCGTCGCCCAGCACGAAGCCGGGGCCGCCTCCGGACTCCTCAACGCGATGCAGCAGGTGGGCGGTTCACTCGGGTTGTCCATCCTGGTGACGGTGTTCGGCACCGCGAGCCGCGACAAGGCCACCGGTCTCGTCCCGGACTTCCTCGCGCACGCCACGCCGAAGCAGCAGGCCGCCTTCCAGCGGACGCACGAACTGCCGCCGCCATGGGGGCACGAGGTCCTGGCGCACGGCATCTCCACCGCGTTCTACGCGGCCGTGGGGCTGGTCGTGCTGGCGCTGGTCACCGCGGTCTTCGTGATCCGGGTACGGAAGAGCGACCTGGAGGCGCTCAGCGGGACCGCGGGCGTGCCCGCGGCCTGACGGCGGCGCCGCCGCCCGGTCCGAGGGGAGGCCGGGGCGGCGGCACACGGCGTGTCACGTCACGGGACCAGCGGGTCGCGCCACTCGTCGTAGAAGCCCTCGAGACCCGCCGCCTCGCACGGCCGGACATCGGTCGACGGCGGGCGCTCGTCGAGCAGCGACCGTGCCCGGACCTCGCCCAGGCTGGTGGTGAACCACGCCTCGGTCTCGTCCTCGTAGAGATGGTCCACGATCTTCTCCAGGGCGCAGGAGCGCTGGGGCTCCGGGAGCCGGTCCAGTTCCTGGACCGCGTCGGCCGAGAGGTTCCGCAGATACGCCAGGTCGATCTTCCCGCTGTTCTCGTAGCGGCTCACCTGCTGCCGGGCGATGAGCGCGTCGGGCGACACCAGGCCGAAGGCGAGGACGGCGGCCGCGGCGCTCACCACAACGGCGCGGGGCAGCCACCGCGCGCCGAACCCTCCGGCCGCCATGACGAGGACGATCAGCAGCCCGAGCCACAGCTCCACCCCCGCCACCGAGATCCGCAGCCGGGTCAGGCCGTACGCGTCGACGTACAGGTCCATGCGGCGCAGCGCCGAGGCGACGACGACCAGGGTCAGCACGCAGATCACACCGAGGACGGAGCGCACCAGCAGGCGGTCGCGGTCGGTGCCGCGCGGCGCCCAGCGCAGGGCGAGGCCGATGACCGCGACGGTGAGCAGGGTGACGACGAGCAACTGCCAGAAGCCCTGCCGGGCGTACTCCGCGTAGGTCAGGCCGGTCTTGGCGAGCACCTTCTCGTAGCCGCCGAACAGGACGGCGAGCTGGACGGCGTTGAAGGCGGCGAACAGCGCCGCCAGGACGACCAGGGGCAGCGCCCACTCGGCCCGCCGGCGCGCCCGGCCCGGCTTCACCTCGATCCGGTCCCAGCGGCGCGGCGCCGCGGCCGTCCACGCGGCGCAGAGCGCGAACAGCACGCCGACGGAGAAGAGCAGGACGCGCAGCGGGACGTCGGTGACGGTCACATCCGGTGTGAGGTCGCCCAGCAGGTCGGCGAAGGCCGCGTCGGCCCCCGCGAAGAGCGCGCCGAACACGACGAGGAGCACCACCGTCACACCGACGGCCTTCAGCATCGGCACCAGCCGGTGCCGGTCATGGGTGGTCCGCTCGCGCAGCCCTCGCAGCGCCCAGCCGATCGCGGGCACCGGCGCGAACCACAGCCCGGTGCCGCCCAACAGGACGCCCGGCCAGCGACGGCCGCCGTGCAGCGCCATCGAGCCCAGGAACGCGGCGGCGACCACGGCCAGGAACGACGGCCACCAGGCGTCCCGCAGCGCCGGGATCAGCAGCAGCGTCAGGCCCGCCACCGCCCAGACCGCGGTCCAGGGCCTGAGCCGGCGGTCGTGGTCGAGGGCGGCGGCCGCGGCCGCCACGGCGGCGGGAACGGTGACCAGCAGGAGATTGATCCCCAGGCCGCCCCGCAGCAGGATCGCGGCCAGCACTCCGGTGAACAGGGCCGCCCACAGCACGGCGGGCCGCACCACACGAGGCGTCCTCGCACGGCTCGCGATCACCCACGCGGGCGGCGGAGGCGGGGGCGGCGGCGTCCACACGCGCGCGTACGGCGGCATCGGGTGGACGGGTGGGCCCTGCTTCGGAGACGGCGCCTGCGGGGGCGCCTGCGCAGGCCTCGTCGGCGCGGCATCGGACGGTTTGTCGGTCATGAGAACCCCTCCCCGCCGGTCGCGCGACGGTGGAGGTGCGGCGGCGCGGGACCGGTCTCGACTGCGCATCCGGCGAAGATCGACCGGATGGCGTGGCCGACAGGCTAGAGGCGCCGACCAGCGGCGGATACGCGGGGCGGGCCCCGGGGGCCGGTCTGTGACAGGGCCGTGACAATACAGAGGATTGCGGCGCGGAAAACCGGGCCGGAGAGCGTCGCTCAGTCGGCCGGCAGCCACTCCGGCAGCGGTTCGCAGCGCTCCTGCCACTCCCGCGGGGGCTCCCCGCCGGGCCCCGCGGCGATGATCCCGCCGACGATGGCGCAGGTGGTGTCCACGTCCCCGCCCGCGCGGGCGGTGGACCAGAAGGCTCCCTCGTAGTCGCCCAGGCCGCGGGCGGCGGCCCACAGGGCGAAGGGGACGGTGTCGTGCGCGCTGGTGCGGCGCCCGTTGCCGAGCACGGCCGCTACGGTGGCGACGTCGTCGTAGTCGAGCATGTCCACGGCTCGGCGCAGCCCGGCGTGCACGGCGCTGCGGGGCAGCAGCGTCACGACCCGCGTGATGAGCTCCGCCGGACCGGTGGAGCCGGCCGGGTCCGCGGCGAGCGCGGCGGCGGCCGCGACCGCCATGGCGCCGACCACGGCCTCGCGGTGCTGGTGGGTGGTGTACGCCGACTGTTCTGCCTGCTCGGCGGCCTTCTCGGGCTCGCCCGCGTACCAGGCGCCGAGCGGGGCCACCCGCATGGCGGCTCCGTTGCCCCAGGAGCCCTGTCCGTTGAACATCTCGGCGGCGAGCGTGCGCCAGTCGGCGCCCTCCTGCCGGATCAGCCGCAGCATCCGGTTCACCCCGGGCCCGTAGCCGCGGTCGAAGTCGTGGTGCGCGGCGAAGGAGGCGGCCAGGGCGTCCTGGTCGATCGCGCCGTACGTGTCCAGCACCGCGACCACCGAGCACGCCATCTCGGTGTCGTCCGTCCACTGCCAGACTCCCGGCGGCAGGCTGCGGCTCTGCAGTGCCGGGTAGTGGGCAGGGACGAAGAACTGGGAGCCGAGGGCGTCACCCAGGGCGAGTCCGCGCAGGCTGGCGAGCGCGCGGCGGCGAGGGAGGTCGAGCGGATCAGCGGTCATGGCGGGAGAACTCTGACATCCGGTGCCACCCGGGTCAATCCTCCTGTGCGCAATCTCACCCGTGATATCGCGCCAGGTCGGAGTCGGCGGTCCGCCAGCGGGCGAAAGGCCGGTCGAGGCGGTACCGGCCGTCGGGCTCGGCCAGCAGCATCCGCGTCTCGCCGTTGTCGGGATTGGACAGGCACTCGAACTCGTCGACCGTCCAGTGGAACCACCGCATGCAGAACAACCGCATGGTGAGCCCGTGGGTGACGAGCAGGACGTTCGGCGGGAACTCCGGCTTGTCGAAGGCGCGGTAGAGCGTCTCCAGGAAGGCCCCGACCCGGTCGTAGACGTCCGCCCCGGACTCCCCCTGGGCGAAGCGGTAGAAGAAGTGGCCGTAGGCGTCCCTTGCCTTGCGCTGGCGCTGCACGTCCTCGGCGTCCTGGTAGTTCCCCCAGTCCTGCTCGCGCAGCCGCGGCTCCTCCTTGGCCCGGGTGCGGCACGGGTCGAGGCCGAGCAGGTGGAAGGTCTGATGCGTCCGGCGATATGGCGACACGAAGGCCTGCACCCGTTCCTCGCCGAACAGCTCCCGCAGTTCCCCACCCGCCGCGCGGGCCTGCTCTTCTCCCCTGGTGGTGAGGGTCAGCGCGTGATCGGGCACCCGCTCGTAGATCGTGTCGTCGGCATTGCCCTGGGATTCTCCGTGCCTGATGAGCACTATGCGACGCGGTCGGGCCATGGCCTCACTGTAATTCGTACGCGCGAACACGGGCGCGGCGGTCCCCGCCGGGGACCCGGGGCAGCGACCGCCCCGGGGCGTCCGAGAGCCCGTGGGGCCGTCGGCGGGCTGCCGGGTCGTACGCCCGGTCACTCCGCGGCCCGTCCTGTGGGGGCCGCGGCGCACACGTCCGGCCTGGCACCCGGTGCCGCATGCGCGGACGGCCGCCGCTGCCCGCCCGCGCCCCCGCTCGGGACGTGTACCGAGGGGTGTCCGCGTCCGGCGGCCGCCGCAGGCAGGGGGCCGGTCGCCCCCGATTGTCAGTGGCGTGTCGCAGACTCAGCATGAAGAGGGGAGCGCCTTCGCGGGCGCCACGGGTTGGAGGCCGCCATGAAGACCACGTCGTTCGTTCCCGGCACACCGTGCTGGACCGATTTGAGCAGTCCCGACATCGAGGCTTCCCGTGCCTTCTACGGCGGCCTGTTCGGCTGGGACTCCCAGGCGGGTCCCCCCGAGGCGGGGGGATACACCTTCTTCAGCCTGCGCGGCGAGCACGTGGCCGCCGTCGGCCCGGTGATGGCCGAGGGCGACCGGCCGCGGTGGATCACCTATATGGCCACGAACGACGTCACCGACACGGCCAAGGCGGTCGAGGCGGCGGGCGGCTCGGTCTGCGTGCCGCCGATGGCGGTCTTCGACCAGGGCAGCTTCGCGCAGTTCACCGATCCGCACGGGGCGGAGTTCGCCGCGTGGCAGCCCGGCCTCTTCAAGGGCGCGGGCCTGATGGACGAGCCGGGCACTCTGTGCTGGATCGAGCTCAACACCCGGGACGTGGACGGCTCCCGCGCTTTCTACCGGAGCGTCTTCGGCTGGACGGGGCAGACCCATCCCTTCGCCGGTGACAGTTCGTACACCGAGCTCGAAGTGGAGGGGACGGGCCGGAAGTTCGGCGGCGTCCTGCTCATGAACGACGCCTGGCCGCAGGAGATACCCCAGCACTGGATGCACTACTTCTCCGTCGCCGACACCGACGCGGCGGCCGCGCGGGCCACGGAGCTCGGCGGCAGCGTCTCCGTGCCGCCGTTCGACCTCGAACACGTCGGGCGGGTCGCGGTACTCGACGATCCGCACGGCGCCTACTTCTCGGTGATCACCCGTCCCGCACGGGGCGGCAAGGGCTGATCCGGGCGGCTCCCACTGGGGGACCGGCCGGCGGTCACCGCGCCGTCATATCGACCAGGCCTGCTCCAGGTCGACGACATCACCCGCGACGGTGAGGACGTCCGCCTCCAGATCGGCACGCTCGGAGAGCCGGGTGATGGATCCGTCCCGGTACTTGGCGTGCTCGGAGGCCGAGTCCCACATCGACAGCACCAGGAAGTCGGATTCGGGGCCCTGGGCGAAGACACCGCGCAGCATCCCCGGGGATCCGGCCATCGCCGGGTTCCAGACCTTCTCCTGCATCAGCACGAAGTGATCGACACGGTCCGGCCGCACCTTGCAGTGCGCCAGCCGCAGCACATCGCTGTCGCCGAACCGGGGGCGAAAGCCGACCTTGACGTCCAGCCGGCGCTCGAAGAGCTTCACGCCGAGGCTCTCGTAGGTACCGGCCTGGGCGGCCGCGAGGCGGTCGTGCGCACCGGCCATGAAGGCGTCGTGGTAGTCGCGGTCCTCCCAGAACGCGAAGACGTGCGCGACGCCGGGCTGGCTGCGGCTCCAGCCACCGCCCTGTCCCCGGAACCCCGGCTCCCCCATGAGCCCGTTGGCCCATTTCCGCTGCCCGCGCTCGAATCCGGCGCGCTCGACGACTCCGCAGCGAATCCACTTCACCAACACCGCGCCATCCTATGACCCGCCGGCGTTTCCTTCGTCCCACGGAGGGAGCCAACTCCCCTGAAGGGGCGAGGAATACGATCAGGACATGGACGCCCTGCACCCGCGCCTCCTCGTCGAGGACTTCGACGCCGCCTCCCGCTTCCGGACCGCGGCTCTGCGCGATCTGCTCGGCATCGAGCCGGTCAAGGTGATCCCGCAGCCGGGATAGGCCAACTGGGATCCGGGCGGCGAAGCCGCCCTCACGCTCTACTCCCGGGCCGCGCTCGCCCGGACGATCGGCACCGACACCCTGCCCCCGCGCTCCCCCGCGCTCCCCCGCGCAGGACACGGCCATGGTCGTGCTGCGGGTCGACGACGTGGGCACGGCCACCGCAACGCTCACCGCGCACGGCACGACCGTGCTCACCGAGCCCCAGGAACGGCCCGATTGGGGCCCCGGCCTGCGTACCGCGCATCTGCGTACCCCGGAAGGCACCCTCGTGGAGCTCCAGTCGTACCGACCGGACTGACCGGACTGACCCAACTTCAGAAGTCCTGAAGGAGATAGTCCCTAACAAAACAATCTGCTAGCGTCGTATCTGGGTCCTCGACAACCAGGAGACGACGCCATGTCCTTACGCACACTGCTCTCGCCCGCCGCGACAAGCCCAGGAGCCTCCCCCGGCACCCGCTCCCGTGGACCGGCCCTCGCCGTCCTGTGCGCCGGAATGCTGATGATCATCCTGGACGGCAGCATCGTCACCGTGGCCCTGCCCGCCATCCAGCGCGATCTGCGCTTCTCCCCCGCCGACCTCACCTGGACCGTCAACGCCTACATGATCGCCTTCGGCGGGCTGCTCCTGCTGGCCGGACGGCTCGGCGACCTGCTCGGACGCAAGCGGATCTTCGTCGCCGGGCTCACCGTCTTCACGGCGGCCTCGCTGCTCTGCGGCGTCGCCACCGACCAGGCCGTGCTCATCGGCGCCCGCTTCCTCCAGGGCGTGGGCGGCGCGATGACCTCCGCCGTCAGCCTCGGCCTGATCGTCACGCTCTTCCCCGAACCCCGTGAACGAGGCCGGGCGATCGGCGCGTTCAGCTTCGTCGGGGCTGCCGGGGCGTCGATCGGGCAGGTGCTCGGCGGGGTGCTGACCCAGGCCGCCAACTGGCACTGGATCTTCTTCATCAACCTGCCGATCGGCCTTGCGGCCGCGCTCCTGGCCGTACGCGTCCTGGCCCCCGACCCCGCTCGGCCTCCGGCACGCGGCGCCGACGCCCTCGGCGCCCTCCTGGTCACCGGCGGTCTGATGACCGGGGTCTACACCATCGTGCAGACCGGCGCGCACGGCTGGGCCTCCGCGTACACGCTCGGTCTCGCCGCCCTCTCCGTGGCTCTCCTCGGTGCCTTCGTGATCCGTCAGGCCATGACCGCGTCCCCCCTGCTGCCGCTGCGCATGTTCCGCTCGCGCGATGTCTCCGGAGCCAACGCCGTCCAGGTGCTGATGGTCTCCGCCCTCTTCGGCTTCCAGATCCTCATGGCGCTCTACCTGCAGAACGTCCGGGGGTACGGTGCCGCCGCCACGGGGCTCGCCATGCTGCCCGCCGCGCTGTCCATCGGCACGGTCTCGCTCGCGTTCTCGGCCCGCCTCAACGCCCGCTTCGGCGAACGCCGCGTCCTGCTCACCGGCCTCGCCCTGCTCGTGGCGGCACTCGGCCTGCTGACACGCCTGCCGGTGCACGCCGGCTACGCCGCCGATCTGCTGCCCACGATGCTGCTCGCGGGCGGCTTCGGCCTCGCCGTCTCCGCGCTGACCGTGCTCGGCATGTCCGGCGCGGGCCCAAAGGACGCGGGCGTCGCCTCGGGGCTGTTCAACACCACCCAGCAGGTGGGCGGCGCCCTCGGCGTCGCCGTCCTGTCCACCCTGGCCGGGTCGCGAACGCAGAGCCTCCTCGACGACGGGCACGGCACCGCCTCCGCCCTCACCGGCGGCTTCCGCCTCGCCTTCGGCACGGGCGCGGCCCTGCTCGCGGTGGCGTTCGTCCTCGCCGCCGTGGTGCTGCGGCCACCGCCCGCTAAGGACACCGGGCGGTCCGGCTGAAGCGCGGGACACTCAGGGGTTCCGCCGCGGGAGCCAGGGACGACCGAGTCGCCTGGCCGATTCCGCATCACCACCGCAGGCTTCGGCATTCACGCGCGGATCGGACTCCACGATCCGCGCGTGAATCCTTTCCGTCTGTTCGGCGGGGGCGTCGCCGGAAACCTCGATACCCGTCCGGGACCGCGGCCATGAACGGCCTTCCGCCCGCGTCGGGTGGACCGGATGAAAGAAGATGAAAGAAGGAGAGGCCGATCCGCTCGCGATCCCAGGGCGAGGCGGACGGAAACCCGAGTTCGCATTCCCGTCGCGTGAGCCACTCACCCGCGTGGATTCTCCGCTCGAGGAGACGAGCGATGGTGCACGCCGGCCGCTCCCACGGGTGATCCGCGGCCGCCCGCGCGACCTCCGAGGCATATTCCAGGGCGTCGAAACGGAATGCGGGCAGGACGAGTTCGCCGTCATCGGGATGACGCCACCGGTCCCGGACGACGTGATCGCCGTCGCACCGGACGGTCACGTGCGGGGCGCGGCGGCATTCCTCCGTGCGGACACGGCGAAGGGGATCGGCCGGAGGCCGATCCCCTTCGGAACCGCGGGTCAGCTACCCGCGCGGGCCACGCCGGACGATGCGTCCGACGTGATCCCGCCCGGTCTCAGCTGCAGCCGCTGGTCGAGCCGCAGCCCTCGCAGAGGTAGCAGCTGCCAGCGCGGCGCATCTTCGTGCCGCAGGAGAAGCAGAGCGGGGCGTCGGCGTTGAGGCCGAGCTGGATCTCCAGCAGCTCCGTGGAGTTGTGCGCGGTCCTCGGCGCCGGGGTCGCCGCGGCGGCCTCGGGCTCGGCCTTGACGGTGGCGGCCGGCTTCGGCGCCTCCGTCTGGCGCGGCGCGGACTGCGCGAGGCCCTCCACGTCGACCTCCTCGGCGGCGGGCTCGTACGAACCCGTGTCGAGGTGGCGCTGGCGCTCCTCGGCGGAGTGGATGCCGAGGGCGGAGCGGGTCTCGAAGGGCAGGAAGTCCAGCGCCAGGCGGCGGAAGATGTAGTCGACGATCGACTGCGCCATCCGCACGTCCGGGTCGTCCGTGAGACCGGCCGGCTCGAAGCGCATGTTGGTGAACTTCGAGACGTAGGTCTCCAGCGGCACGCCGTACTGCAGGCCGACCGAGACGGCGATGGAGAAGGCGTCCATCATGCCCGCGAGGGTCGAGCCCTGCTTGGACATCTTGAGGAACACCTCGCCGAGGCCGTCGTCCGGGTAGGAGTTGGCCGTCATGTAGCCCTCGGCACCGCCCACCGTGAAGGAGGTGGTGATCCCCGGGCGGCCCTTGGGGAGGCGGCGGCGGACCGGGCGGTACTCGACGACCTTCTCCACGGCGGCGGGCGCGGCGGCCGCCGCCACGTCGGCCTTCTTCTCGTCCGCCTTCTTCTTGGCGGAGAGCGGCTGGCCGACCTTGCAGTTGTCGCGGTAGATCGCGAGCGCCTTCAGGCCGAGCTTCCAGCCCTCGTAGTAGATCTCCTCGATCTCCTCGACGGTCGCCGACTCCGGCATGTTGACCGTCTTGGAGATGGCGCCGGACAGGAACGGCTGCGCCGCGGCCATCATGCGGACGTGGCCCATCGGGGAGATGGAGCGCTCGCCCATGGCGCAGTCGAAGACCTCGTAGTGCTCCGGCTTGAGGCCCGGGGCGTCGACCACGTTGCCGTGCTCGGAGATGTGGGCGACGATCGCCTCGATCTGCTCCTGCTGGTAGCCGAGGCGGCGCAGGGCCTGCGGCACCGTGCCGTTGACGATCTGCATCGAGCCGCCGCCGACCAGCTTCTTGAACTTGACCAGGGCGAGGTCGGGCTCGACACCGGTGGTGTCGCAGTCCATCATCAGGCCGATGGTGCCGGTCGGCGCCAGCACGGAGGCCTGGGCGTTGCGGAAACCGTTCTTCTCGCCCAGGCGAACGACGTCCTGCCAGGCCTCGGTGGCCGCGGCCCAGACCGGGGTGTCCAGGTCGTCCATGCGCGTGGCGGCCGCGTTGGCGTCGGAGTGCTGCTTCATGACGCGCTTGTGGGCGGTGGCGTTGCGGGCGTAGCCGTCGTAGGCGCCGACGACCGCGGCCAGCTCCGCGGAGCGCTTGTACGAGGTACCGGTCATCAGCGAGGTGATGGCGCCGGCGAGCGCGCGGCCGCCGTCGGAGTCGTACGCGTGGCCGGTCGCCATCAGCAGGGCGCCGAGGTTGGCGTAGCCGATGCCCAGCTGGCGGAAGGCGCGGGTGGTCTCGCCGATCTTCTGGGTCGGGAAGTCCGCGAAGCAGATGGAGATGTCCATCGCGGTGATGACGAGCTCGACGACCTTGGCGAAGCGCACGGCGTCGAAGCGCTGGGTGCCCTTGCCGTCGTCGTCGAGGAACTTCATCAGGTTGAGCGACGCGAGGTTGCAGGACGAGTTGTCCAGGTGCATGTACTCGCTGCAGGGGTTGGACGCGGTGATGCGGCCGGACTCCGGCGAGGTGTGCCAGTGGTTGATGACGTCGTCGTACTGGATGCCGGGGTCGGCGCAGGCCCAGGCGGCCTCGGCCAGCTTGCGGAAGAGGGCCTTGGCGTCGACCTCCTCGATGACCTCGCCGGTCATCCGGGCGCGCAGGCCGAACTTCGAGCCGTTCTCGTACGCCTTCATGAACTCGTCGTTCACACGGACGGAGTTGTTGGCGTTCTGGTACTGGACGGACGTGATGTCGTCGCCGCCCAGGTCCATGTCGAAGCCCGCGTCGCGCAGGGCGCGGATCTTCTCCTCCTCCTTCACCTTCGTCTCGATGAAGGCCTCGACGTCCGGGTGGTCGACGTCGAGGACGACCATCTTGGCCGCGCGGCGGGTGGCGCCGCCGGACTTGATGGTGCCGGCGGAGGCGTCGGCGCCGCGCATGAAGGAGACCGGGCCGGAGGCGTTGCCGCCGGAGGAGAGCAGCTCCTTGGAGGAGCGGATGCGGGAGAGGTTCAGGCCGGCGCCGGACCCGCCCTTGAAGATCATCCCCTCTTCCTTGTACCAGTCGAGGATGGACTCCATGGAGTCGTCGACCGAGAGGATGAAGCAGGCCGAGACCTGCTGCGGCTGGGCGGTTCCGACGTTGAACCAGACCGGGGAGTTGAAGCTGAAGACCTGGTGGAGCAGCGCCCAGGTGAGCTCGTGCTCGAAGATCTCCGCGTCGGCGGGGGACACGAAGTAGCCATGGTCCTCGCCGGCCTTGCGGTAGGTCGTCACCACACGGTCGATGAGCTGCCGCAGGCTGCTCTCGCGCTGCGGGGAACCGACGGCGCCGCGGAAGTACTTGCTGGTGACGATGTTGACCGCGTTCACCGACCAGAAGTCGGGGAACTCCACGCCGCGCTGCTCGAAGTTGATCGAGCCGTCGCGCCAGTTGGTCATGACGACGTCACGGCGTTCCCAGACCACCTCGTCGTAGGGGTGCGTCCCCGGGGTGGTGTGGATGCGCTCGATGCGCAGGCCCTTGGCGGCCGAGGCCGCCGCGGCCGCCTTGCCGGCCTTGGCTCGGGAACTCCGTGCCGGGCCGCTCGCCGTCTCTGTCATGTGCCGCCTCCCATTACAGGCATTACAGGTAAAACGCCCTGAAGCGCCGCGGTCTTCCCGCGTCAGTGTCTCTCGCGGCCGGTGCACCCCCCACAGGTGCCCGGCACATCCGTGCCGGTCCGCCGCCGCTAGTCGGCGGCGATGGCGGGGGTGGGGACGGCTCCGTCCCGGCCCCGCCCTCCGGCGTCTCCCGGTGGCCCCTGGCCACGCAACTCGGCGATCGCCGCCTCGAAGTCCTCGAGCGAGTCGAAGGCCCGGTAGACCGAGGCGAACCGGAGGTAGGCGACCAGATCCAGGTCCTTCAGCGGGCCGAGTATGGCCAGCCCGACATCGTGGGTCGACAGCTCGGCGCTGCCCGTGGCGCGCACCGCCTCCTCGACGCGCTGCCCGAGCTGGGCGAGGGCGTCCTCGGTGACGGGCCGGCCCTGGCAGGCCTTGCGGACTCCGGCGATGACCTTGTTGCGGCTGAAGGGTTCGGTGACCCCGCTGCGCTTGATCACCATCAGCGAGGCCGTCTCCACGGTCGTGAACCGGCGACCACAGTCGGGGCACTGCCGGCGACGGCGGATCGAGGTGCCGTCATCGGTGGTCCGGCTGTCGACGACGCGGCTGTCGGGGTGTCGGCAGAAGGGGCAGTGCATCGTTTCCCTCTCCCTCCCTCACCCACGGTGAGCGCACGACTTCTGAGCCCGAGGGGCCGGTCAGGGCCCCGCGAAGCAGCCACAAGCATAGGCGATCCAGGAGGGCTTGATGACACCAGGACCACTACTTGTGGGGGCTGGGCTCTATCCAACCACTAGATCTGGTGGCGCGGTGCCCACATTCACCTATCGCGCGAACCGCGTGTCGCGGCCCGCCGACGGGACGGGAGCCTACGCGACGCGCCGCCTCCCGGGAGAGCCGGGGCGCGAGTGACACACTGGGTGTACGCATCGTCACGGCTCGCGCATCATGGAACCCGGGGCGGAAGAAGCGAGGGGCGACGGCAATACCGGCCCGAAGGAACGGCGTTCACCTCTCGATTGCAGGATGAATTCGAATTTATATTCGATCAATACCATCGACACCTTGATCGCGACAGTGGATCTGCGCAAATTCACTCGAACGTGTGTTTGGCGCAACCTTTCGAAAGCAACTACCGTTGTCCTACTAGGGAGAACATCTCGAGAGGGGCCGCCGTGACCACCACCGCCGACAGCGCTGCATTGACCGCCCATGACCGCCCCCAGGACCGGCTACGCCCGATGGAAGCGATGAACGACGAGACACCAAAGCCCGCACGCGCGCTACCCGGACGACCTCCGGGAATCCGGGCGGACAGTTCCGGACTCACCGACCGCCAAAGGCGCGTCATCGAGGTGATCCGGGATTCCGTCCAGCGGCGCGGCTATCCGCCGTCCATGCGGGAGATCGGCCAGGCCGTCGGGCTGTCGAGCACGTCGTCGGTCGCCCATCAGCTCATGGCACTGGAGCGGAAGGGCTTCCTGCGGCGTGACCCGCACCGGCCCCGTGCGTACGAGGTGCGTGCCTCCGACTCCGCGCAGGCGCAGCCCACGGACACGGCGGGCAAGCCGTCGGCCTCGTACGTCCCCCTGGTGGGCCGGATCGCCGCCGGTGGCCCGATCCTCGCCGAGGAGTCCGTGGAGGACGTGTTCCCGCTCCCCCGCCAGTTGGTGGGCGACGGCGAGCTGTTCGTCCTGAAGGTCGTCGGCGACTCGATGATCGAGGCCGCCATCTGCGACGGCGATTGGGTGACCGTGCGCCGTCAGCCGGTCGCGGAGAACGGCGACATCGTCGCCGCGATGATCGAGGGCGAGGCCACGGTCAAGCGCTTCAAGCGCGAGGACGGGCATGTGTGGCTGCTGCCGCACAATGCCGCGTACCAGCCCATCGCCGGTGACGAGGCGACCATCCTCGGCAAGGTGGTGGCGGTGCTGCGCCGGGTCTGATCCAGGACCCGCCCGTGACCGGGCCCCGGGACCTCTGCGCCGGTTCCGGGGCCCTGTTGTGTTCCCCGGTGAGGCCCGGCGCGGTCACTCGGCCGCGGATGCGGCGGCGTCGATCGCGGCCAGGGAGCGACGGATCTGGTTGCGGTCGGTCGTCTGCCAGAAGTCCGGCAGCGAGGCCTTGATGAAGGCGCCGTAGCGGGCCGTGACCAGCCTCGGGTCGAGCACTGCGACGACCCCGCGGTCTCCGGAGGCCCGCACCAGCCGGCCGGCCCCCTGGGCCATCAACAGGGCGGCGTGCGTGGCGGCGACCGCCATGAAGCCGTTGCCGCCCCTCTCCTCCACCGCCTTCTGCCGTGCGCTCATCAGCGGATCGTCGGGACGGGGGAAGGGGATCCGGTCCATGACCACCAACTGGCAGTTCGGCCCCGGCACGTCCACGCCCTGCCAGAGCGACAGGGTGCCGAACAGACATGTGCGCGCGTCGGAGGCGAAGCTGCGGATCAGCTCGCCCAGGGTCTCCTCGCCCTGCAGCAGGATCGGGTGGTCGATGCGGCCGCGCAGCGCCTCCGCCGCGCCCTGGGCGGCGCGCATGGAGGAGAACAGGCCGAGCGTGCGACCGCCGGCGGCCTCGATCAGCTCCGCGAGCTCGTCCACCATGTCCTCGCGGCCGCTGTCCCGGCCGGGCTGGGACAGATGGCGGGCGACATAGAGGATGCCCTGCTTGGGGTAGTCGAAGGGCGAGCCGACGTCTACGCCCTTCCAGGCCGGTGGCTCCTCCTCCCCCTCGGCGGCGACCGTGCCCTCGGGGGGAAGCCCGAGCGAGGCCGCGACCCCGTTGAAGTCGCCGCCGAGCCGCAGCGTGGCGGAGGTGAGGACGACGGAGCGCTCGGTGAACAGCTTCTCCCGCAGCAGTCCGGAGACACTGAGCGGGGCGACCCGCAGCGAGGCGCCGAAGCGGTCGTGGCGCTCGTACCAGACGACGTCGTACTCGGAGCCCTCGACGATGCGCTCGGCGACCTCGTGGACGTTCTCGGCAGAGGCGAGGGCCATCTTCCGCACGGCGTCCTCGTCCTGCACGGAGCGGTCACGGGTCTCGCCGAGGGAGGTGATGACCAGGCGGCAGGCGTCACGCAGCGCCATCAGGGCGTAGAGCAGATCCTCGGGCAGCTCCTCGAGGCGGCCCGGGAGGGCCAGTTCCATCAGCCGCTCGAAGCCCTCCGAGGCGCTCATGAGGGCGTCCGCGGCCTTCTCGTTGACCAGCTTGGCCGCGAGCTTCACGGTCCGGTTGACGCGGCCGGGGGTCAGCTCGCCGGTGGCGACCCCGGTGACGCGCGAGACGAGTTCATGGGCCTCGTCGACGATGAGCACCTCATGGCTCGGCAGCACCGGAGCGCCCTCCAGGGCGTCGATGGCCAGCAGCGCGTGGTTGGTGACCACGACGTCGGCGAGCTTGGCCCGCTCGCGCGCGGCCTCGGCGAAGCACTCGGCGCCGTAGGCGCAGCGGGAGGCTCCGAGGCACTCGCGGGAGGTCACGGAGACCTGCTGCCAGGCACGGTCGGAGACGCCCGGGGTCAGGTCGTCCCGGTCGCCGCTCTCCGTCTCGTCCGACCAGTCGCGCAGCCGCAGCAGGTCCTGGCCGAGCTTGCTGGTCGGCGCGGCGGCCTCGAACTGGTCGAAGAGGCCGTCGCCCTCGTCCTGCGGCACGCCCTCGTGCAGCCGGTGCAGGCACAGGTAGTTGGACCGGCCCTTGAGCATCGCGAACTGCGGCTCGCGGCGCAGCAGCGGTTGCAGCGCGGCGACGGTGCGCGGCAGGTCGCGTTCGACGAGCTGGCGCTGCAGGGCCAGGGTCGCGGTGGCCACCACCACCCGTTCGCCCTGGGCCAGCGCGGGCACCAGATAGCCCAGCGACTTGCCGGTTCCGGTGCCGGCCTGGACCAGCAGGTGGGAACCGTCGTCGACGGCTTCGGCGACGGCTTCGGCCATGGTGACCTGGCCGGGGCGCTCCACCCCGCCGACCGCGCTGACGGCGGCGTGGAGGAGGTCGGTGAGGGCGGGCTTCGCGGGCTGTGTCATAGGGCGTCCAGCCTACGGGTCGGCACTGACACCGCGGTGCCCGCCGGACCTGCCGGAGACCCCCCTCCGGCACTGCCGGTCACAGGACGTGACGCAGCGCGCGGTCGCGGATCAGCAGCGCGGCCCGCTTGCCGGGCAGCTCGATCTCCGCCGAGAAGCGGAAGCCTGCGGCCAGGAAGGCGGCGACGGACGGGGTGTTGCGCAGGTCCGGCTCGGCGACCACCCGGGTGCACCGGGGGCGCTGCTCCAGGGCGAGGTCCGCGACGGCGCGCAGCAGGGCGCCGCCGACGCCCCGGGCCCGGTCGGCGACGGGCCCGATCAGCAGGTGGAGCCCGGTGTCGTACGGACGGGCCGGGTAGTGGCGCGCGATCGGGTCGAGATCGGCGCGGTAGACCTCCCAGTAGCTCATCGGCACCCCGTCCAGCACCCCGACACAGGGCATGCTCCGGCCGTCGCCGTCGAGCTGGGCGCGCAGGTGCCGCTCGGCGACCTCCGGCCTGCCCGCGAGGTCCCAGAATTCCGCGACGGCGGGGTCGTTCATCCAGCGGGTGATGACGGGGAGGTCGCGTTCGGGGCGTACGGGAACGAGCTGGAAGGTACCCGCGGGGGTGCCGACCGGTCCCCAGTCGGCGACGCCGTCGAGGAGGTCGTCGAGCGGGGCAGGGCCGCCGGCGCGGTCGTCGGCGGTGACGTCCTCGTCGAAGAGGGCGCGGACCTCGGGGGGCAGTTCCAGGTCGAGGGTGTCGTCGGCGTTCTCGGCGCCGGTGCCGCCGGGCTCGGCGGGACCGGGCCGGAGTGCGGGGGCGCGGGTGGGGTCGGCGGTCGTCATGGCGGTGGCGGCCTCCTCTCGTCAGGCGGTGAGGGGGTTGGGCACGGTGACGTACACGGACTGGGTGTCGACGGGACCTACCAGCTCGTCCATGCCGTGCAGACGGGTCATGAGGTTGGCCTTGCAGCGCAGGAGGGGTTCGTCCAGCAGCCGCCCCGGCAGGCCGGAGCGGCCGGTGGCCGCGGCCTTCTCCAGGAAGCGGCGCAGGGCGGCCAGGAGCACCCGCTCGTCGGCCAGGCGCTGGGAGCCGAGGGCT
Source organism: Streptomyces sp. NPDC026673 (assembly GCF_040638135.1). Lineage (NCBI taxonomy): Bacteria > Bacillati > Actinomycetota > Actinomycetes > Kitasatosporales > Streptomycetaceae > Streptomyces > Streptomyces sp. NPDC026673. The sequence continues at coordinate 4,715 of NZ_JBEZXR010000031.1, read as the reverse complement.
CCCACGAGACCGAGGACGTTGTTGACGCCCAGGTAGTAGGCGAGGCGCTCGTCCGCGACGGCGTCGGGCACGAAGGTGTCGCTCTCCTCGCCGGCCCCGGGGAGCAGGTCGGTGAGCGCGGCCCGCGCGGAGGCGCGGAAGTAGTAGCCCTGGTTGTCGCGGTAGCGCCCGCCGGCCGGCCAGCCGTCGGCGTCGAGGACGACCAGGGTGTTCTGCTGATGGGCCTCCAGGGCGATGCCCGCCTCCCCGTCGAGCCACAGGACCGGCCGGACCACCGCGTCCAGGTAGCGCAGGAACCACTCGGTGGCCGCGGCCGCCACGGGCCGTCCGGTGCGGGCCGCGAGCCGGGCCAGCACTTCGGCGAGCCGGGACCGCAGCGCGCCGCCGCCTTGCGGCGCGGGGCGCGGGGCCGTGATCCCGGCGAGGCAGCGCACCTCGTCGCCCGGGCCGAAGGGGTTGTGCCGCAGGACGACGTCGAGGCCCCGCACGGGGACGCCCGCGGCGGTGCCGACGGCCAGCCAGGCCGGGTCGCGGACGATGTCGAACCCGGGGTGGACGGCGTGCCAGCGCCGGGCGAGACCGGCGCGGAGCAACCGGTGCACCTCGACGCCCCGGTGGAGTTCCTTGCGGAGGTGCTCGCGCCGGGAGTTGGTGATGCGCAGGCCCAGGGAGAGCTTGAGCATCGCCGCGGCGCCGGGCCGGTACACCGTCCGCAGGGAGGACGTCGGGTGCCAGGGGCCGCCCGCCGCACCGAGGTCGTGGAGCAGTCCGGCCTCCAGCAGTTCGCGTACCTGAGGGCGGTGCGCGACCTCGCGGGCCTGCCAGGGGTGGAGGGGCAGCGGCACGGTGCCCGCGGGGAGCCGCCGGGCGAGCTCGGGGCCGGCGAGCCCCGCCAGCAGGTGCTCGGCGGGGACGGGACGGCCGCGTTCGGTCCAGGCGGAGTCGGCGGCCAGCAGGGAACGGTGCACCGACATCCAGTGGAGGGCGAACGCCCCCCGCCGCTCGGGGGCGTACACCGCGGCCTCGGCCTCGCTCAGTCCCTCCCGCCCCTTGGGCGCGGGGTGGAGCGGATGGCCCAGGACGAGGGCCTGCTCGGCGTCGAGGAAGGGGTGGGTGCCGTGCGGGGCGGCCGGGCGCGCACGGCGCTCGGCGAGGAACGCGGCCGTGTGGCGTACGGAGTCGGCGACCCGCGCCACCAGGTCCGGACCGTGCGGGCCGGTCGCCGCGGCCTCCCGCGCGAGCAGCGCGGCGAGGGTGACGGCGTCGAGCGGGGCGCCTCCGGCGGCGGGCCGCGGTGTTCCGAAGCGGTGGTGGCCGGCGGCCGACCAGTACCGGACCGGGACGAGCAGTTCCGCGCCGCTCGCGGGCAGCGGTACGCGCAGGGTGCGTCCGCCCGGCTCCGCAGACAGCCCGGTCTCGCGGACCCAGCAGCGCAGCAGGGCGTCCGTGCCCGCCGCGTCGGCGGCGGCCCAGGGGTCGGCCAGCTCCAGGGGGTCGGCGTCCGCCGGTGGCACGGCATCGGCCGGGAGGACGGCCAGCTCCAGCGGGTCGACGTCCGCCGACGGCACCGCGGCGACCGGGGGGACGGGGCGCTCCAGGGGATCGGCGGCGGCCGGCGACACGGCGGCAACCGAGGGGACCGCCGGCTCCAGCAGGTCGGCGTCGGCCGGGGGCACGGCGGCGGCCGGGGGGACGGGGCGCTCCAGCAGGCCGACGTCCGCCGGCGGCACGGCGGCAACCGGTGGAACGGCCCGCTCCAGGGGGTCGGCGTCCGCCGGTGGCACGGCGTCGGCCGGGAGGACGGCCCGCTCCCGCAGGTCGACCTCCGCCGGCGACACGGCGGCAACCAGGGGGACAGCCCGCTCCAGCAGGCCGACGTCCGCCGAAGACACCCCGGCAACCGGTGGAACGGCCCGCTCCAGGAGATCGGCGTCGGCCGAGGACACCGCGGCGACCGGAGGGACGGGGCGCTCCGGCAGCTCGGTGGGGCCGGCAAGGTCGGCCGTCGCGGCACGCCGGGCCTGGTGGGGGACGGCCGCGGTGGCTTCGTCGCCGGGACGTACGGTCATCGCTTCGCTCCGTGAAGGGTCGGCGTCCGGTGGGCACCGGCCCGGGCGCGGGCCGGCGGACGCGGGGTCACACCCGGGCCGCCGTCGCCGCGGCAAGGGCGGCGGCGGGGCGGTCCGGGACGGCTTCTGGCATGTCTTGGGTGAGGGTGAGTGGGGGCGGCAGCCAGCTCACGCCCCCGTCGCGGCCGCCGGGTTCGGCGATGGGTCCGCGGTCGGGGGCCGCGCGCGGGGCTGCGGGGGCGCGTCGGGGCCCGGTGTGCGGGAGGCCCCGGCGGCCGGGGGCCGCGTGCGGGCGGCAGGGTTCGCGGCCGGGCAGGGGCCTGAGGCCGCGGGCGGGCGCCGCGTCCGGATACCGCGGCCGCCCCGGCATGCGGGCGCCGGGCGGAAGCGCCCGTTCCGCGGGGCCGTTGCGCCGTGCGCAGCAGAGGGGGGCCACCCCCGCGGCCGTGGCGGGCCGGTCGCCGCGGCAGCTGCCGGTAGGGGAGCCGGGCTGCCGGACGTCGAGTGCGTCTCGGTGGACGACGGCGGCCGGCGGGAGGCTGCCGTCGATCGCCTCGGGCATCACCATGACGTCGGGAGCGACGCCGCCGGGCCCGGCGGTCGGGAGGGCCCCGGTGCGCCCCACGCCTGTCCGCGCCGCGTCGGCGACGAGCGGGATTCCGCGCGCCGGGTCCGGCATCACCCGGGCCAAGTGCGCGCGGCTCTCGGCGCGTTGCCGGCCGCCGACGCCGAACGAGCCGCGGTGGCCGTACGGGTACCAGAGCCCGGCGATCCGGCCGCCGGCGACGGCGAGCGGTCCACCGCGCCCCGTCGCGGTGCGGAAGGGCGCGGCGTCGCCGCAGGCCGGGCCATGGCAAGGGACGCGTCGGCGCTCGGTTGGCACGCGCGGCAGGGGAGCGAAGGGGTCGCCGGTGCATGCGGCCGTCAGGAGGGCGGTGCGGCCCGGCACATGACGCGCGGCGCCGGAGCCGGGGACGGCGCGATCGGCCTCCGCCACGACACGGTGGCGGCCCTCCGCACCCCCGGTGGTCAGGCCGCCGCCGCGCGCGGAGTCGAGGAGCAGCGTGCGGGCGTACGTCCCGGCCGCGGATTCGCGCATCGGCCGCCGGCGCGGGATGCCCCCGGTGCCGTCGAAGTCGCCCACGTGCACCGCCGGTCGCCCCGTCGCGCTCGGCATGGCGGCCACGTGCTGTCTCCTCGGTGTCGGCTGCTGCACCCCCGGAGCTACCAACGACGGCACGCGCGCGGCGGCAACTGCCTGTGCCCAAGATCCTCGCCACGGAACCGACCGCCGGGCCTCCGCCGTCCCACTCCGCGAGGGCATAGTGGGGGGTTGCCCTTGAACGGGCAGACGCCGTGTTCACAACAGGGGGGTCACAACCCATGCCATCGATAAGCCGGTTGGCCGCGGCCGCCGTCGCCGTGGCACTGCTCGCCGTGACGGCGACGGCCTGCGGCCCGTCCGACGACAACGCCGACGCCAAGCCCAGCCCGACACCCACCGCGACGTCCGGCGACGGCGGCCTCCAGCTGCCGACCGCCCTTCCCACCAGCATCGACGATCTGGGCAAGTGGGCCGACGCGCTGAAGAACGGCGGCTGGAAGGACTGGGACAAGGACAAGTGGCTGCGCGACGCGGCCGACTTCATCAACCCCATCATCGAGGACCTCTGGGACGCCGACCGGCTCCGCAACGCCGACGGGACCCCGGACGACGAACAGCAGGTCGACGTCCGGCAGGCGGACGACGGCACCACCGACCCGGAGCCGGGCCCGATCAGGGCGCAGCGGCTGGCGACCCCGTACCACGACGCTTCTCCGGCGACGGGCAAGCTGCTCTTCGACATGCCCGACGGCCAGGCGGTCTGCTCGGCGACCGTGGTCGCCGACCCGGCGAACCCGGGCCGGAGCAACCTGGTGTGGACGGCCGGCCACTGCGTGCACGCGGGCGCCCAGGGCGGCTGGTACCGCAACATCGTGTTCGTGCCGTCCTTCAACGACCAGGGCCTGAGCGGTGCCGCGCTGCAGGGCGCCGGCAAGGAGCAGCTCGCCCCGTACGGCACCTGGTGGGCGACGAAGGCGGGGACCTCCCAGCAGTGGATCGACGGGGGCGGGGAGTCCTCCGAGAGCAGTTCCGCCTACCCCTATGACTTCGCGGTGCTGAAGGTGACCAACCCGGACTCGGACACGTCGCTGGAGGAGACGGTCGGGGCCTCCGTGCCGGTCTGGTTCGACGCGCCGACCTCCGCCGGCATCGACGCCATGGACATCCGCGGCTACCCCGCGGCGGCCCCCTTCGACGGCTTCGGCTACCAGCAGTACCACTGTGCGGGCGACCCGGTCCGCCTCGCGCTGGACCCCGACGCGCCCACCATGCACTGGCTCGGCTGCACCATGACGGCCGGGTCCTCCGGCGGCGGCTGGTTCGCCCGGGGGCCGGGCGGGAAGCCGGCCCTGGTCAGCAACACCTCCATCGGCCCCCAGGACAGCCCCCGCTGGCTCGCGGGACCGCGTCTGGGGTCCGAGGCGAAGGCGATCTTCGACGCCGTCCGCGGTTAGAGCCGCCCAGGCCACGGCATGGGTCGCCGCCCCCAGCGGCGAGACTCCCAACGAGCCGACCGGCGCGTTTCACCACGTGATGGCCAA
>NZ_JBEZXR010000030.1:0-96779 GCF_040638135.1 Streptomyces sp. NPDC026673 | reverse complement strand
TGAGGGTTCCTTCGGGGACGGCGACCGAGAGGTCGCGGTGTGCGGACGGTTGTCCGGCAAGCGAACGCGGGAAACGCTGGCGTAACGACTCCCGGTCCCGGGGAGGGGCCGTCCGGCGCCGCCGCTGCCGTACCGGAGGGGGATCAGCCGATCTCGGCGCCGTACACCTGCAGCGCCTCCGTGACCGGCTGGAAGAACGTCTCCCCGCCGCTGTCGCAGTCACCGCTGCCGCCCGAGGTCAGGCCGAGCGCGGTACCTCCGGAGAAGAGCGCGCCGCCGCTGTCGCCGGGCTCGGCGCAGACGTCGGTCTGGATCAGCCCGGAGACCGAGCCCTCCTGGTAGTTGACGGTCGCGTCGAGCCCGGTGACCGTGCCGTCGTGCACCTGGGTGGTGCTGCCGCTGCGCCGCACCGCCTGGCCGACGGTCGGCGTGGCCGCCGACGTGATCTCCTGCGTGGAGCCGTTGTAGAGGTCGACCGCGCTGGGGTGGTCGCCTCCGGTGTCGGTGTACTTCACCAGCGCGTAGTCGCGACCGGGGAAGGTCGCGGCCTCGACGGAGCCGATCTCCCGCCCGCCGGAGGTGTCCGACCAGCTCTTGATGTCCACGCCGCAGTGGCCCGCGGTGAGGAAGTACGGCTGCCCGTCCTTGACGACGTTGAAGCCGAGTGAACAGCGGGCACCGGAACCGAAGATGGCGTCGCCGCCCGCGATGAAGGGCCTGAACTCGCCCTTCGACCTCTGAATCCGGGCGGTGCCGTTCCCGAGGCCCTCCACGGCCTTGTCCAGGCGGTTCATCTCGGCGGCCGACACGGTGCGGTCGGCCGTCACGACCACCTGGTTGGTCCGCGGGTCGACGGACCAGGACGTGCCCGGGATGCGGGCCTGACGGCCCAGGGTGTCCGTGGCGGAGCGCAGTGCGGCCAGGGTGTTGCCGACCGTCTTCGGCACGGCGCCCGCCGCGCGGACGGTCTCGGCGGCCGTGGTGTCGAGCACGTTGACCACGAGCCGGCCGGTCTTCGTGTCGTAGTACGACCCCGCGGTGTCCTCGGCGCCGAGCGCCGAGGACAGGCGCGAGGCCAGCGTCACCGCGGCGGCGGGCGTGAGGGTCTTGGGGGCGGCCGCCGGGCTCGGCGCCGCGTTGGCGTGCGGGAGCACGATCAGCGCGGCCAGTACGGCCGTCGCCCCGCCACCGGCGAGCACGGCCCTGCGTCCGGATATTCGACGATGCTTCAAGTCCTGTACCTCCACGTGGGGGGATGGGTCGGCTTCAACTGCCGCCAACCCGGAGGAATTTGCGGTCTCAGGCGGCACATCCCGAAAGGAATGCGTGTCCACGCCAAGCAACGCCGACGAGTATTCCGAGGCCGTTCCGCGACCGGCAAGGCGGGAATCCGGTCTCCACAGCCGTCTCACAAGACATCCCGATTCCCCGGATGGAACCTTTCATTCCGCTCTGCGGGAGGGCTCCCGCCGCGCAGCGCCACCGGTCCGGCACGTCTCGTGAGGACTACACCTGTCCGGTAACCGCCCCCGAAAACGCCGACAGGCGCCCCGGCCGGGGCGCCTGTCGGTGCGTCGGGTCCGGTCCGCTACGTACCCGGCGGAACCGCGGGGACCGCCTCCTGCGGGGTGCGGGTGGTCGTATGGGTCCCCGACGCGGTGGCGGCGGGGTCGAGGTCCCGGTGGATCACGCGGGCCACCGCCTCGATCGTGGCGACCCCGGCGTTCATGGTCCCGTTGTCCTGGGTCAGCACCGTGAGCGAGTAGTCGTGCCCCTTGCCCGTGAACGCGCCGAGGCTGTGCACCCGCCAGCCGTGGGTGGCCCGCGGCAGCCAGCCGTTCTTCACGTGGACCGTCGCGCTGCGCGGAGCCCCCGCGGGAGTGCCCCAGCGCTGAGAGGCGACCACCTGGTTCATCAACTTCAGGATGTACGCCCGTGAGTTGTCGCTCAGCACCGAGTTCTTGGCGGTCACCAGGTCGAGCAGCTTCTGCTCGTCCGCCGCCGTGATCTGCGTCAGACCCCAGTAGCCGTCGCTCCCCGGCACGGTCCGCGTCATCTTGGCGGCCTTGAGGAAGCCCTTCACCTTGGCCACCCCCAGCTGCCGCCACAGCTGCGTCGTCGCGTCGTTGTCCGACTTGGTGATCATCGCCGTGGCCAGCTTGACCTCACGCGCCGTCAGGTAGCGGTTGCGCTTCTTGTTGTCCCACAGCAGGGTCGCCAGCACCGTCACCTTGACCGTGCTCGCCGAGTCGAACCTCTGGTCCGGACGCAGCGTGCACACCGTCTTCGTCCTGCGGTCGCGCAGCGACAGGGCCACCGTCGCGGTTCTCCCGCGCAGCGCCGTGGTGATGTCGCCGCTCAACTTCGCCGCCAGCCCCGCCTTGCCCGATGTGCACACCACCGCCGGCGCCGCCGCGGCGGCGCTTCCGGCACCCGTCCCCACGACGGCCGTCGGCACGACCGCGCACGCGACGACCGCCGCGGCCACCGCCCGCCCGGTGCGCGGTGACATCCCTTCCCGCCCCATGACCCCTCCCCGCTCTCCCCGGAGCCCCGCCTCCGGGCCCGTACGAGCGATGACTCACGGGCACGGGTGAAAGGTTGTACGGGGCGACGCCGTCTCCGGCGCCGGAAGGCGACGCGATGCGGGCCGGGGGTCAGCGGACGCCGCGCGTGCGGAACTGGACGCTGATCCGCGGCCCCACGGCACGCGTGCTCTTGGGGATCGCGTGCTCCCATGTCCGCTGGCAGGAACCGCCCATCACCACGAGGTCGCCGTGCCCGAGCGGCAGCCGCATGGAGGCCGCGCCCCCGCCGCGGGGCCGCAGCGCCAGGTCGCGCGGATCGCCGACGGACAGGATCGCCACCATCGTGTCCCGGGTCGCCGACCGCCCCGTCCGGTCCCCGTGCCAGGCGACGCTGTCCCGGCCGTCGCGGTAGAAGCAGAGCCCCGCCGTGACGAAGGGCTCGCCCAGTTCCCCCGCGTAGTGGGCGCCGAGGGCGGTCCGGGCCTCGTCGAGGACCGGGTGCGGCAGGCGGTCGCCCTCCCCGTAGAAGGCGAGCAGGCGGGGCACGTCGACCTCCCGCTCGTACATCTGCCGCCGCTCGGCCCGCCATGGGACGGACTCCGCCAGTTCCCCGAAGAGGGCGTCGGCGCCCCGGAGCCACCCGGGCAGCAGGTCGAGCCAGGCCCCGCTGCCGAGCACGCTCCGCCGCAGATCGTCCAGCGGACCGAGCCGCACCTCGTCGGTCTGGTCGAAGAGCGAGCCCTGGAGTGGTGCGGTCATGGCTCCAGGGTAACGCCTGAATCGAACATGTGAACTATTCGCCGAACGTGGTGGCCCTGCGGTGGGGTCCGTGCCCGGCGAGCTGCCAGGGCGTGCGCCCGAGGGCCGGGGCGGTGTCCTGCGGTACAGGAGTGCCGACACCCCTTGTGCGCTTTCATGGAGACGTTTGAGGCGAGGCGGGTCCACGGGTTGCGCTCGGGTCGGGCGCCCGCCCGCCGGGGGCCCGGCCCTGGGGCGTGACGATCGAGGGGTGTGGCAGTGGAAGCGCTGAAACGGGCATGGTGGGCGCTGGACGGCGCTCTCGGCGGGAGTCGGACTCCGCCGCGGTTGCAGATGCGGGCCGTCCGGCATCCGTTCCTCTTCGGGGTGGTGTTCGGCGCGCTCTTCGCCGGCCTGGCCTGGCTGGCTCTGGGCCGGCTGGATCCGTCCCTCGCTTTCATCGGCCTCGTCATGGGTGCGGTCGGTGTCCTCGCCGTCCTCGCCGAACGCGAGCGCATGCGGCACTACGGGCACCTGCCCAAGACCGGTCCCCGCCGTCCGCCCCCGCCTCGGGGCCCGGAGGGCTGACCGGATCCGCGATCTCACGGGCGGCCCGCCGCGTCCGGCGCGACCTCCGGCGCCGCCGCTCCGGGTCACCAGCCCGCGAAGAGCCTTCCCCGGTGGGACGCGCGGCGCGCGCTGTTGAGCAGTGCCTGGATCTGGCTCCCCGCCTGGTCGACGTCGTCCAGCCGGGAGGGGAAGGGCAGCCGGACGTCGTGGTGGCCGACCGCGTACTCCACGCGCAGCGTGATCCCGTGGCGGTCGAGGGCCACCGGCAGCACGCGCCGCGCCCCGGGAGAGGGGGCCGGCCGCACCAGCCGCATGAGCAGCGGTACGAGCTCCGCGTGGTCGTCCACCAGGTGCGTCAGCATTCCCGCCTCGCACTTCGCCAGCGGATCGGCCTCCGCCGCCGTCAGCTCCTCCAGATCAACCGCCGCGGTGCCGGCCGCCGTCTCCAGCGTCGCGTGGACGAACTCCACGCACTGGCTGTCCGCCGCGTCCGCCCGGTAGGGCGCGGCCGCCCAGCCCGTGACGGTCACCCGGGCCCGCACCCGGTCGCGTACCGGGGTCGGGGCGACGTCGGTGAACTCCAGGGTGAGCGGGGTGCTTCCGGGGCGGAAGGCCGTCGCGAGGGGGTGCAGGTGGACGTGGCCCGCGAGGGCGTCCGCGGTCAGCCGCGTCACCTCCGTGCGGGCCCCGTCCGTGACCACGGTCATGGAGTGGGCGGAGACGAGGACCGACCGGATGCGTTCGGCGGGCGTCGGCTGTGCGAGCGCGAGGGGGACGGTGGACTTGCTGAGCATCCGGATCTCCGCGAGTTAGGTTAGGGTTGCCTAACCTAACCACACCTCTTCGGAAGCCGCCATACCCGCCACCCGAACGGCCCGCCGCGCTCCGGCGGCTCCGCTCGGCCCGCCCCGCCCCGCTCGGCCCGCCCCGCTCAGGCCAGTCCGCGTACGGCGTCCCGCACCTTCGCGGCGAGCGCGTCCGGCAGACCGGCCTGGCCCCGGCGCACGGCGGCGGACTGACCGGGCCCGCTCGCGGCGTACAGCAGGAACGCCCGGAGGGAGGCCAGTTCGGCACGCGTGTTCCCCTTGTCGCAGACGACCGCGTAGCCGACCCGCGCGACGGGGTAGGCGCCGGGGGCCCGGCCCGCCGGTTCCAGGGCGATCGGCAGGCCGCCGTCCCCGCCCGGGGTCCCCGCGCCGGCCAGGGCACGCGTGGCGGCCGCCGCGGTGGCCGCCACCGGCTCCGCCGCCCCGGTGTCGAGCAGCACCGTGTCCAGGTCCCCGGCCGCACCGAGGTCGAGGTAGCCGATCGCCCCCAGCAGCCGGGCCACGCGTTCCGCCGCGCCGCCCGCCCCGGACACCCCCTCCCCGCCGCGGCCCGGCCAGTTGGCGGCCGCCCCGTACGGCCAGACCTCCGGCGCGGCCGCGCGCAGATAACCGGTGAACGTCCGTGTGCCGGCGGTGGCGTCGGCCCGGTGCACGGCGACGATGGCCCGCGACGGCAACGTGACGCCCGGGTTGAGCGCGCCGATGGCCGGGTCGTCCCAGCGTGTGATCCGCTCGTCGAAGATCCTCGCCAGGGTCGGCGGATCCAGCACCAGCCCGGTGACCCCGGGCAGGTGGTAGGCGACCGCCACCGGCGTGGCGAACAGCGGCAGTTCCACGGCCCGCCCGCCGGCCCGGCAGCGCTGCCGCGACAGCCGGATCAGCTCGGCGTCCAGCGGGGCGTCGGCGAGGGCGAAGGCCGATCTCCCCTGCAGGAATTCCGCCGTTCCCGCACCCGAGCCCGTGGGCCGGTAGGCGACGGTGGCGCCGGGGCAGGCCGCCTCGAACCCCCCGATCCACGCGTCCACCACGTCCGCCGCGGCGCTCGACCCCGCGCCCGTGAGGCTCCCGCGGGCGCCCGCGCAGGGGACCGCTTCCGCCTCCCCCTCCTTCACCTCCTCGGCGGAGCCGCTCGCCCTCGCCGAGGGGCTGCGCGAGTCCGTGCGCTCCCCTCCGGAACCGGGGCCGTCGACGAGCAGCGGGATGCCGACCGCGAGGGAGGCGGCGGCCAGCACGGCACCGATCGCCAGGGCCGCCCGCCTGCTCCGGGCCCTCCGGCCGGGCCCCGGAACCGGTGAGGGCGCCCCGGCCCCGGCCCCGTCCGCCGGCGGTCCGAACGCCCCGAGCCGCCTCCTCGGGCGCAGGACGCGCGTGGCCGCGTCGCCGGGGGCGTCCGCCGCGGCGGGGGAGGGCTCCGGCTCCGGATCCGGCTCCGCTCCGGGTTCCTCCGCGACCGACGGGACGGGCTCCGGGCCCGGCACGCCTCCGCCGGCACGCGCCAGCGTGAGGAAGGCCAGCAGCTCCTCCACCGCGGGGCGCCGCGGCGGGTCCTTCGCCAGGCACGGTTCGACGAACGGGCGCAACTCCGCGGGCAGTCCGCCCAGATCCGGCTCCTCGTACACCACGCGGAACCCGATCGCGGGCGAGCCGTCCCCGTCGAACGGCACGTGGCCGGTGGCCGCGTACACCAGGACGGCACCCAGCGCGAAGACGTCGCAGGCGGGGCCGACGGGCCCCGCCCCGAACTGCTCGGGGGCCATGAATGCCGGAGTGCCGATCACCGTCCCGGTCCTGGTCAGCCGCTCGGTGCCGGCGGCCCTGGCGATGCCGAAGTCGATGACGCGCGGCCCGTCCCCGGCCAGGAGCACGTTGCCCGGTTTCAGGTCGCGGTGGACCAGCCCCGCCCGGTGGATGTCGCGCAGCGCCTCCACCAGCCCGGCGCTCAGCCGCCACACCTCGTCCACCGGCAGCGGCCCCGCCTCCGCGACCCGTCGCGACAGCGTCGGCCCGGGCACGAACAGCGTCGCCAGCCACGGCTGTTCGGCGTCCGCGTCGGCATCGACCACGGGCGCGGTGAACGCCCCGCTGACCCGCCGGGCGGCGGCCACCTCCCGCCGGAACCGGTCCCGGAAGCCGTCGTCCGCGGCGAACTCGGGACGGACCACCTTGACCGCCAGCCGCCTCCCCGACACCGACCGGGCCAGATATACGACCCCCATACCGCCGGCGCCGAGCCTGCCCTCCAGGCGGTACCCGCCGACGGACCGCGGATCCCCCTCCACCAGCGTCACCCGGCCGCCCCCTCCCAGCAGCTCCAGCAACTCACCGCGGCACTCAGCATAGGGAGGCGCATGGCGCCCTGCCCGGCGGAAGGCTGGGGGAGGAAACGAGGAAACCGTCCGCCGCAGGCGCAACGATCCCGCACACAGCCACGGGCCACACGGGCCGCAGGGGACACCCCGGACTCGCGGAAGAGCGCCGGCCCGCGCCCCCGCCTGAGTCGACCGCCGGCCGGCCCGCCCGCGGGCCCCCCGACCGGGCGCGCTACCGCCCGGCCCCGTACTCCTCGGGGCAGGGCGGCAGGGCGTCCAGGAACTGCCCCGTGGTGAGGACGGCATGCGCGTAGACCGGCGCGTTCACCTCGAAGGTCGCCTCCATCTCGGCCGGGCTGAAGGCGGCGATCGCGTCCCGGACCAGCGTGACGTGGTAGCCGAGTTCCTGGCCGAAGCGGGCCGTGGTGTCGATGCAGGTGTTGGCCCGCATTCCGATCAGCACGATGCGCGACAGCCGGTGCTGCTTGAGCTGGAAGTCCAGGTCGGTGTTGGCGAAACCGCTGGACGACCAGTGCTCGTGCACCCGTATCTCGCCATCGACGGGCTGGAAGTCCGGATGGAACTCGCCGCCCCAGGAGCCCATGGCGAAGATCTGCCCCTTGACGGTCGCCTCCTGGGCGGGGGAGAGGTGCTCCCACGCGTCGTAGTCCCCGGGGGCCGTACGGCGGTGGGCGACGAAGAACGTGCGGATACCGCGGGCACGCGTGGCCGCGAGCACCTGCCGCATGTGGTCGAGGAGCCCCACCTGCTCGGCCACCGCTTTCGCGCGGGGCCACAGTTTTCCGCCCTCGGACAGGAAGTCGTTGTACGGGTCGATCAGCAGGAGACCGGTATTCGCGCTGCTGTATCCCACTACGTCCATGCACCGATTCTCGTCCCGCGGCCGGAGGGCCACCTGCGCAGCAGGTCAGCACCCGTGCGGGCGGTCACGTCACGTAAGCGCGAGCGGTCGGGAACCGCTTCGCGAGTGCCGCACTGCCGAAAAGCCCGTGAAATATCGGGGGCCTTCCCGGCGTCCCGTGGCGAATTCACTCCTCCCGGAAAGGGTGCACATAATGGGGATGGAGGGCGCACGGGAATCCACAGCATTTCCCGAAGCCCTACGTCTGGGGAGACCCTCGTGAGTTCCATACCGCCTCCGCCCGAACGCCCGACCGGCCCTCCGTCCGGACCGCTGTCCGGCCGTCCGTCGGGTGAGCACCCGCCGGCGACGCCGGCGCCCCCGCCCCCATCGGGCGCGCCCCCGCCCGGCCCACCTCCACCGCCCGGACCACCGGGTCCGCCGAGCGGCGCGGGGCGCCCGGGCGAACCGGGAGAACCCGGCCGCCACCGAGGACCCCCCTCCCCGTGGTGGCGGGCCCGCCGCACCCTGGTCACCGCGGGCACCGCGATGGTCGTGGCGGTCGCCGTGATCTTCGCCTTCTCCTTCCTCGGCGGGACCAAGGGCGGCGGCGAGATCTTCCTCCAGAACGCCTCCGCGGCCGGCCCGGACCCCTTCACCCCCTCCACGGCGGGGGCGGCCGGGACCGCGGTCACCCCCACCATCACCCCGAACGAGTCCTCGGCCCCCGGCGGCACCCTCAAGGTCAGCGGGGCGCACCCGGGCCTGTACAGCGGCAAACAGAACGAGTCGGCCTGCGACGTCGAGAAGCAGATCTCCTACCTCACGAGGGACCCGGCCCGCAGCGAGGCCTTCGCGGACACCCTGCAGGTCGAGCTGAGCGGCCTCCCCTCCCACCTGCGCTCGCTGACCCCTGTTCAGCTGAACTGGGACACCCGCGTCACCAGCCACGGCTTCAAGGACGGCAAGACCACCGACTACCAGGCGATCCTCCAGGCCGGCACCCCCGTCCTGGTCGACAACCGCGGCGTGCCGGTGGTCCGTTGCACCTGCGGCAACCCGCTGACCGCCCCCGACGCCGTCAACGGCACGCCGACGTACAGCGGCCGCCAGTGGGACACCTTCCGCGCGGCCGGCCTGGTCGCGGTCGTCCCGTCCGACAAGCCGATGAAGACGCTCACGCTCTACGACCAGGACAGCAAGCGCTGGTTCGAGCGCCCCAGCGGCAAGGTGGAGGGAAAGCACGACCGCAAGGTCGAACCGCCGAAGGGACAGCCCTCCGACACCCCGCTCCCGACCCTGCCCTCGCCTTCGACCGGCTCGCAGCTCGAGCCGCCGGGGAAGACGGAACCGCCGCCGAGCGAGGAGAAGAAGAAGGACGAGCAGTCGCAGTCTCCGGAGAAGGGCAAGGAGGAGCCCAAGCAGGAGCAGTCTCCGGACAAGGAGTCCCCGAGCAAGGAGAAGGAATCCCCGGACAAGGAGAAGGAGTCCCCCGACAAGGACAAGGACAAGGAATCCCCGAGCAAGGACAAGGACAAGGAGTCGCCGAAGAGCGAGGAGCCGAAGTCCCCCGGAACCGAGGAGCAGTCGCCCAAGCAGGAGGAGCCGAAGTCCCCCGGTACCGAGGAGCAGTCGCCCAAGCAGGAGGAGCCCAAGTCCCCGGGCACGGGCGAGCAGCCGCAGAAGCCCCCCTCCGAACCGCAGAAGCCCGAGCAGCCGCAGCCGCAGCAGCCGCAGCAGCCGCCGAGCCAGCCCAAGTCCTCGGACGGCGACACGGGCCGGCAACCCCAGGAGCAGCCCCCCGCCCAGCCCAAGTCCCCGGCCCAGCCCACCCTGCCCAGGTCCTCCGTACAGCCGCCTCCGTCGCTGTCCCCGGCGGCGCCGCCGTCCGGCTGACGCCCCGCCGCCACGGCCCACGGCCCCGTTCCGTCGCCGGGACGGGGCCGTTGTCGGACCCCGCTGCCATCATCACCGCATGCTGTACGCGACCTTGGCGGCCGAGGCCCGCCGGAACGACGCGCTCGACGACGTGCGGACCGCGGCCTTCACCCGCGCCCGCCGGCTCGTCGACCTCCTCGAACGCGGTCGGCTCGAGTCGCTGGACGCCGGCGCCACCTGGCGCGAACCGGCGGAGTACGAACGCTCCAAGGCCCAGCTCGCGGCGACCCATGCGGAGATCGACGGGCTCCTCACGGCCTGCACGGAGGAGGACGCCCGGGCCGCCGTCCTGTGCCTGATGCTGGCCGCCCGGCTCGACGACAGGGGCTTGTGGCAGTACGACCGCGAGATCGCACTCCTGATGCCGCGAACCCGCGCGTGGACGCCCGGACAGGTGGCGGTCATGCTGTTCCGCGCCACCCAGTACGACATGGGCTTCTGGTTCGCCGCGGCGCTGGGTCCCGTGCTGGGCGCCGTCGACCGGCTCGACGCCGAGGGCCGGCGCCTGGTCGATCCATGGCTCCGGCACGCGTACAAGGCGCTGATGGCCGCCGACGTCGAGGCACGCGTTCGCGGCCCGCTCGGCAGGCGGCTCCGCGCGCTGCTGGCCGAGGCGGACGAGGCACACATCCCCGCGGGGCTGATCCCCCCGCACGCCCCATGGGCCGCCGCCCTGCGCGACCGCGCAGCCACCTCGCCGACCCCGGAGCTGACCCGTTTCGTACGGCATCTGGCGAGCCTGACCGGGCCGCGACCCGCTCAGCGCTGGCAGCGGACCTGTCTCGCGCTGGCCGACGCGGCGTCCACGCGCGAGGTCGTGGCCGAGATGCTGCGCGCGCTGGCCGAGGACGCTCCGCTGTGCAGCAGGAAGGGCGGCCCGTCCATCCGCTGGCTGCCCGACGACTTCCACCACCACTACCTCGTCCACAGCAAGGACGGCGACCTGGCGCGCGGCGTCGTCTGGGCCGCCGCGCTGACCGCGGACCCGGCTGCGGTCCGCCACCTCGGCACCCTCGCCCTGCGGGCCGGCGGGCCCGGTTCCGACGTGGCCGAGGACCTCAAGCTCGCGGGCGCGGCGATCAACGCGCTGGCCGGGACGGACGACCCGGCAGCCCTGGAGGCGCTGTGGCGGCTGCGGACGAAGCTCCGGCACCGGGCGCTGCGCAAGCAGCTCGACACCGCGCTGACGACGGCCGCCGCACGGCAGGGCATCACGGCCGCGCAGCTCGTCGAGCGCAGCGTGCCCACCCACGGCCTGGGCCCCGACGGCTCCCTCGAACGCGAACTGGCCGGCCACCGGGCCCGGGTGGCGATCGAGGACGCCGTGACCGTACGCGTCACCTTCACCGGCCCCGACGGACGCACGTCCCGCACCGCACCGGCGGCGGTCAAGGGCGCCTGCCCGGACGAACTGAAGGAGCTCAAGGCCCTCGCCGGACGGATACGGGCCACGCTGTCGGGCGAACGGGCCCGCGTCGAGGCGCTGATGTCGGCCGGGCGCACCTGGCCGTACGACGAGTGGTGCCGCCACTACCGCGACCACCCGGTCACCGGAGTCCTCGTCCGCGGCCTGATATGGGAGGTCCAGGACGCCGAGGGCGACTGGCATACGGTGGCGCCCATGAGCGAGCCGCCGCACGAGCCCGCCCGTATCCGGCTGTGGCATCCGATCCGGTCGACGGCCGACGCCATAGAGGCGTGGCGCGCGCGCATCGTCGCCGACCGGCTGCGGCAGCCGTTCAAGCAGGCGTTCCGGGAGATCTACCTGCCGACCCCGGCGGAGGAGGAGACCGGGGTCTACTCCAACCGGTTCGCCGCCCACATCGTGCACTACCCGCGGCTCTACGCGCTGTTCAAGGAGCGCGGATGGCAGGCCAACTTCCTCGGCCGCCACGACGGCGGATACGACGGGCTGGCCCGGGGCGAGTTCGGCGACGGGGAGTGGCGGGCGTGCTTCCACCACGAGCCGGCCGGGGACGACATGGACGACCCGCCCGACCACGCCGCCACGGACCAGGTCCGGTTCGAGCGCCGCGACGGACGGCGCTGGCGCGAGGCCCCGCTGGCCGACGTGCCGCCGCTGGTGTTCAGCGAGGCGATGCGCGACGTCGACCTCTTCGTCGGCGTCACCTCGATCGCGGCCGACCCCGACTGGACCGACCGGGGCGAGGAACGCCACACCGAGTACTGGGAACGGACCTCCTTCGGCGAGCTGACGGCGAGCGCGGAGATCCGCCGCGAGGCCCTGCAGCGCATCCTGCCGCGCCTGAAGATCGCCGACCGCTGCACGCTCGGGGGCCGCTACCTGACCGTCCGGGGCGACCTGGCCACGTACCGGATCCATCTCGGCTCCGCGAACATCCTGATGGAGCCGGACGACGCCTACCTGTGCATCGTCCCCGCCCACCGCGGGGGCGAACCCAAGGTCTTCCTGCCCTTCGAGGACGACCGGCTCGGGCTGATCCTGTCCAAGGCCGTGCTGCTTGCCGCGGACACGCGGATCACCGACCCCACCATCCTCCGCCAGATCAAGCGAGCCGCCCGATGACCACCGTGACCTTCCGGGACGAGACCGCCACGGGCACACTCGTCAGCGCCCTGGAGGTCGACGGCCTCCCGGCCCGGATGACCGTCCGCGAACTGATCCACCTCCGCGTCCGCGAGGAGGTCGCCCGTCACAACTCCCACCCTCTGGTCCGCCCCACCGAGACCACGGCCGAGCCGGACTGGCACCGGCAAGCCGCCGTCGCCGAACGCGCCTTCCTCACCAACGGCTTCTTCCTCCTCGCCGGCGACCGCCAGGTCGACTCCCTCGACGAGGTGGTCGACCTCACCACGACCCCGGACCTGGCCTTCATCCGCCTCGTCCCCCTGGCGGGCGGCTGACCGACAGCGCCCCGGCGACGCGGCCGACTGCCCCCGGCCGCCGTGTTCAGCGCGACACGTGCGCCCTGGTCGGCCACCCGGGTACTGCTGCGCGAGGCCCTGGGGAACGGGGCCTTCGTCCTGCCGGGGCCGAGTGATCGGGAACTCCCTTCGGAGATCGCCGATGCACTGCATTGGGTAGCCGAAGCATCAAGCCCGCCGGCGGATCTCGCCCGACCTGGTCGGCCGTCGGCACCGCCGCCCTGAAGGCGCGGGCCGGGAAGAGCAGGCGAGGTTGGCGGGATCGGGTGCTGCGGACGCCCATGGGAGCCGCTGACGTGCCCTCCGTTCCTGCCCGAAGGCATCCAGGGCGGCGAAATGATGTCGCCCTTTACCGAATGCTCCGCCATCAGGAACACCGCCGTCTGTCAAGTCCCGAGTTCTCCTGCCACGCGATGTCGGAACATGACGCCATCCGACACCGGGGCTTGACTGGAACCTGGGTTCACGCAGAGCAGGTGGACGCCAGATCGTCCGGAATCGAGTACGGCGGTGCGACGGGACACAGGCCCACCGCAAAAGGTCCGTGAATTCCAGCGCCGCCGGACACGCACTGTTCCCCATTTCTCGCAAGGAGTGACTCCCATGGCTCGCCACTCGCTGACGCAGCGCCTCCTGATGGTTGCCGGTTCGACGTCCCTCGCGGCAGGGGGTGTACTGCTTCCCACCAGTGCCTTCGCCGCCCCGGCGCCACAGTCCGACGGCATCGGGACGATGGCGGCAGCCGAGCAGGGCGATCACGGTCGGGAGGATGCCGAATGGGTGAAGACCACCGATTCCTCCACTGGCATCTCCTTCAAGCTTCCCGGAAAGGCCACCATCGAGGAGATCGTCAAAGACGACATCAGCTACGCCGCTCGCTCCTATTCGGTGACGACCGCCGACGAATCCACCACGATCACCGTCAATGACGGACCCACCTTGTCGGAGGATCTGGACTTGCAGCTTCAGTTCACCCTTCGCGCCGACAACGCGGACCCCGGCGATGATCTCAAGGCCACCGACATCAAGAAGACCGCGGTTGATGGCCACGCCGTCCTCGACGCGCGTGTCACAAACCCCGCTGACGCCGACTATGTTGCCTTCGTTCGCATCATCAGCGATGAGGCCCATGTCGTTAAGGTCGTCACGGAGACTTCCGCGGGAGACGATCAGGCAGGGAGCCGGACGCAGCAGAAGGCCCGCGACAGCGTCCGCTTCCCCGGACCTTGAGCCGAGAACCGTCATCCACGAACCCCCGCACCATTCGGGCGAGTGGAACCGTCGGCGCCCGGCAGGATGCGGACCCGCGCACACGGTTCCGGAGGGCAGGCGCGAGGAGTGCGCGCATGAGCATATTCACTGGTCAAGCCCCGCAAGCGGGCATACCTGCCCGAAGTGACATCGGTCGCGGTGGACCAGAAGGGGTAATACGCTCACAAAGGTGAGGCCGTACCGGGTTCGGGAACCGTCGCACCGAGGCGTTCGCACCTCGCACACCGTGCGGAGCGCGTATGTCCTGATCAGCGCGCTGGCAACGCTGTGCTGGCTGGTCCTGCCGGCCGCGGGCGCCCGTGCCGACGACCCGATCGTGCTGTCGCGGATCGGCCAGATCACCGACAAGGTGGACGCGCTCGGCGACCGCAAGGGTGCCGTCGCGACGGCACTGAAGGATCTCGACGACGCGCACCGCGTCCAGCTCTACGTCGCCTATGTCCGTGACTTCTCCGGCCGCTCCGCCCAGAACTGGGCCGACGCGACCGCCGAGCGCAACGGCCTCGGCCTGAACGACACACTGCTGGCCGTCGCCACACACGACCGGCAGTACGCGTACTCCGTCGACCAGGACTCACGGCTGACCGACGCCCAACTGCAGGACGTCGCGCAGACCGCGGTCGAACCGGCCCTGCGGCAGAACGACTGGGCGGGGGCGGCCATCGGCGCGGCGGACGGCATCGGCGCGGTCCTCGCGGGCAAGCCCGTGCCCACGCCCGCGATCACCCCGGGCCAGGCCGACCCCGGTGGCGCCGGCGACGCGGCTGATCTCGTTCTGCCGGTCGTGATACTCGGAGCCGTGCTCGCCCTCGCCGGGTACATGTACGCCCGGAGCAGGAAGCGCTCCGGGACCCGTACCACCCAGGGAGCCGCAGGCGGGGGAGGCTGGGGCGGACGCGGTGAGCAGGCCACGCCCCTGCCCGAACTCGACGGGCGGGCCGGAGAGCTGCTCGTCGCGACGGACGACGCGGTACGCACCAGCACCGAGGAACTCGGCTTCGCCACGGCCCAGTTCGGCGAAGAGGCGGCCGCACCCTTCGGCGAGGCGCTCCGGTACGCGGAGTCGGAGCTCACGGCGGCCTTCCGGCTGCGGCAGCAGCTCGACGACGCGATCCCGGAGGACGATGCGGCCAAGCGCCGCATGCTGAACGAGATCATCGCGCGCTGTACCGAGGCCAACCGCCGGCTCGACGCGGAGGCCGAGGGATTCGACCGGCTGCGCGCGCTGGAGCAGAACGCGCCCCAGGCGCTGGAGCACGCCGAGGCGAAGCTGAGGGACATCACCGGCCGCACCGACACCGCGCAGGCCACGCTGACCGAGCTCGGCACGCGGTACGCGCCCACCGCGGTCCAGCCCGTCACGGGCCACGTCGAGCAGGCCAGGGACCGGCTCGTGTTCGCCGCGACCCAGGTCGGCAAGGCCCGCGAGGCCGTCGTGGCGGGCGCGGGCGGTACGGCCGCGGTGCATCTGAGGGCCGCCGAGGGCGCCATCGACCAGGCGGGCACCTTCGTGGACGCCGTCGGCCGACGGGCGAAGGAGCTCGCGGATGCGGTGGACAAGCTGCCGGGTGCGCTGACGGAGACCGAGGCCGACCTCGCGGAGGCGCGGGGCATGCTCGTCGGCACCCCCGAGGGCATCTCCACAGCCGACCTGCAGGGCCGGATCGCCCGCGCCGAGTCGGTCGTCAACGAGGTGCGGACGCGGATCGCCGCGGGACCGTACGACCCGATCGACGTGCTGCGCCGCGTGGAGGAGGCCGACGCGGCACTTGACGACGCCCTCACCGGAGCGCGCGCACACGAGGTGAGCAACCAGAAGGCACGGGCTCTGCTCGACCAGTCCCTGCTCACCGCGCGCAGCACCGTGGGCGCCGCGTCGGACTTCATCACGACCCACCGGGCGGCGGTGGGCAGCGAGGCAAGGACGCGTCTCGCCGAGGCGCAGCGGCACCTCGAACTGGCGCAGGCCTCCGCGGATCCCCCCGCGGCGCTCACCGAGGCGCAGCGGGCGGATGCGCTGGCCAGGGCGGCGCAGCAGCTGGCCGAGGCGGATGTGCGCGGGTACGGCAGCCCATACGGCGAAACCACGCGCGGCGGTCGCGGGGGCGGCGGCATGGGCGGTGCGGTACTCGGCGGCATCCTGCTCGGGGAGATCTTCGGCGGTATGGGCCGCGGGGGCGGCGGGGGCATGTTCGGCGGCGGACGAAGCGGTGGCTTCGGCGGCGGGTTCGGCGGGGGTGGCCCCGGCAGCTTCGGCGGTGGAGGGACGCGTGGGCGAAGGGGTGGTGGCGGCAGGTTCTGAGCGGCAACTCGGGGAAAGCGAGAGCGAGAGGTGGGTCCCATGACCAAGCAGACGATCCTCGGCCGCGTCGCACAGCTGGCGAAGGCGAACATCAACGCCCTGCTGGACCAGGCGGAAGACCCGCAGAAGATGCTCGACCAGCTGATCCGCGACTACGGCAACAACATCGACGAGGCCGAGCAGGCGGTCGCCACCACCATCGGCAATCTGCGCCTCTTGGAGCAGGACCACCAGGAGGACGAGGAGGCGGCCACAGAGTGGGGCACCAAGGCGCTGGCCGCCAGCAGGAAGGCCGACGAACTGCGGGCCGCCGGTTCCGACGCCGAGGCCGACGCGTTCGACCGCCTTGCCAAGGTGGCGCTCCAGCGGCAGCTCCAGGCGGGGCGCGAGGCGAAGGGCGCCGAGCCGACGATCGCCGCGCAGCGGGAGGTCGTCGACAAACTGAAGGCCGGCCTCGACCAGATGAAGGTCAAGCTGACGGAGCTCCACTCGAAGCGCGACCAACTGGTGGCCCGCGCCAAGACCGCCCACGCCCAGAGCCAGATGCTGGACGCCGCCAAGAACATCAATGTGCTCGACCCGACGACCGAGTTGAGCCGCTTCGAGGAGATAGTCCGCCGCGAGGAGGCAAGGGCACTGGGCAAGCAGGAACTCGCCGACTCCTCGCTGGAAGCACAGTTCGAACGCCTCGACAGCATGGGCGACGCGGCAGAGATCGAGGCAAGGCTGGCCGCCCTCAAAGCACACGCCTGACCGCGCGGCACAGGTTTGCTCACCCGCTCGCCGTCCAGCGGCCCAGCCCCGCCGTGGGCCCCTGGCGAAACCGGTGCTTGTAGGTCGTGACGGGGACCGCCCCGCCCCGAACACGAGCCCCGCCAGGCAGGCGGGCCCTCGCGCGGCTCCGAATGCCCGGCTACGAGCGTCGTCCGGAACCACGTCCGCCGACGAAGGTTCGGCAACTCAATGTGGGAGTGTTCGATGCGATCCAGATCCTCCGCGTTCGCACGGACCCGCTCGGCGCCCTATGCTGAAAAGGCCTTTGCTCATTCCGCAGAGGGCACCGGTGACTCGGACGAGTCGGTGATCCAGCAGGTGCTCGGCGCAGGCGAAACCCCCCAAGTAGCCCGTGGGCTCATTCCGCTGGGTCGCCGATCGAAGGGACCACGGTATGAGGATGCGATTCACGTCCACCGACAACCTTCAGGCTGTGGGATCCTCGACGCTCCGTTCAGCACTGGCGGTCAATCTGGTGTGGATTGGGCGGCTCAAGTTCGAAGACTACGAGGTCGAGAATATTCGCGGCCTGGTCGCCTCCAGTCCCCTGTTCGCGCCATTCTTCGAGAAGCTGGGCGAGAAGCGGCTGGCAAGACTTATCGGCGTTACCGAGATTGCGGTGGGCTCGCTGATCGCAGCGAAACCGATCAGCCCCAGGGCTTCAGCACTCGGCAGTCTCGGAGCTGTGGGAATATTCGGCGCCACACTCAGTTTCCTGGCCACGACACCGGGGGTC
Organism: Streptomyces sp. NPDC026673; assembly: GCF_040638135.1. NCBI lineage: Bacteria > Bacillati > Actinomycetota > Actinomycetes > Kitasatosporales > Streptomycetaceae > Streptomyces > Streptomyces sp. NPDC026673. Next base: position 79,016 of record NZ_JBEZXR010000030.1, on the reverse strand, counting down.
TGGCATGAAAAGCATGGGGCCCCGAAGCTGTCCATGGTCGGACAGTTCCTTATCAAAGACAGCGTACTTTTGGGGGCTTCTCTGGTAACCCTCGCCGATTCCTTGAAATCCGCCCCGTGTCGATAGTCGACTATCACCGCATCGGCGCGGGGGCGAGGCGATGGCAACCGGTGAGGATCTCGTACTGCGGGCCCCGGATCTCGTGCTCAGCCCTGCGCAGCCGAGTCCCGGAGGAGTAGTCGTCGGATCACGTTTACCCCAACCTGAGCATCCTGCGCCGGTATCGGGGTGTGGCACGGATCAGCGTCTGCGGCCTGCCGAGGACGACCGGAGCCCCGTCTGGCGCGGTTCTCGAAATCGTGGCAGGTATTGTCCTTGGCCCCGCAGTGTTCAACGTGAAAGGGGCGGACGCCGTTGAACATGTACTTCGGGGGACTGCGCCCCGCTGAAGCGGTCGGGCTTGCCGAGACGGATCTCACCCTTCCCGCCACCGGATGGGGCGCCGCCGCGCTGCACCGAACGTGCCCGAGTGTTGGGAAGCTGTGGACCGATTCGGGGGAGAACCACGACGACCGCAGGCTGACGAACCGGCCGGCCGAGGATGTGCGGCGGGTGTCCATTCCTCCGCGGCCCGTAATGACGCGAAGACCCCGCATCCAGCGTTCTGGCTGGTGGCGGGGTCTTTTGGCACCTCGTGCGAGGTGCCCCCGGCAGGATTCGAACCTGCGCACACGGCTCCGGAGGCCCCTGGACTCTCTAACGTCTCAGCTGGTCAGAGCCCAGCTGTGAATGCCGAGGCGGGTGTTCGTCCACAAATAGGCCGAGCGCCTTGCCTCCAAGGACGGCGGCGGAGACGGGGCAGGAGTCGCCGGGGAGCCCGAGCCTTGGAGGAGACAGTCCCACTACAAATCATCGTCTTCCGTGCGGAAAGTCGCGTTCGGGACTTGAGCCGCCTTTGTAATAACCGGCAGACTTTCACCAGTAGCCGCCGAAATTGTCACCTGGAGACCGATCATTTGTAGGTCGTTCTGGCTACCTCTGGCTGGATCTATCAGCGAGGCAATTTCGCGTACAAGGTGCCAGACATGGTCGCGCTTCAAAGGATCAGTGACCGACGAGAAGGGTATGTTGATGGTCGTAGTTTCAAAGGTCTTCTCTGATGCATCAGCCGCTACTGAAGTCGGCACTGAGGGTTTTGCTGCATCAAGATCAGCGGAATCTAGTTCATTGACTCGCCCCCCTACAGCCCTTTTTCCGTGCCCAACCGTCTCCGCGGCGACGGTTTCACCTTGCGCCGACGACTCTGCTGGCTCTTCGGTCACTCGAGGGCGAAGTTGTTGCTGCAGAGTCGCCGACTGTATTTGTGCCGCACTCGCAGGGCGGATCTCCAGCCCGTCGCTATCCGTCAGCATCCAGTCGGGGGATGTCGCCAGCTTAAACAGAGCCTGGCGCATTTCTTCGTCCGTCTGTATCAACGGCCAAGTTGGATCACTGTACGGGTAGGCGAAGAGCTCCTTGGGTGTGAGATCGCGACCGTAGCGGCCCGCCTTGATCAACTGTGCCACATAGTCCGCAGACAGTTGGTTCGACTGAACTGCGCGTCCGTCCGCCACCAAGGCAGTCCACACATGACGGCCTGAAAGGGAAGTTTGAGGCTCTGGCAGAGTCTTGTATTGAACGGTGAGCCCATTGTCTGTCCGAAGCAAATAGGCGTAGTGCTGGTATGCCCAAATGACAGCGTCGTCCAGCTTTCGGCTAGCTTCGTCGCGACGTGAGCGTGCCTCAGGAAGCTCTTCGCTCTCGTCTCCCAGTTGCGCAACCACCTGATTCCAAGCTAGGAAATCGCGTGCGAATGCCTTGGCCCGATCACGCCGTTGTGTAGTGGCGACAGCCATGACCATGGAAGCCGCAAAAGTACTGGGCAATCCGGCTGATACACCGTACGCCATATCGATGTCCGCGCGGGTGGCGCGATCCCGTCCATTCAGCAAGGTCCAGCGTCGTGGGTCAAGTATGACCAGGCGAGTCTGTTGAGAATCCAATCCTGCAAATACTAGGCTCGCGGAGCCCTCAGGGCGAGGGCGCGAGAGTTTATGCAGAGCGGAGAAGCAGTGCTTGTCAGCATGAGCCTGAGCCCGTGCCCATACGGTATCTAGGGAGTCTTCCGAACTAACCATTGTTAGCGCGTTTGCGTGGTACATGTTCAGGGTCTGTTTGATGGACAAGTAGAAGCGCTCAGGCCCTCTGCCTGCAGGACGTGTACGCTCCAAGGCGCCGAGGCCCCCATCAGCAGGACTCGCGACGAGCGCGTTAAAGACCTCTTCTGCGGCCGAGTATTCGACGCCTGGTCCGGCAATGGCAGCGAGCAATTCTGCCTTAACAGCTCCTCGAGCCGCACGAGGGCGTGGTACGAGGCTGTATGAAAGGCACGCAGTGGCCATCCGTCGCGCAGGGTACGGCTGGCCAGCATTGACTCCGTTCGCCCCCAGGGCCTCATCAAGGGAATAGGCTGTACCACCTGCGCCACCGGTGTTCACGATGTCGGTGGTCGCGACTGCCCGATATCCCTGAATCGCTCGGTCGTTGCCAGCGAGAATTCCGCTCGAAAGCAAGGCTTCTAGGGCATCGGTGTGTAGCGGAATATCGCCAACACCGATCAGCGGAGGTGCCCAACGCCCTTCCGAGCGTTCAGTGCTCCAATGGAGAGCAGTGCGTGCGAAAATTGAGACAGTTGACCGTACGCGCTGGAAAGCCTGGACGACGGTCCACTCTTTGCTTACGAGCGCAAACAATTCAGGGTGGAAAGGGTAGGTGTCGGAAATTCGTTCCGGCAGGCCAGCCAATGTCCGGTTGCTACCAAGGGGACTGTATACCTGGTCTTTCCATGGGCCCTCTTGGCCAGCCGCGATAAAAGCCGCAGCTGTCACTGCCGCGACATCTGCGGTGTCAGCACGCATGAAAAGACGGCGGCGGATGATCTGCGCAAAGTCTGACGGCTCCGTTACCGTAACTGTCTCGCCATTACGCTGCAAACGTGGACTCAGATAGTCCCGAAGTGCCTCAGCCGCGGGATGATAGCCGCTCTCATCTTCCTCGCTTTTGATCATTACCAAGACGAGGGCAACACCGGGCTGGTCGTCAACTGCATCGGTCAAAGCATTAAGAAATGCTTGCTCTCCCGGCATTCCGCCGATGGCGCTCTCATCAGTCAGCGCCATGACGTAATCCATGAGCTCGTCGATCAAGATCAGAACAGGACGATCTATTTCGGCAAAGGCTGACTGCAAGGTGGCCTTATTTGCGCCGAGTCCGCTGTAGTGCTGGTAGCGTCCCATCCGGTCTTTGCTATCCGCAAACAGCAGCCAGAGGAAGCGCCCAAAAAGATCCGTAGCGGGCCCAAATCGAGGATCTTTCCTTCCTGGAGACATGCCGTCGCAGGTCAATATAACTGGAACCACGTGCGACAAGTCGACCTCGTGACGCCCAGCCCCAGCAGCGGTTTTTACCGCTCGCCCCAATTCAGATCCAAAGAAGGCCTCAGGGTGGTTGATCATATGCCAAATGCCCACTAGGGCATGGCTTTTCCCTCCGCCCATTCCTTGATCGAGATGGAAGCATGCCTGCGTTTCGAGATCGCTTACGCCCAGGCGTCTTGCAACGCGGCCCAGAAATCCGACGAGTTTGGGCGTCGGCTGGGTGATATCTGTGTAATATGTCGAGCTGGCATAGGGAACTGGAACGGTCTGATAGACAGCCTTGGTGAGACTCATCTGAAGCTCGCCGACAGAGCCATCAGTCTGCCTTACCTCGTCGCGCAATTTCAGTACGTCAGCCCAGTGAGCGACGGGATTCGGGGTGGCGGTCACGTCATCTCCTAGAAAAGGCTCGACTGATTGGGAGTGTTATCCGCGTGTCTGGCGGGCGAGGTAGCGACCGCGGCGGATGCCTGCACGGTCCCCCGATTCCGCTTGATCGCAGCTAGGGCGATTGCAACAGGGTCTGATGCAGGCAACTTGGCGGCCACCCAATCGATAACGGCCCACAGATGTGCGTCCGTTGGGGACAAGCCGGCGTCTGCAACCGCAGCTGCTACAGCCTCTGTACCCGATGGCCAGTGGGCTGCCATGGCGCGGATCACTTCGTAGGTGCTTGAGGAAGGAGTGACTTTTCCGGGCGCATCGTGACGTAGCCGGTAGCCTGCTTTGGTCTCCGTGAGGATGGGACCCCGCAAGTCCTCCAGGCGCAGATCATCGGACTGGGCAAAGAAGCGCGCCTCGCCCTTTGGGACATCGGCTCGCCCGTAGAGCTCATGCCAGAAGACAGCAAGGCGTGTGTGAGGGTCGAAGGTTTCCAGAGGCAGCTCATCCAGCCGCAGAGCAACCGCGTCTCGCACGGCCCGACGCGCCAATGTCATGTAGTGCTCCAGGGGCACGCGATCACCGCTTGGGGTGATGACGCGCTCGTAGCGACCCACGATAGCCAGCGCCGCCCCGTATGACGCCATTAGCTGATCCTCGAGTGCTAGGCCATCGAGGTCCCAACCTCGGCAACGAGCCTTTACATCCGCGACCACATCCGCGTCCACTTGCGCTGCAATACCGACAGGCCGGCGGTTAGGTGCGACGCGGGCGCCAATAGATACGGTCACAGAGATCGTCGCGACACCGGTCACCGCGGTTTCGGTCCGTGACGGCCAAGAAGACGTCACGACGAACCCAGCATCCGTCAGCGCAGTGAGGAGGCGTTTCCACGCTTCTGGATCTGAATGCCCAAAGATTACCGTCAGGTGTCCGTCACTCTTCAGCACGCGGCGCGCTTCCGTGAAAGATCTGGCCAGCATGGCCTCGTAGCGCTCTTCGCTCGATCGGTGATCTCCAGCGCCCTTCGCCCCACGACCCTTCACGATGATTTCGTCAGATTTATCCTGGAGTCCGTCGGGCCCGTCTGCGCTTCCATCGAATAGGCCAGGCATGGATTTACCAAGCGACCTTCTAAACCACACGTAGAACAGGTCAGAAGAGTCGGCGTATGCAATCATGTCGTAATACGGGGGGTCGCATACGAGAGCATCAACGGTCGCATCGCGGAAAGGTAGTGCGACAGCTGAGGCGCGACGGAACCGTCCCGGCTTGCCCGACGAGTGCGTCTCCTCCAGGATCTTTTTCAGCGCGTTGATAAGGCTTACAGACACTGACGACCATGTACCTGGGCCGTCTCCCGGTCCCACCTCAAGGTAGTCGAATTGATGCTTGATTACAGATTGCGATGAGAAAATGTGGTCGACTTGCACACGATTTTGTTCCGTTCCGTCCACCCTGCCATGTGCCCGACTATTGGCTCCCCGAGTGCTGTGCTTGATCTGGCGCATGATGTTGCTCGACGCGTACCCCGCAAGGGCAGCGGCATACTCGGGTGAGACGACAGCAGCCAACTCGTCGTGAATCTGTCGAATTACATGTGCGGTGGTCGAAAAAAGTACGGCCTGTCGACCGTTCATCAGGGAACCGTAAGTGGTGTATCCGTAGCCGCTCCCGCGTACGTTATCTTTGTTCCCATCGGGAATTACTTCATTAGGGATTGGGCTTAGGTTGTCAAACGTTTGAAGCTCCCGAGGATTTGCTCTCTCGGCAGCCTCGATTTCTTCGGGGCGTGGAACTCTAAAGATCTTCTGATTGGTTTCTGGATTCGTTTCCACAACGGCCAAGAGGGCATCTGCATATTGTCGTGCAAACCCCTTTGCCTTGACTACGTCTAGGGTATGCGGGTGGCCGCAGTTCGGGAATGGGCAGCGGGCAGACTTACCTCGCTTCCCCTCGGGGGCGACAAAAGTAGCGTCCTGCATGGCGGGCCCAGAGTGAATTTCGACCTTCCAGACGTCGCCTTCGGTGCTCAGGCGCATGGCCTGCCCCAAATCTCCAGTCCGTACGTACGGGTGTCGAAGCGCCATTGATCCGATAAGTGGAAACCTGCGACGGCAACCGTCGCATGGGATGGTCACTGCCCACAGGTATGCCCACGGCAGCGTTCCGCTGCTCGAACGCGGGTAGAACCCCTCGACTCTCGCCTCGACGCGGCGACCTACTTCGGCGAGCACGGTGCGAACGTCGCCTAGCAATCGAGGTTCGTCAGGTGCTACTTCAAGTTCCAAGGTCGCAGTGGCAGCATTCCCGGCTTCGTCAGAGTCTGCTGCCGCGTCGGGATGACCCGGCAAACCGAAAGGCAAAGGTGACTCACTTGACCAGTCCTGCAATGGGTAATCCGCGAGCAGCCGGCCGGCCAGGGTTGCTACCGGTGAGAGGTCAGTGCCCATAGCAGTTGCACCCAGCCGCGCTGCCTCAAGCGGAATGATTCCGCGCCCTGAGAACATATCCAGTACCACGGGGGGCTTGCTGGGGTATTGCTCCGCTATCCTCTGACGCAGCCGGGACAGCGCACCGTTGTCGCCGGTCAACACCGCGAGCCTGATGTCGGCGCGGTTGCTAGAGGTGTCGGGAAGTAGAGCACAGAGAACAGCAGCACGAGCCTGAGCAATGGGCCGAGATGCGAACCATGTGAATAGAGCCTTCTCGCTGCGGCCTGAGCCCGCAGGGGTAGCCACTGCGGCGTCAACCTCGGTGCAAGGGAACCACGTATCGATCATCCGTGCCACAGCGTCGGATGGCGAGCTTTGAGCCACCGGTGGTTCGGTGTTAGCGCCAGCCGTTGTGGGCGACACGGGACCGGTTGTCACTGCTGTTCTCCAATTAGTCGGGCGAGCTCAGAGAGTGGGATTCGGAAACGCTCGATACGCTGAGGGCCACTCAGGGCAGCGGCAGGATCCTGTTGCCGCAGGACGACAGTTGGTTTTGTTGCACAAGAGGTGACTACGTAAAGCCAGTAGGTGTCAGTTCTCTGCTGCGCTTGAGCCCACTCGTTTTGTTCGAGCCATATTGGTCTCAGGGCTCCCTGTTGTCCCTTGACCTCAACGAGTCGTTGTTCGCGAGTCACCCTGTGCCGTGCGTAGAGGTCGTAGCCCAGTCCCGCGCTTTGGCGGTCATCGACGTCGAACCCGAGACGTTCAAGTTCTGTTACCACTGTCGCGATAGCGACCTTTTCTGCGTTCGGGTCGTATCCGAGAGTTTCTATCCTGGCGCCGCCGACGACGCTTACCCACCCAATCAGACGCACGGCACTGGCCGTTACCAGAGAAATATCTTTAAGGACCTCTTCGCGAGATGACTTAGCGGCAGCAAACTGGTCTAGTAGGACGCGGCGCTCGTTCAGTGATCGATCAGCGATGGATTCTTCAAATCGATATTGCGTCGTGTCCAATTGGGAGCGTGCGGCCGCAACCCATGATTCACGTTCGTTTGTTAGGGCTTGCACCTGTTGACGCAAGGTGAGGCGTGCCGCATTGTGGGCATCATGACGAACCCCAGGCGGGAGGGCGTTAGGGGTTGTGGGCGGAGCATCGCCCTGGCCGGCTGCGCGCAACTTCATCAAAGAGTCCCAGGCGACCGGGATGCTTTGCCCCAATGAACATCGGATCAAAATCGGGGCCTTGCGGATAATTCTGGTACGGCCGTCGTGAACCTGTACGTCGGCGTCAAACAGGGTTAGCTCATACGAAGTCAGTGATCCGCTGTCTACTAGCGTGGCTCCGCGTACTAGATCGGCCTCGCCAGTTGCTAGAGCGTGTGCCACAAGTTCCTGGAATGCCTCCTCAGTCGGTCCGAGGACGATGACATCGTCCAAGCCAGCTGCACCATCGTTGATGGCCTGGCGAACGGAGTCACCTGCAGCAGCAACAAATGCCTTCCACGAGCCACCGAGCGCACCTGGGAGAGGTGACCTGGTTGCCTCCAAGGAACGTATGCCTCGTGCAGGCCCGGGCCCAAGCATCCATCCTTCGCTGCGGCCGAGTTGCTCCACCATGGCCTCGACGATAATGGGGTTGATTGCCTCGAGTCGGTCGGCGGCGAATCTTTCTAGGGCGTCTGACACGTTGGCGGGAGTAGCTAGAAAGCGTTCCTCGTCTACGAGTGCTTGAGCGGAGGCTATAAGGGTTTGAGTGTCAGGAATGGCGACGTTACGACCCGCTTGTGCGTCGACCATGGCCTTCCCCCAATCGAATCCTGCGCGGTCGGCGCTGGCGCCGAGAAGGTCATAGATTTTTCCATCCAAAGACCTTCCAGCCTGCTCCAGATTCGTCAGCATCACCTGTTGGACGCGCCCCTCCCGAGTGTGAGGTGCGACCAGATGGTAAACGTAGACGGACTCTCTTTGTCCAATTCTGTGAAGTCGACCCATTCGCTGCTCAAGACGAACCATTGACCAGGGAAGGTCCCAATCCACCATCACGTGAGCGGACTGCAGGTCGATTCCTTCGCCGCCTGCGTCGGTCGATATGAGGACCTGGAATTTTCCAGCAAGAAATCTTTCTTGTAGCTCATCGCGAGTCTTGTGATTGACGGACCCTTCCAGTAGGTCGGTCGTGTAGCCGGCGTCCCTAAACCGAGCTTTTAGCCATTTCGCTGTGTCGGCGAACTCCGTGAAAACGAGTAGTTGCCCATGACCGGGGCGTATTTCATGCCGTTCCATGACGTGGATGAGGTGGAGCCACTTCGCAGGCGTTTCAGCAGTTTGGGCGTGAGCCAGGGTTTGGAGAAGGGTGCTTACTCGTGTGAGTTCGGCGGACTTGTTCTTGGTGCGAGCAGCCACCAATGCGGCTTCGGCCTTTTCCCACGCCTCATCATCATCTGCTGCAGTGCCGAGGCCAGCTGCAGTAATGAGGTCGTCTGGAGGTGCTGGCTGGGACCGTTCGTGCGCCGAGCCTTTAAGTGCAACCTGCCGGCGCTGTAAGGTCGACGCGACGGCGTATAGCGAGGATGCTGCGCGTTTTCCGTAGATGGAACGGGCCAGCGCGGCGGAGTCTGCATAGAAGGTATCGACGTAGTCCATCACAGAGTCGTAGGCGGCTGACTCATACCCGTTGAGAGCTACGGGAATTGTTTCGGAGAATCGCGGCTTAAACAATTTGGTGCCATCATGGCCTACAAGGTCTTCCTTCATGCGACGCAAGAATGACAACTTTGAGGGCACCAGTGAGGTGTCGTAGTCGTTAGTTCGTGGATCCCATGGGTAGAGAGTCGGATCCAGAAGATTCATGAGGCCGCGAAAATAGTGTTCCTTGCCCCGATGCGGTGTTGCCGTCATGAGTAGCAGGTGATGGCTGCAGTCTGCGGCCTGACGTGCCGCTGCGAGGAATTGACTTGTTGGAGTGAGCCTGTGGGCTTCGTCGAACACGACGAGAGACCAGGAACTACGTGACCCGGCTACTTTTCGCCTTACCTCGGCATTATGAGTGAACAGGTCGAGCGAGACCAGCCATGTGTCGTATCGTGGATCGAGGTCTGCTGGGTCGGCGGCTATCGCTGCTGTTATGCGCTTTGCCTGCACGCCAAAGAGACGCAGAAGGTCCCGTTCCCATTTTGTGACTAGATGTGCGGGCACGATGATCGCAGTACGCCCCTGGATCAGTCCGAGCCGCCTACCTTCTGTGAGGTACATGCCGGCCATGATTGTCTTGCCGGTTCCAGGCTCGTCACCCAACAGAAAACGGAGACGAGGCTGGTTCAACATGTGCCCGTGTACGGCCTCGTCTTGGTGGGCATAAGGCTTCAGGGGTCGGGTCGCCAATACAGCCGAGCGTATGCGCGGAACGGCGTGCTGCATCCATCGACCCCAGAGGCCGGTGAGTGCCCGCTCAGGATCTCCACCGCGGTCGTTAATGGGGACAAGGCCATCAGCCAGCTGAGCATCTGTTAGCAGTATGCGCTTTGGCGCGCCAGCGGCATCGATGACGAAGAGCTCAATCGTCCCGTCCCCGGCAAAGTCAGCGTCGCGTACGGTGACCAAGGCACCGTCCACACGCACTTGCGCACCCTTCTCAGGCAGCTCGACTGCCATCTTGCCCCCCAAGCCCGTACCCGCAGTGGCCTCGTTCCTCGCAGGTGTGCCACCAGGTCGAGCGACTTGCGAAGGAGCGCCCAGCCGCTTGAGAACGGCTACGTGTGCCGCCGCAACTTGGCTGAATGCAACAGGATATGGCGCGGCGTGGCTGCTGTCACCGGCTCAGATCGATCTCAGTTCGAGTCGTTCGTGCGAGTTGTCTCGCACTGAGGGGGTGCTGGGTCTGCTCGCACCGGCGCGATAGGTGGCGCCTGCTCACAGGGTTGGCGCAGCGGGTTTGGCCGGTGGCCTGCCTGGGTTGGGGCCGAGCATGATCAGGGGGCCGTACGCTGGTTGGCAACTCGGGCAGGCTTGTCCCTGCCCGTAATGTGTTCGAGTGGCCCCCTGGTCTTGTTCGGCGCGGGTCCCGGACCGGGGAGGTGGCTAAAGCCGCGGAGCTGACCGCCCCAGCCGCAGCGGGGTTTTCCTTCAGCAACCCTTCGCCGTTCGGCGTGCGGCTGGCGGCCGGGCCGGAGCGGGACGAAGGCAGGAGCGTCGGGCCGAGGCGCCGGGCCGCGCGCCGCCGCGCTGTGCGCGGCGGGAGCGCCTTGATGAAGTAGGGAAAGTTCTACCGCACGGGTAGCTGCTCGGCTCGGTACTGATCAAGCAGGCTGAAGAACAGCTCGATCGCAGGCGTCTCGGACTCCTGCGCCTCGCGCTCGATCTCTACAGCCCACCCCAGGGGACTGTGCCGGCCGTTGCGACGCCAAAGCCACTCAGCGAACGGCCTCTGGGCGCCAGGGCTCCAGAAGTCAAACGCTGCCTCGATGCCGTGTACCTTCATCGCCGCGCCGTACCCGAGCAACATCGACTCCAGGTGCTGGAGGGAACTTCCCCGCACCCACATCCCCGGACGCAGCCGTACCTCGTCGAGGAAGTCGTAGACATCGGTCAGCTCTGTCAGATGCCTGGGGGTTGGCCGTGCTGCAGCTGGCTCAGTCATGCGGCGACCCTACCGGCGAAGCAGGCGCTTGCCGTCGTGGCTTCGGACGTGCGGACCGGCATCGTCCAGGGCGTCTAGGAGCCGGACCGCGAAGACCTCGGACATGCGCTCGGCGACTTCTTGGGGCGTGAGCCAGTCGACGGCTATGGACTCTTCGGAGGTACGTTCGGTGCCGCCGGAGGGCTTGCAGCGGAAGACCAAGGCGACGATGCCGCGGGCGGTGTTCTTGTAAACCCCGGTGAGCTGGTCGACTTCGACGTGGATGCCGGTCTCCTCCCAGACCTCGCGCTTGACGCCGTCCTCGGGGGCCTCGTCCAGTTCCAGGACACCGCCCGGGAGCTCCCAAGCGCCGTTGTCGGCCCGGCGGATCGCCAAGAGCCGGCCGTCCTCGCGCACCACGGCTCCGGCCACGGATACCGAGTGCAGTGGTGTCGTTGACGCCAATGCCTGCGATGTACTCACCTGTTGAACCATAGGGGGCGAGGTTCTGCTGCACCTTGATCAACTAGTGGAGCTCCAGGACTGTCGGGTGTCCAAGGTGCTCGGCTACCGTGCGGTCCATGCCTTCTGCGTTGGACACGCCCCAGGGAGCGGCCGAACTGGCCGAGTCGTTGTTGCCGCCGCTTGGGAACCGATGGCTGCATACGCAGGCCGTCGCAGCGCGCGCCCGGGAGGTATCCGCGGCTGTGCCGGTGGATGAGCGTGATCTCTTGGTGGCTGCCGCCTGGCTGCACGACATCGGCTACGCCCCGGAGCTTCGGGACACTGGCTTCCACCCGGTCGACGGTGCACGGCACCTGGAAGCTCTGGGCGCTCCTGGACGGCTCGTGCGCCTGGTCGCCCATCACTCGGGTGCCGTCTATGAAGCGGAGCAGCGCGGGTTGTCGGCGGAGCTGGCGGTGTATGAGCGGGAGGACTCCCCGTTGCTCGATGCGCTCATCTGCGCCGACATGACGACGGGCCCCGCCGGCCAAGCCTTCGACTTCGAGCAGCGCATGGACGAGATTCTGGTCCGGTACGCGCCGGGCAGCGAAGTGCACACGGCGATCAGTAACGCGCGCCCGTACTTGCGTGCAGCTGTCGGGAGAGCGCAGGCTCGTCTCGGCGATCAGCCGATGTAGGGCTGGGCGCGACTTGCCAATCCGTGGTCGATCCGCATCCGCATGGACGGGTGGATGCTCAGTCCATCCAGCTTGCTCGGGTGGACGAACGCCACTTCCTTGCTTTCGCTGCTGGTGCGGAGCTTGCCGCCGGTGATGCGGGCGTGGAAGCAGATGGAGAACTGCTGGCGTACCTCGCCGTCGTCGTAGGCCATGACGTGCGCCGGGTTGGTATAGATGCCGATCAAGCCGGTTACCTCGACATCGAACCCGGTCTCTTCCTTCGTCTCCCGCACGGCTGCGGCCGGCGCGGACTCCCCGACGTCGATGCCTCCGCCTGGCAGTGCCCACAGGTTGTTGTCGGTCTTGTGGATGAGCAGGATCTCCCCGGCCTCGTTGAGAGCGACTGCTGTAACCGAGGGGACGATGCTGTTTGCCTTCGGGGCATTCGGGTCGTTGAAGTAGTCGACGCGGGCCATGCGTCCAGCGTCGCACATGCCTCGTTCGTGGTCAGGGGCGCCGTGCGGCTTCTCCGAGGTCCCTTCCGTCCAGGATCTCGATGTCGACGATCATGGTTCCGGTCGGGTCGAGGTTGAGCCAGATCACCACTTCGTCGTCCTCCTCCAGTGGGCAGATGTAGGGAGTGGGCGTGCCTTGGGGCGACGTCAGAAGGTTGCAGCATGTGGCCGAGCAGGTGCATACGCCGTAGTACCGCAGCGTTGGGATCTGCTCGCTGAGAACCCCGCCGTCCGGCTCAAGCAGGCGCAGGATGTCTGAGGCCAGCTCCGGGAACACGTCGGCGAACAGGGGCAGGTCGGCGGTCATCGGACGGCGGGCATCCCGCGCTCCCATGCGTAGTCGAAGCTGCGCATGTAGTGCCGGAAGGTGCGGGCGCCGGGCAGGTAGCGGAAGTGCAGGACCGGGTTCTGGCCGGCGGGAGCTCCGAGGACGTGTGGGTTCACCAGGACGTCGTCGTCGAAGCGGTAGATGGAGTTGTACAGGATCGTGTCGTGCGACCTGACCTCCACGCCTGGTGTGGCCATGGTCGGTTCGAGGTAGCGGCGCGTGATCCGGGCCCGCGCGGCCAGGTCCCCGCCGATCCCCTCCTCGTCGCCGCGCTGGCGGACCGCTTCCGAGTCTGGGTCGCCCAGCAGTATCCGCACCTGGGCACCGGCGGTGGCCTTCTCCGCCAGCTGGTCGGGGAGGTCGGGGTGGCTGTCGAAGAGGAACAGCCCGGCGTAGACCAGGATCTCGACGTGGCTGGTGGCCTGCTCGATCAGCGATGACCACAGGGCCTCCGGGACCGCTCCGCGGTGCGGGTAGTACGTGATCAGCTCGGATGTGCTCGCCGTCTCGGCCTGCTTCTGGACCGACGGCCACACATAGACCTCGTCGACACCGAGGAAGCTCGCGGCCGTCCAGCGGTGGCCCCGGTGAGGTGTGCGGTTGGTGGTGATCCAGCGCTCCACGCTCTTGGGATCAACCCCGACGTGGTCCGCCACGGACTGGATGGTCTCGCCCTTTGCCGAAATCGCCGCGCGTAACCGCTCGTTCGCCATCGTCGTGCCCTCCTGAGGGGACGCCAGGGACGTTTTGACGATAGCTCAGACGTCCCCAAACGTCCATACGGACCGTGATGCGTCCACTACCTCTCGCGGTCTCCTGTAGTCACCGCCGAACGACGGCGGAACGCCTACTCCAACAGGAGACAGACGATGCGTCAGATCCCCGTGGACACCTCCGCCGCCACCGTGATGGTGGCCCAGGCACCCCAGCCCAAGGTCCGCGACCGCCGTACCGGCGAGATCGCCACGGACGCCGAGACCGGCGCGACGATGATGACCGTCGACGTGATGTTCGCATCGAACGGCGAGGTCGAGATCCTGTCGGTGGCCGTCCCGGAGCCGGGCATCTCGGGTGACCTGGTGATGGGCACGCCCGTCGCGCTGACCGGCCTGGTGGCCCGGCCGTGGGAGAACGAGTTCAACGGCCAGCGCCGCCACGGCATCAGCTTCCGCGCGGTCGCGGTCACCTCGCTCGCCGCCGGCGCCGCGAAGGCGGCCTGACCCATGACCCGCTTCACGCTCGCGCTGCTGCTGGTCGCCGCCATCGCCCTGATTCTGCGGTGGCGGCGCCCCGCCTGGTATTGGCTGACGTTCGGGGTCTCGCTTGCCCTGCTCCGGGTTGCCGTCCGCTACAGGTCGGTGATGGACGCCTGCGGGCTGACCGTCCCTCCGTCCCGCTGGCGCATGGCGCTCGCCCGGGCCGCCAACCGCCCCGTACCGGGCCCGCGGGCTCCTCGCGTCCTACGCGTGCGGCCGACCCGGACCGGCCTGGTGCTGCGGTTGAAGATGCGCCCCGGACAGGACGCCTTCGACTTCGCGGCGACTTCCGACCGGCTGCGGCACTCCTTCGCCATGTACGCGGTCACCGCCCGCGAGATCCGCTCCGGTGTGGTCGAGCTGCGGATGACCGGCTACGACGTCCTCAAGCGGGTGCAGATGCCCGCGAAAGTCGACGCGACACCGATGCGCGTACCTGTCGCGCTGCGCGATGACGGGGAAGTCCACTACCGGGACTACCGGAAGGTGCCGCACGCGCTCAACATCGGCGCCACGCAGTCGGGCAAGTCCGTCTATCAGCGCAGGCTCGTCACCGAACTCGCCAAGCAGCATGTCGCCCTGGTCGGCATCGACTGCAAGCAAGGCGTCGAGCTGTCCCCGCTCGCTCGCAGGTTCTCGGCCCTAGCCGACAACCCCGACACCGCCGCCGACCTCCTGGACGCACTCGCAGACCGCATGACGGACGTCTACCAGCTCATACGCCGCGAACAGCGCGTGAGCGCCGACACCCCCGACGCGGAGATCGCCGCCGACATCTGGGACCTGCCCGAGCACCTGCGTCCCGTGCCGGTCGTGCTCCTCATCGACGAAGTGGCGGAACTGGCCCTCTACGCCACCAAGGAGGAAGAGAAGCGCCGCGACCGGATCATCACCACCCTGGTCAGCCTCGCCCAGCTCGGCCGCGCCGCCGGCATCTACGTCGAGGTGTGCGGCCAGCGCTTCGGCTCCGAACTCGGCAAGGGCATCACCATGCTCCGCGCCCAACTGACCTGCCGGACCGCACACCGGGTCAACGACGAGACCAGCGCCAACATGGCATTCGGCGACATCGCCCCGGACGCAGTCCTCGCGGCGATCCAGATCCCCACCGAGACGCCCGGCGTTGCCGTGGCCGCCGACTCCGCCGGCGGCTGGGTCCGCACCCGGACACCACTCACCTCGCTGCGGCACGCGGCCAACGTCTGCAACCGCCACGCGGACCTGACCCCGGAACTGCCCGAACTCGCCGCCTTCCGGCCCGCCCTGCCGCCCGTGATCCCGCCCAAGCCGCTCCACGCACCCGCCCAGCTGACCGAAGCTGCCTGACCTCGGAAGGAGAACGATCATGCGGTCTCTGCGCGTGGACGCGGTGCTCGTGCAAGCGGTCATCGCAGGGTCACTGTCCTTCGCCCACCTACACGACCTCGCCGCCGCAGCTGGACAGAGCGGCTGGAAAGCCTGGGCCTACCCCATCAGCGTCGACCTGCTCCTTGTCGCCGCCTGGCGAAAGCTCCGCTCCCTCCGCCCCAGTGGTGAACCGGTGCGGGCTGCGTGGTTCTGGTTTGCCACGGCCCTGGCCGCATCCCTCGGCGCCAACGTGGCCACGGCCGGCCTCCTCGACCTGGACCACGTGCCCGACTGGCTGAGCATCCTCGTCGCCGGATGGCCCGCCCTGGCCTTCCTCGGCGGCACCCTCCTCGTGCACTCCCCAAGCCCCGCCCCCGAACGCCAGGAAGCCCCGGCCCCCGACGTGAGCGAGGCGTCCAACCTCCAACGCGCCCCTGAGCCCGAGCCCGTGCCGGACGCAGTCGAGGCAACCGAGCCTGTCCCGGCCCTGCCTGCCGCACAACCCACCCCTGCGCCGGCACTTCCCGCGGTCCCAGCCGCACTGGTTACCCACGCCCGGAAGGTCGCCGACGACCACCACGCCCGCACCGGCCACCGGATCGACACCGACACCCTGCGCGTCCGGCTCGGCGTCCCCGCCCAGCTGGCCGACGCCATCGCCGCCCACCTCACCTGACAGGAGAACACCGCAATGCGTCCGCACATCCGCGCCGCCCTGGAACGGTCCGCCGAACTCACCCGGAACCACCGCCTGGTGGACGCCATGCGCCTGGGCGAGGACGCCATCAACCAGGCCACCGACGACGAACACCCCGAGATCCGGCAGTGGCTCACCGACCACGCCAGCGACTTCAGCGGACAGGAGGACTGACCCCGATGCCCGCCCGCGACTTCTTCCACTCCGTGATGCGGATCGGCCCCGTGCAGATCGGCACCCACCGCGACCGGCACGGCCAGACGAAGCACGCCGCGGTGTGCACCAACGACCGCTGCGGCTGGTCCGCCGACTACTCCAGCCAGTCAGCCGCCCAGCTGGCCGCCCGCACCCACCGCTGCACGGCCCGATAGGAGGCAGAACCGTGGACGTCCCGCTCTGGTTCGCCCTGATCGTCGTCGGCTACCTCGGCTGCAAACTCATCCGCCCGCCGCTCTGGCTGGTCCTGGTGCTGCTCTTGGGCGGCTACCTCATCGCCGACAGCCTCCTCGCCCCCGTCATCGACACCTTCATCGAGAAGTAGGGAGACCGCTCATGCTTCGGCCGAAGATCCCCACCAACCCGACCCCGACCGGCGTCACCATCCCGCTCCCGGTCGGGTCGACCACCGTCGTGCAGCACACCGCGGCCACGGCCCCTGCGCCCGTCCCCGTAGCTCCGGTGTCGTCCCGGCCCGTCGTCCAGCTCACCCCGGGCGCCCTGGTCACGCTCGTCGCCGGCGGCACAGCGGTGGTCTTGGTCGTCGGCACGGTCCTGGTGTCGCTGCTGCTGGCGGTCGCCGTCACCGCCGCATCCGTCGCCATCTGCGCGGTCGTCCTGCGCTCGATGCTCAACGGCCAGCGCCAGCGCTGACCGGCCCCCGGGGCGGTCTCAACCGCCAAGTATCGCCCGCCCCGGGAGCCGAGCCCCTGCCCGAACCAGAGATCCGGAAGGAACCCCCATCATGACCCACTCTGCGCCGCCTGCAGCACGGATCTGCCCGGCCTGCGACGGCTTCGCCTCCGCCGCCATCACCACCGGCACCCGCCTGAACGATGGTTCCCGCGCCACGCTCCGCGTCGCCTGCCCCGGCTGCCGCGGCACCGGCCACGTCCCCACGCCAGCCTCCGCCGTGCGCCTTGCCCAGGTGGCCCGATGATCGCCCCGGCTGCCAGGAACGGGCTGCGGGTGCTGGATCTGTTCTGCTGCGCCGGCGGGGCCGCCATGGGCTATCACCGGGCCGGCTTCGACGTGGACGGCGTTGACTTGGCCGACCGACCCAACTACCCCTTCCCCCGCCACCGCGGGGACGCCCTCGAACACCTCGCCCGCCTGATCAGCACCGGTGAGATCGAGCGCTACGCCCTCGTTCACGCCTCGCCGCCCTGCCAGGCTCGGTGCGCGCTGACCGTGGGCACCAACGCCTCCCAGGGCTGGGGCAGCACCCACCAGGACCTCGTCGGCCCGACCCGGGACCTGTTGGGTCGCACCGGTCTGCCGTATGTGATCGAGCAGCCCAACGGCCGCGCGAGCATCCGCAAGGACCTGTCGCTGTGTGGGGAGATGTTCGGTCTCGGGGTGCTGCGTCACCGGAACTTCGAACTCGGCCGTTGGGCCGTCCCGCGTCCCGTGCACCCTCGGCACCGTGGCTACGTGCGCGGGTACCGCCACGGCGTCTACCGCACCGGCCCGTACGTCGCCGGCTACGGAAACGGGGGAGGCAAGGCCACCGTGGCCGAGATGCAGACCGCCATGGGCATCGACTGGACCGACGTCCGCGAGGAACTCACCGAAGCGATCCCCCCGGCCTACACCCGCTGGATCGGGGCCGCGTTCCTCACTGCCCGCCAAAAGGTGATCGCGTGACCGACACCGCGACCCTCGCGGGCCTGGACCCGACCACCCTGCACGATCTGCTGCGGGTGGCCGGGTCTCCGGGCTTCCACCGCTGGGAAGACCAGATCCGCCGCACCGGCGGCTGCTCCGACCCCATCCACCTGACCGGCTGGACCCTCACCAAAGACAAGGTGAGCGGCGAGACCCTGCACCACTACTCCACCGAGAACGAACCCGGCGGACGCCTCCGCATCGCCTGCGGCAACCGCCGCGCCTCCCGTTGCCCGGCCTGTGCCTGGACCTACGCCGGCGACACCTACCACCTCATCCGCGCAGGCCTCGCCGGAGACCAGCGCCGCGACATCCCCGGCACCGTCCGGGATCACCCGAGAGTCTTCGCCACCCTCACCGCCCCCTCCTTCGGGCGCGTTCACAACCGGCCCGGCACCGGACGGTGCCGCTGCGGGACTCGGCACGCTGCTGACGATTCCGCTTTGGGGACCGCGTTGGACCCGACGACGTACGACTACGCGGGGGCGGTGCTGTTCAACAACCACGCCGGACAACTGTGGCAGCGCTTCACCAACCGGCTCCGCCGCGAGATCGCCGCCCGCGCCGGCCTCACCCAACGCGCCATGGCCGAAGTCCTGCGCGTCTCCTTCGGCAAGGTTGCCGAGTTCCAAAAGCGCGGCGCCGTCCACTTCCACGCCGTCATCCGCCTCGACGGCCCCGAAGGTCCCGACACCGAGCCCCCGTCCTGGGCCACCACCCAGTTACTCGAGGACGCTGTTGGGGCTGCCGCCCACCACTCCTACACCTCGGTCGCCGTCCCGGCCTCCGGCGACCAATCGGCCCGGACCTTCCGCTGGGGTACCCAGCTCGACGTTCGCCCGGTCAAGGCTTTCGGCGACGGCTCGGACATCACCGAGCAGGCCGTCGCCTCCTACGTCGCCAAGTACGCCACCAAAGCCGCCGAGAACACCGGCACCCTCGACCGCCGCATCGGGGAGCTCGCTGAACTCGACCGCCACCAGGTGCCCGACCACGCCCGCCGCCTCATCCAAGCCTGCCGCGACCTCGACGACCTCTACCCGGACCGGCGGCTGTGGGCCTGGGCGCACATGCTCGGCTTCCGCGGCCACTTCTCCACCAAATCCCGCCGCTACTCCACCACCCTCGGCGCACTGCGCCAGGAACGTGCCGACTACCGCGCCGCCCAGGAGCACGCGTACCTCGGCCTGGAGGACATCGAGCCGGACACCGTCCTGGTCCTTGCCGACTGGCAATACGCCGGCCACGGTCACACCCCCGGCGAATCCCTCCTCGCCGCGTCCATCGCCCGGGACCTCCAGCTCAACCGCGAAACCGCCCGCGAAGCCCTGCATGACCAAGTTGCCCCGGAAGGAGCCGCAGCGTGAAAGACGAATTGATGACTGTTCCGCAAATCCTCGCCGAGTTGGGGGGCGTTTCACGTCGCACGTTCTACCGCTGGCGGGAACTGGGGCAGGGTCCTGACGCCTTCAAGCTGCCCAACGGGGAGCTCCGGGTGTGGCGCAGTGACTTCATGGCGTGGCTGCGCCGGCTGGAGGGGACTGCCGCGTGAAGTCCCTCGACGTGAAGGTGTGGGCTGTTCGCAAGCGGAACACCAAGACACCGTCCTACAACGTGCGCTGGTCCGTGGGCGGCCAGGTCTTCTCCGATACGTTCCGGACCAAGGGCCTCGCCGACAATTTCCGCTCCAAGCTTCTGCGAGCGGCCCACGACGGAGAGGAGTTCGACGCCGACAGCGGTCTCCCTCTGTCCATGGCGGAGCAAAAGGCCACGCTGACCTGGTACGACTTCGCGCTCAAGTATCTGGCGATGAAGTGGCCGCACGCCGCGCCGAACACGCGTGTCGGGATCAACGAATCCTTGGCTTCGGTCACCGTGGCGCTCCTGGACGATCGTCTCGGCCGGCCGCCGGAGGAACTGATCCGCAAGGCTTTGCGGAACTGGGCCTTCGTCCTGCCGGGGCCGAATGATCGGGAACTGCCTGCGGAGATTGCCAACGCGCTTCACTGGGTATCCAAGGCGTCTCGCCCGCTCGCGGATCTCGGTGACCCGGTGATCGGCCGTGCCGTGCTCGATTCCCTCAAGCTCAAATTGGACGGCACTGCCGCGGCTGCCGAGACCGTGCGTCGAAAGCGACGGACGCTCGTCAACGCCATGCATTACGCGGTCGACCTCGGCGAGTTTCCGGAGAATCCGCTCGCTGGCGTCCGGTGGCAAAAGCCCAAGGTTTCCAGCGAGGTGGACCCGCGGGTCGTCGCCAACCCGCACCAGGCCCGCGACCTGCTGTGCGCCGTGTCGTACCTCGGCGGCTACCGCCGTGCCCGCGGCCGGCGCCTGGTCGGTCTCTTCGCCGCGATGTACTTCGGGGGCCTGCGCCCGGCCGAAGCGGTCGGCCTTGCCGATATGGACCTCACCTTGCCCGCTACAGGTTGGGGCTCCGCACTTCTCCACCGCACGCGCCCCAGCGTCGGAAAGCAGTGGACCGACTCCGGGGAGAGCCACGATGACCGCGGGCTGAAGAACCGGCCGGCCGAGGACGTGCGCCGGGTGCCGATTCCCCCGCAACTGGTGGCCATCTTCCGGGAACACCTCGACACCTTCGGGACGGCTGGCGACGGGCGCCTGTTCTTCAGCGAGGGCGGGGGAGTGGTTTCCTCGTCCTCCTACTACCGCGCCTGGCAGGAGGCTCGCCTGCTGGCTCTGCCGCCGGCCGTGGCAGCCTCGCCCCTTGCCCGGCGGCCCTACGACCTGCGGCACTCGGCGCTGTCGACGTGGCTGAACGCCGGCGTCGACGCCACCGAGGTTGCCGAACGAGCGGGCAACAGCGTGGAGGTGCTGCTGAGCCGGTACGCAAAGTGCATCGACGGGCGGCAGGAGGTCGCCAATCGCCGTATCGAGGACTTGCTGCGTGAGTATGAGTGACTGAAGGCGCGATCCCGACGCCACCAGGAACGCAGCCGGCCTGTCCTCGGCCCTCTCCGACCAGAGTCCCGTGAGGCCCTGCGCGCCCGGGTCTGACACAGCAGATGCCCGGTTCGGACCAATGCGCCTATCCGAGTCACTTACGGACGTCCGGCGAGCGAGAGACATGCGATGGGGGTACGTCGATTCGCGCAAGGTGACCTTGGGATCCAGGAGGAGATCAGCTATGTACGCAGTAGTGCGGCGCTACGAAGGGGTGACCGATTCAGCCGAGGCGGGACGCCTGGTGGCCGAGGGATTCGTGCCTCTCCTCCGCCAAGTCCCCGGATTCGTGTCCTACTACTGGGTCGATGCCGGGGATCGGGTGATGCTCTCCACCAGCGTCTATGAGGACCAGGCCGGGGCGGAAGAGTCGGTCAAGAGGGCGGCGGACTTCGTACGGGACAACCTCGCGTCACTGCTCCCCAACCCCCCGCAGGTCACGGCCGGCCCGGTTGTGGCTGCTGGGTAGCGACCTGCGCAGTGGCGCTGGATCCCCGACGACCTGACCTCTCACGAAACTCCGGTCAGAGCCGGATCCAGGGAGTCTCACCAGCGTTGGCGCATTTCCGTGGACTGACCTGCGCCGATGGCTCAAGATCCTGTCCACGTACTGTCCACAGACCCCGTCCTACGGCCACTTTCGGCGGCATACGGCTGCGCATACGCAAAGACCCCGCACTCAGCGTCTTGGCTGGTGGCGGGGTCTTTTGGCACCTCGTGCGAGGTGCCCCCGGCAGGATTCGAACCTGCGCACACGGCTCCGGAGGCCGTTGCTCTATCCCCTGAGCTACGGGGGCGTGTCATCCGCCGTGGCGGCGACGGGTGAAACCTTACCAGCCTGGAAGGGGTGTCCGTGTACAGGGTTTCCGGGGAGGCGGGTCGTGGGCCCGCGAGGGTGGAGTGGGGGTGGAGCGGCGCCGGAGACGGTGCCGCCGGGAGGGCGAGGGCCGGGCGGCAACCACCCCCGCGACGGAAGCCGCGCACGCGCAACGCGCCGTGCCCCGCGCAACGTGCCCGCGGCATAGCCCATGGCCCGGGTGCCCGTCCGGCGCACCGCCGCCGCGTCCCCCGGTCGGGGAAGGAATGGGGAAAACGCGGACGCATCCGATCCGGCGCGCCTAGGCTCTTCATGTGCCGGGCGTGTCCGGCCGGGTGCTTGTCGTCGACGACAACAAGGTCATCCGGCAGCTGATCAGGGTCAACCTCGAGCTGGAGGGCTTCGAGGTCGTGACCGCGGCCGATGGTGCCGAGTGCCTGGACGTGGTCCACCACGTGGGCCCGGATGTGGTGACCCTCGACGTCGTCATGCCGCGCCTCGACGGGATAAGGACGGCGGCCCGCCTTCGTGCCGACCCCCGGACGCGTGATGTGCGGATCGTCGTGATCAGTGCCTGCACCCAGGCCGAGGTGGAGAGCGCGGTCGCGGCCGGGGTGGACGCATTCCTCGGCAAGCCCTTCGAGCCGGGCGAGCTGGTCAAGGTGGTGCGGCGGCTCGCCGGTCCGCTCGAAGCCGACACCCCCGACGCCCCGGACGCCGACGCTCCCGATGCCGACGTCCCCGACGCCGGCGCCCCCCGGAACCAACGGCGGGAAGAAGGGGAAGAGGCGTCCGCCGCCACGCGCGGCACTGCGTGACCAGGGGTGACCAAAGGGTGAAACCCGTTCGCGTCGGCACCCCCCTCCTCGCCTACGCTTGCGCTTGTGACCCCCGCTGAGCTCTCCCGCACCGTGCTCGCCACGGTCCGTCGCGCCGTGGAGGCCGACGAGCTCAGCCTCACCGGCCCGGTCCCCGAGCGGATCGTCGTACGCAAGCCGCCGCGGCCCGGGTGCGGGGACTACGCCACCAACGTCGCCCTGCAGCTCGCCCCCCTGACCGGCGCCGCGCCGCTCGCCGTCGCCGGGGTCATCGGCCGCCGGCTGGCCGGCGCCCCCGGCATCGCCCGGGTCGAGATCGCCGATCCCGGGTTCCTCAACATCACCCTCGAGGGGGAGTCGTACGAGGCCCTCGTCGGCCTCGTACGAGAGCGGGGAAGCCGGTACGGGATCGGCGCCCACCAGGCCCCGGCCACCGGGGACCCCACCGGCGAGGCCCGCGCCGACGCCTACGCCGCCGCCCTGCGCCGGCTCCACGCCGCCACCGGCATCGTGCCGCCCGCCCGGCGGCCGCACCCCGTACGCGAGACGGCGGACGAACTGCGCCGCACCCTCGGCGCCGACGCCACCGCCTGGGCCCTGCTGCGCCCGCCCGCCGAGGACGCGCCGCGCACGGACGCCGCCGAGCACCTGGCGCAGCGTGAGGGCAACCCCCTGTTCCGGGTCCGGTACGCTCACGCCCGTACCCGGGCCCTGCTGCGCAACGCCCACGATCTGGGCGCCGGACCCGGCACGGCGAGCGGTCTGCGCCACCCCGCGGAGACCGAACTCCTCGGCCTGATCGCCGACTTCCCCCGCACCGTGGAGGCCGCGGCCCGGCACGGCGCACCCGATCGGGTGGCCCGGATGCTGGAGCGCACCGCCGACGCCTTCCTCCGCTTCCACGACGAGTGCCCGGCGCTGCCGAAGGGCGACGAGAAACCCTCGGCCGTTCACGGGGCCCGTCTGGCGCTCGCCGACGCCGCCGGGACCGTGCTCGCCAACGGCCTGACCCTGCTCGGCATCAGCGCCCCCCGACACCTGTGAGAGCAGAGAGCACAAGACGATGAGCCGTTCCGCACACCCCGCCGGGCCCCGTTACGCCGACGTCCTCCCCGAGGGCCACTACACGGCGCCGCCCGCCGACCTGAACGCCCTGGACCCCCGGGTCTGGGCCCGTACCGTCACCCGGGACGCCGAGGGCGTCGCGACCGTCGGCGGGCTGGACGTCCGCGGCCTCGCGGAGGAGTTCGGCACCCCCGCGTACATCCTGGACGAGGCCGACTTCCGGGCTCGCTGCCGCGCCTGGCGGGATGCCTTCGGCGCGGATGCCGACGTCTTCTACGCGGGCAAGGCGTTCCTGTCCCGCGCGGTCGTGCGCTGGCTGCACGAGGAGGGCCTCAACCTCGATGTGTGCTCCGGCGGCGAGCTGGCCGTGGCGCTGTCCGCGGGGATGCCGGCCGACCGGATCGCCCTGCACGGCAACAACAAGACCACCGCGGAGATCCGCCAGGCCGTCGAGGCCGGGGTGGGGCGGATCGTGGTGGACTCGTTCCAGGAGATCGTCCGGGTGGCGGACGCCGCGCGGAAGGCCGGCCGGCGGCAGCGGGTGCAGGTCCGGGTGACGGTCGGCGTCGAGGCGCACACCCACGAGTTCATCGCCACCGCGCACGAGGACCAGAAGTTCGGGTTCTCCCTCACCGGCGGGGACGCGGCCGAGGCGGTCCGCCGCGTGCTGCGGCTGGACTCGCTCGAACTGGTCGGCATCCACTCGCACATCGGCTCGCAGATCTTCGACACCTCCGGCTTCGAGGTGGCCGCGCACCGCGTGATCGGCCTGCTGCGGCAGATCCGCGACGAGCACGGGGTGGAGCTGCCCGAGATCGATCTCGGCGGCGGCCTCGGCATCGCCTACACCCCGGACGACGACCCGCGCGAGCCGCACGAGATCGCCAAGTCGCTGGGGGAGATCGTCTCCCGCGAGTGCCGGGGCGCGGAGCTCGCCGTCCCGCGGCTGTCGGTCGAGCCGGGCCGGGCGATCGTGGGGCCGACGGCGTTCACCCTCTACGAGGTGGGCACGATCAAGCCGCTGGAGGGCCTGCGGACGTACGTGAGCGTGGACGGCGGGATGTCGGACAACATCCGCACGGCGCTGTACGACGCCGAGTACAGCGTGGCGCTGGTGTCGCGGTCGAGTGACGCCGAGCCGATGCTGAGCCGGGTCGTCGGCAAGCACTGCGAGTCGGGCGACATCGTGGTGCGCGACGCCTTCCTCCCCGCCGACCTGGCGCCCGGCGACCTGCTGGCGGTGCCGGCGACGGGCGCGTACTGCCGCTCGATGGCGAGCAACTACAACCATGCCCTGCGCCCCCCGGTGGTCGCCGTCAAGGACGGCGAGGCCCGGGTGATCGTCCGGCGCGAGACGGAGGAGGATCTCCTCCGTCTCGACGTCGGCTGACCTGACATCTCACATAGAAGGAACCCGGTCTCGCGATCCGGACAGGGCGTGGAATCTTCCGTCCGGTGCGTGAGACTGGGACCGTCCAAGAGGCCCGAAAGGGCCGGAACCGCGAAGCGAGGTCGGATGATGCGTACGCGTCCGCTGAAGGTGGCGCTGCTGGGCTGTGGTGTGGTCGGCTCAGAGGTGGCGCGCATCATGACGACGCACGCGGACGACCTCGCCGCGCGGGTCGGCGCACCGGTGGAACTGGCCGGGATCGCCGTGCGGCGGCCCAACCGGGTGCGTGCCGGAGTGCCCGCGGAACTCCTCACCACGGACGCGACCGCCCTGGTCAAACGCGGGGACATCGACGTGGTCGTCGAGGTGATCGGCGGCATCGAGCCGGCCCGCTCGCTGATCACCACCGCCTTCGAGCACGGCGCCAGCGTGGTCTCCGCCAACAAGGCGCTGCTGGCCGCCGACGGCGCCGCGCTGCACGCCGCGGCCGTGGAGCACGGGGTGGACCTCTACTACGAGGCCGCGGTCGCCGGGGCCATCCCGCTGATCCGCCCGCTGCGCGAGTCGCTCGCCGGGGACAAGGTCAACCGGGTGCTGGGCATCGTCAACGGCACGACGAACTTCATCCTCGACAAGATGGACACCACCGGCGCCGGATACTCCGAGGCGCTGGACGAGGCCACCGCGCTGGGCTACGCCGAGGCCGACCCCACCGCCGACGTCGAGGGCTTCGACGCCGCCGCCAAGGCCGCCATCCTGGCCGGCATCGCCTTCCACACCCGGGTGACCATCGGCGACGTGCACCGCGAGGGGATCACCGAGGTCACCGCGGCCGACATCGCCTCGGCCCGGCGGATGGGCTGCACGGTCAAGCTGCTGGCGATCTGCGAGCGCAGTGCGGACGGCCGTTCGGTCACCGCCCGCGTCCACCCGGCGATGATCCCGCTGACGCATCCGCTGGCGAGCGTGCGCGAGGCGTACAACGCGGTCTTCGTGGAGGCCGCGGCCGCCGGCCAGCTGATGTTCTACGGTCCCGGGGCGGGCGGCTCGCCGACGGCCTCCGCCGTGCTGGGCGACCTGGTGGCGACCTGCCGCAACAAACTGGCGGGCACCACCGGGCCGGGGGAGTCGGCGTACGCGCAGCTCACGGTGAGCCCGATGGGTGACGTGGTGACGCGCTACCACATCAGCCTGGACGTGGCGGACAAACCGGGTGTCCTGGCCCAGGTGGCTACGGTCTTCGCCGAGCATCAGGTGTCGATCGACACCGTTCGCCAGCAGGGAAGGAATCCGGGCGGCGGCGACGGCGCCGCCGTCGAGCAGGGCGCCGGCGGGCGGCGGGAGGGCGGCGAGGCGTCGCTCGTCGTCGTCACCCACCGGGCGCCGGACGCGGCGCTCGCGGCGACGGTCGAGGCGCTGCGGAAACTCGACACCGTCCGGGGCGTCGCCAGCATCATGCGTGTGGAAGGGGAGTAACCCAGCGATGAACGCAGTCTCCGCCGGCCGCGTGCCGGCCACCCACCAGTGGCGCGGCCTCATCGAGGAGTACCGGGAGCGGCTCCCGGTCAGCGCGGCGACCCCCGTGGTCACGCTGCTGGAGGGCGGCACTCCGCTGGTCCCCGCCCAGGTGCTCTCCGAGCGCACGGGGTGCGAGGTCTACCTGAAGGTCGAGGGCGCCAACCCCACCGGCTCCTTCAAGGACCGGGGCATGACCATGGCGATCTCCAAGGCCAAGGAGGAGGGCGCGCAGGCGGTCATCTGCGCCTCCACCGGCAACACCTCGGCCTCGGCCGCCGCCTACGCGGTGCGGGCCGGGATGGTGTGCGCCGTTCTGGTGCCGCAGGGCAAGATCGCGCTGGGCAAGATGGGCCAGGCGCTGGTGCACGGCGCGCGCATCCTGCAGGTCGAGGGAAACTTCGACGACTGCCTGGACCTCGCCCGCGGCCTGTCCGACAAGTACCCGGTGGCGCTGGTCAATTCGGTGAACCCGGTCCGCATCGAGGGTCAGAAGACCGCGGCCTTCGAGATCGTGGACGCGCTCGGCGACGCGCCGGACATCCATGTGCTCCCGGTGGGCAACGCGGGCAACATCACCGCGTACTGGAAGGGCTACCGCGAATACTCCGCGGACGGCGTGTCCGGGCGGAACCCGCGCATGTGGGGCTTTCAGGCTTCCGGCGCCGCGCCGATCGTGCTGGGCCACCCGGTGCGGGCGCCGCAGACGATCGCCACCGCGATCCGGATCGGCAACCCGGCGTCCTGGCAGTTCGCCGAGGAGGCCCGTGACGAATCGGGCGGCCTGATCGACTCTGTGACGGACCGTCAGATCCTGTCGGCGTACCGGCTGCTCGCCGCGCGGGAGGGCGTCTTCGTCGAGCCGGCCTCCGCCGCGAGCGTGGCGGGCCTGCTCAAGGCCGCGGAGGAGGGCAGGGTCGACCCGGGTCAGCGGATCGTCTGCACCGTCACGGGGAACGGCCTGAAGGACCCCGACTGGGCGGTCGCCGGCGCGCCGCAGCCGGTCACCGTTCCGGTGGACGCGGACGCCGCCGCGGACAAGCTCGGACTGCTCTGATCCCCGTATGACGTCAGGGGCGCACGGATTCGCACGCGACACGCATCACGCGCTGTCCGTGCGCCCTATGTCGCAGGAGAACCTTCCTTCGATAGGCTGACCTCACACCGGCGCCGCCGCACGCCGTTCTGGCCCATGCCATTGGCATCCTCCTCGCGGGATCCCCTTGGTACGGTCCCCCAAGTCCTCGCCGCCGTACGGCAACGCTGCCGCGGCATCGCGAGGCGGAAACGCCCGTGAAACAAGGAGAGTCATCGACCGATGGCCGGACCCGCCTTCCGCGCCGCCGCCGTCCGAGTGCGCGTCCCCGCGACCAGCGCCAATCTCGGACCGGGCTTCGACGCCTTCGGCCTGGCGCTCGGACTCTACGACGACGTCGTGGTCCGGGTGGCCGACTCCGGTCTGCACGTCGACATCGCCGGCGAAGGCGCCGGCTCGCTCTCCCGCGACGAGAACCACCTGGTCGTACGCGCCCTGAGGACCGCCTTCGACCTGCTCGGCGGTCAGCCGCGCGGCCTGGAGGTGGTGTGCGCCAACCGCATCCCGCACGGGCGCGGCCTCGGCTCCTCCTCCGCCGCCATCTGTGCGGGCATCATGGCCGCCCGCGCGGTGACGATAGGCGGGCAGGAGAAGCTGGACGACGCCGCGCTGCTGGAGCTGGCCAACGAGATCGAGGGCCACCCGGACAACGTCGCCGCCTGTCTGCTCGGCGGCTTCACGCTGGCCTGGACCGAGGGCGGGGCCGCCCACGCGGTCCGGATGGACCCCTCGGACTCGGTCGTTCCGGTGGTCTTCGTCCCCGGCAAGCCGGTGCTGACCGAGACCGCCCGGGGGCTGCTGCCGCGTTCCGTCCCGCATGTGGACGCCGCGGTCAACGCGGGACGCGCCGCGCTGCTCGTCGAGGCCCTCACCCGGCGCCCCGACCTGCTGCTTCCCGCCACCGAGGACCGGTTGCACCAGGACTACCGGGCGCCCGCGATGCCGGAGAGCGTCGCGCTGGTGAACCGGCTGCGCTCCGAGGGCGTCCCCGCTGTCATCTCGGGTGCGGGGCCCACGGTGCTGGCGCTGACAGAAGAGGACACCGCCGACAAGGTCTCCCGGCTGGCGGGAGAGGGGTGGGCGGCCAACCGCCTGTCCCTCGACGCCGCGGGGGCGAGTGTGCTGCCGCTCGCTGTGGGGCAGTGACACGATTGCCGGTCGTAGAGAGGGGGAATGTTTGTTGGATCCGGTAGTGTTAATCTCATTGCTGCACCCGTGGACCCAGGAACCCGCCTGCCGGGCCTGTTGTCCCGGTGCCTTGTGTCCCGCATCGGGACCGCCCATTCTTCCGGGAGCCTCCCACACCGCATAGGCAGCATGCCTGAGCAGTGCCGAGCACGCTCCGGAGACGGCGCGGGTGACATTTCACCCGAGAGTGAACTCTCACCTCGCCGGTAACTGTGTATTTGTTCCACATCATTTTTTCCGCCACCAGGCGGACCACCGCCCCGGGTCCGGCGCAAGTGATAAGGACCGGATCCGGACAGCACGACCGGTCGCCGAGCCAGACAGGCCGACGTCCGCTCCAGGGAAGGACCCTTCGTGAGCGACACCACCGATCTGATGGGCGTACGCGCAGACAGCCCTGTCGCCGCGTCCGACGCTGCCGCGCCTGCCACCGGTGCTGCCACTGCCCCCGCCGCGCGGCGCCGCCGCGCCGGTACCGGTCTTGAGGGCATGGTCCTGGCCGAGCTGCAGCAGCTCGCCTCCGGTCTCGGCATCAAGGGCACCGCGCGGATGCGCAAGAGCCAGCTCATCGAGACCATCAAGGCCGCGCAGGCCGGCGGCGGCTCCAAGGCCTCCGCCTCCGAGGGCGCGCCCGCCGCCGAGAAGCCGAAGCGCCGCAGCACCTCCCGCACCCGTACGGGTGAATCCGGCGAGGCCGGGGCCCAGGGCGCCGAGCAGCAGCCGAAGCAGATCGAGATCCCCGGCCAGCCGGCCGGCGAGAAGACCGCCGGCGCGGCCAAGGCCAAGGCCGAGTCGGCCAAGGGCGAGCAGTCCGCCGAGGGCCGTGCCGAGGCCGCCGTGGACACCGCCGAGGGCAAGTCCGGCGACGCCAAGGGCGGCGAGGACCGCCGCGACCGCGAGAGCCGTCGCGACCGTCAGCGGGACCGTCAGCGCGACCGCCGCAAGGGCGGCGAGGACGGCGGCCAGCAGCGTCAGCAGCAGGACGGCGGCCAGCAGCGCCAGCAGCAGGGCGGCGGCCCCCAGGGCGGCCAGGGTGGCCAGGACGACTACGACGACGAGAGCGGCGGCCGCCGCCGCAGGGGCCGTTACCGCGACCGCCGCGGCCGCGGTGGCAACCGCCGCGACGACTTCGCGGGCGAGCCGCAGGTCGCCGACGACGACGTCCTGATCCCGGTCGCCGGCATCCTGGACATCCTCGACAACTACGCGTTCATCCGGACCTCCGGCTACCTGCCCGGCCCCAACGACGTGTACGTCTCGCTCGCCCAGGTCCGCAAGAACGGCCTGCGCAAGGGCGACCACGTCACCGGTGCCGTCCGCCAGCCGAAGGACGGCGAGCGCCGCGAGAAGTTCAACGCGCTGGTGCGCCTGGACTCGGTCAACGGCATGGCGCCGGAGAGCGGCCGCGGCCGCCCCGAGTTCGGCAAGCTCACCCCGCTGTACCCGCAGGAGCGGCTGCGGCTGGAGAACGAGCCCGGCCAGCTGATCACCCGGATCATCGATCTGGTCGCCCCGATCGGAAAGGGCCAGCGCGGCCTGATCGTGGCCCCGCCGAAGACCGGTAAGACGATCATCATGCAGGCCATCGCCAACGCGATCACCCGCAACAACCCCGAGTGCCACCTGATGGTCGTCCTCGTCGACGAGCGTCCGGAAGAGGTCACCGACATGCAGCGGTCGGTGAAGGGCGAGGTCATCTCCTCGACCTTCGACCGTCCCGCCGAGGACCACACCACCGTCGCCGAGCTCGCCATCGAGCGCGCCAAGCGGCTGGTGGAGCTGGGCCACGACGTCGTCGTCCTGCTGGACTCCATCACCCGTCTGGGCCGCGCGTACAACCTCGCGGCGCCCGCCTCCGGCCGCATCCTGTCCGGCGGTGTCGACTCGACCGCGCTGTACCCGCCGAAGCGCTTCTTCGGAGCCGCGCGCAACATCGAGGACGGCGGCTCGCTGACCATCCTGGCCACCGCGCTGGTCGAGACCGGCTCGCGCATGGACGAGGTGATCTTCGAGGAGTTCAAGGGCACCGGCAACATGGAGCTCAAGCTCGACCGGAAGCTCGCCGACAAGCGGATCTTCCCGGCGGTCGACGTCGACCCGTCCGGTACCCGCAAGGAGGAGATCCTGCTCGCCCCCGACGAGCTGAACATCACCTGGAAGCTGCGCCGGGTGCTGCACGCGCTCGACTCGCAGCAGGCGATCGAGCTGCTGCTGGACAAGATGAAGCAGACCAAGTCGAACGCCGAGTTCCTGATGCAGATCGCCAAGACCACCCCGGGTGGCAACAACGACTGACGCTCCGGCGTCGGCACGGCGGAGAAGGCCGGTCCCGTCACTTCGGTGACGGGACCGGCCTTCCGTCGTCCTACGGCCCCGACGGACCGCGGGACGGGACCGGACCGGATCGCGGGACCGGACCCCGCGGCCGGGCCGCGCGGCGCCGACCGGATGGCTCTCACCTGCGGCGGGTCCGGCGCGTCCCGAGGCGGGGCGGCCCGGGACCCGCTGTCATTGGCCTGTGCGGGCACCCCCTCCCGTGTGGCTGAGCGGGCACGGGAGCGGGTATCCCGACCATGAGGAGCCGATCAGGACAGAGGAGCCGATGGTCGATCACGCGGACGACGGACGAGCCGCCCGGCGACGCCGGCGCAGCCCCCGCCGGCAGGCCCTGCGGATCACCGCCTGGGTCGTGGCGACGCTCCTGCTGCTGACCACCGCCGCCGTCGGATGCGTCTACCTCAAGCTCAACGGCAACATCAGGGGCATCGACATCAACGCCCTCCTGGGGCGTGACCGCCCGGCCGACGTGGACAACGGCTCGATGGACATCCTCGTCCTGGGCTCCGACTCGCGGTCGGGCAGCAACCAGAAGGCCGGCGGTGGCGAGGACGACGGCACCGCCCGCTCCGACACCGCGATGATCGTCCACGTCTACCAGGGGCACCACCGGGCGAGCGTGGTCAGCATCCCCCGCGACACCCTCGTCGACCGCCCGGCCTGCGCCGAGCCCGGCGGGGGCACGGCCCCGCCTGCGCACAACGAGATGTTCAACGAGGCGTACGCGGTCGGCGGCCCGGCCTGCGCGGTCAAGACCGCCGAGTCGATGACCGGCATCCGCATGGACCACTACATCGAGGTCGACTTCACCGGCTTCCAGCACCTCATCGACGCCCTGGGCGGCGTCACCGTCACCACCAGCCAGGCCATCAGCGACAGCCGCAGCCATCTGCACCTGCCGGCCGGCACGCACCACCTGGACGGCAAGCAGGCCCTCGGCCTGGTCCGCACCCGGCACGGGGTCGGGGACGGCAGCGACCTCGGCCGGATAAGGCTGCAGCAGGCCTTCCTCAAGGCCCTGGTGGACCGGGTGAACAGCATCGGGCTGCTCGGCTCGCCGACCCGGCTGTACGAGATCGCCGACACCGCGACGGGCGCCATCACCACCGACTCGGAACTGGCGTCCGTCAAGAAGCTGGTCGGCCTGGGGGAGAGCCTCAAGGGACTCGGCTCCCAGGACATCGGCATGGTCACGATGCCCGTGCGCTACGACCCCGCGGACCCCAACCGCGTCCTGCCCATCGCCGACCAGGCCGAGCAGGTCTGGGCCGCCCTGCGGGCCGACAAGGCGATCCCCAAGTCGGCCACCAAGGGTTCGGCCGGTGACGACGTCGACACGAACGGTGTCGTCAGGAGCTCCTCGCAGCCGCCCGCCGCGGGAGCGGAATAGATCGCCGCGGGCCCCGGTTTGGGGAGATGCGGCCAGTCCTGGCAGACTGGTACGTCGGCCCCGGTTCACGTGACGCAAACCCGCGCCACGACCCGGGACCCTCCCGAACACTAGGAGAACCCCTTGAAGCGCGACATCCACCCGGAGTACGTGGAGACCCAGGTCAGCTGCACCTGTGGCGCCTCGTTCACCACTCGTAGCACCGTTGCCGGCGGCGTCATCCGCGCCGACGTCTGCTCGGCGTGCCACCCGTTCTACACGGGCAAGCAGAAGATCCTCGACACCGGTG
This sequence comes from Streptomyces sp. NPDC026673, assembly GCF_040638135.1. Lineage (NCBI taxonomy): Bacteria > Bacillati > Actinomycetota > Actinomycetes > Kitasatosporales > Streptomycetaceae > Streptomyces > Streptomyces sp. NPDC026673. Next base: position 46,084 of record NZ_JBEZXR010000030.1, on the reverse strand, counting down.
GCCGCGTGGCCCGCTTCGAGGCCCGCTTCGGCAAGGCGGCCGGGTCCGCCAAGAAGTAGCGACCCGAAAGCGCCGGTCCACGGCTGCCCGGATATCCTCCGGCGGCCGGACCGGCGCTTTGTCGTCCCAGGCTGGTTCACCGGCTTTCACCCCTTTTCACGAGCAGGGATCCTGATGTTCGAGGCGGTCGAGGAACTGATCGGCGAATACGCCGACCTCGAGAAGAAGCTTGCCGACCCGGCGGTCTTCGCCGACCAGGCCAACGCGCGCAAGCTGAACAAGCGCTATGCCGAGCTGACCCCCATCATCGGCACCTACCGCGCATGGAAGCAGACCGGCGACGACATCGAGACCGCTCGCGAATTCGCGGCCGACGACCCGGACTTCGCCGCCGAGGTGAAGGAGCTGGACAAGCAGCGCGAGGAGCTCACCGAAAAGCTCCGGCTGCTGCTCGTCCCGCGCGACCCCAGTGACGACAAGGACGTGATCCTCGAGGTCAAGGCGGGCGAGGGCGGTGAGGAGTCCGCGCTCTTCGCGGGCGACCTGCTGCGCATGTACCTGCGCTACGCCGAACGCCTGGGCTGGAAGACCGAGATCATCGACGCCAACGCCTCCGACCTCGGCGGCTACAAGGACGTCCAGGTCGCGGTGAAGATGAAGGGCACCCCCGAGCCCGGCCAGGGCGTCTGGGCCCGGCTGAAGTACGAGGGCGGAGTGCACCGCGTGCAGCGCGTGCCGGCCACCGAGTCGCAGGGCCGCATCCACACCTCCGCCGCCGGCGTGCTGGTCACCCCGGAGGCCGAGGAGGTCGAGGTCGAGGTCAACGCCAACGACCTGCGGATCGACGTGTACCGCTCCTCCGGCCCCGGCGGCCAGTCGGTCAACACCACCGACTCCGCGGTCCGGATCACGCACCTGCCCACCGGCATCGTCGTCTCCTGCCAGAACGAGAAGAGCCAGCTGCAGAACAAGGAGCAGGCGATGCGCATCCTGCGCTCCCGGCTGCTGGCCGCCGCGCAGGAAGAGGCGGAGCGCGAGGCGTCCGACGCCCGCCGCAGCCAGGTGCGCACCGTGGACCGCAGCGAGCGCATCCGTACGTACAACTTCCCGGAGAACCGCATCTCCGACCACCGCGTCGGCTTCAAGGCGTACAACTTGGACCAGGTCCTCGACGGGGAACTGGACGCGGTGATCCAGGCCTGCGTCGACGCCGACTCGGCCGCCAAGCTGGCGGCCGCGGGCGACGGAAGCTGAACCGGAGGCGGAGAACGTGAACCTGCTGCTCGCCGAGGTCGCCCAGGCGACCCAGCGGCTGGCCGACGCCGGCGTTCCCTCGCCGCGGTTCGACGCCGAGGAGCTCGCGGCGTATGTGCACGGGGTGAAGCGCGGCGCGCTGCACACCGTCGCCGACGGCGACTTCGACGCGCGCTACTGGGAGGCCGTGGCCCGCCGCGAGGCCCGCGAGCCGCTGCAGCACATCACGGGCCGCGCCTTCTTCCGCTACCTGGAGCTCCAGGTCGGGCCCGGGGTCTTCGTGCCGCGGCCGGAGACCGAGTCGGTCGTCGGCTGGGCCATAGACGCCGTACGCGCCATGGACGTCGCCGAGCCGCTCATCGTCGACCTGTGCACGGGATCGGGCGCCATCGCGCTCGCCCTGGCGCAGGAGGTGCCGCGCAGCCGGGTGCACGCCGTGGAGCTGTCCGACGAGGCGCTGGTGTGGGCCCGCAAGAACGTCGAGGGCAGCAAGGTCGACCTGCGCCAGGGCGACGCCCTGGAGGCCTTCCGGGACCTCGACGGACAGGTGGACCTGGTGATCTCCAATCCGCCGTACATCCCGCTCACGGAATGGGAGTACGTGGCTCCCGAGGCCCGCGACCACGACCCGGAGATGGCGTTGTTCTCCGGCGAGGACGGCCTGGACACCATCCGCGGCATCGAGCGCACCGCGCACCGGCTGCTGCGGCCCGGCGGCGTCGTCGTGATCGAGCACGCCGACACCCAGGGCGGCCAGGTCCCCTGGATCTTCACCGAGGAGGCCGGCTGGGCGGACGCCGCCGACCACCCCGACCTCAACAACCGACCCCGGTTCACCACTGCCCGCAAGGCGACGCCGTGAGCACGGCGCCGCACATCATGGAGGTCTGCTGATGGCACGGCGTTACGACTGCTCGGACGCGACGGACCGGGTTGCCGGACTGCGTGAGGCCGCGTCCGCCGTACGCCGCGGCGAACTCGTGGTGCTGCCCACCGACACCGTCTACGGCATCGGTGCGGACGCGTTCAACACCGAGGCCGTCGGCGACCTGCTGGAGGCCAAGGGCCGGGGCCGCAACATGCCCTCGCCCGTTCTCGTCGGCTCCCCGAACACCCTGCACGGCCTGGTCACCGACTTCACCGAGCAGGCGTGGGAGCTCGTCGACGCCTTCTGGCCGGGCGCCCTCACCCTCGTGGCCCGCCACCAGCCGTCGCTCCAGTGGGACCTGGGGGACACCCGCGGCACGGTCGCCGTCCGCATGCCGCTGCACCCGGTCGCCATCGAGCTGCTGACCGAGACCGGCCCGATGGCCGTCTCCAGCGCCAACCTGACCGGCCACCCCTCGCCGCAGGACTGCGACGCGGCGCAGGAGATGCTCGGCGACTCCGTCGCGATCTACCTCGACGGCGGCCCGACGCCCGCGGCCGTGCCGTCCTCCATCGTGGACGTCACCGGGAAGGTGCCCGTGCTGCTGCGGGCGGGCGCGATCAGCGCGGAGCAGCTGCGCGAGGTCGTACCCGACCTGGAGGTCGGCAATTGACACCGCCCATACCCGGGCAGTGGGATCACGGCGAGCGCCCTTTCCGCATCCTCCACGTCTGCACCGGCAACGTCTGCCGCTCGCCCATGGCCGAGCGGCTGACCCGGCATGAGCTGACGCTGCGCCTCGGCGACGGGGCCGCGGGGATCATCGTGGAGAGCGCCGGCACCTGGGGGCACGAGGGCGCGCCGATGGAGGCGCACGCCGCCACGGTGCTCGCCGAGTACGCCGCCGACCCGACGGGCTTCCTCGGGCGCGAACTCCTCGACGACCACGTGATCGACGCCGACCTCGTCCTGACCGCGACCCGCGACCACCGCGCCCAGGTGATCTCCATGGGGCACGCGGCGGGCCTGCGCACCTTCACGCTCAAGGAGTTCACCCGGCTGGTGAAGGCGATAGACCCGGCGACGCTGCCGGAGGGCAGCGTGACCGAGCGCGCGCGGTCCCTGGTGCGCGCCGCCGCCGCCCTGCGCGGGTGGCTGCTGGCCCCCACGGCGGACGCGGACGAGGTGTACGACCCGTACGGCGCCCCGCTGACGTTCTTCCGCAGCATCGGCGAGGAGATCCACGACGCGCTGGACCCCGTCCTGACCGCGCTCACCGGGGTGCCGGCGCCCACCGCCTGACCCGCCGGGCGGAAGGTTTCGCCACCGCGGGCGCCGCCGCCGGGGGTCCGCCCCGGCGGAGCGGCGCGGACCCCGCCCGGAAATCCGGACCCCCGGTGGAGCACAACGCGGCGCGAAATGTCCGGAAGGGTGCAACAGTGGCAGGTGAGTCCCTTCCCAGCCGCCCCCGGGAGCGCCGCCATGCCCACCGCGGAAGCGTCTTCACCCCATATAACCGCCCCGTCGCTCCCGGCCGGAGGCCCCGGGCTCGAAGCGCTGCGCGCGCACGACCCCGAACTGGCCGACATCCTCCTCGGGGAGGCCCAGCGGCAGGCCTCGTGCCTGCAGTTGATCGCGGGCGAGAACTTCACGTCCCCGGCCGTCCTGACGGCCCTCGGCTCGCCGCTGGCCAACAAGTACGCCGAGGGCTACCCCGGTCACCGCCACCACGCCGGGTGCGAGCTGGTCGACCTGGCGGAGCGGCTGGCCGTGGAAAGGGCCACACGGCTCTTCGGAGCGGCGCACGCGAACGTGCAGCCCTACTCCGGCTCCTCGGCCGTACTGGCCGCCTACGCGGCCCTCCTGGTCCCGGGAGACACCGTCCTGGCGATGTCGCTGGCCCACGGCGGCCACCTCACCCACGGATCCGAGTCCAACTTCTCCGGCCGTTGGTTCGACATCGTCGGCTACGGGGTGACACGGGGGGAGACCTTCGAGGAGGGCGGCCTGATCGACTACGAGCAGTTGCGCGCCCTGGCCCACCGGCATCGCCCGAAGGCGATCGTCTGCGGCGGCATCGCCTACCCCCGGCACATCGACTACGCCGCGTTCCGAGAGATCGCGGACGACGTCGGCGCCTACCTGATCGTGGACGCCGCGCACACGCTCGGCCTGGTCGCCGGAGGCGCCGCCCCCAACCCGGTGCCGTACGCGGACGTGGTGTGCGCCACCACGCACAAGACGCTGCGCGGCCCGCGCGGCGGGATGATCCTGTGCGGGGCGGGCCTGGCCCAGCGCATCGACCGGGCGGTGTTCCCCTTCTCGCAGGGCGGTCCCCACATGCACGCCGTCGCGGCGAAGGCGGCGGCGTTCGCCGAGGCGGCGCGGCCGGAGTTCGCGCTCTACGCGCACCAGGTCGTCGCCAACGCCCGCGCGCTGGCGGACGCGCTGGCCGCGCGGGGCCTGCGCATCGCCACCGGGGGCACGGACACGCATCTGATCGCCGCCGACGTGTCGGCCTTCGGCGTCACCGGGATGCGCGCCCGCGGGCTGTGCGCGGCCGCCGGGATCGTGCTGGACAAGTACACGCTGCCGTACGACACCGAGCCGTGCACGGCCGGCTCGGGCATCCGCCTGGGCACCGCCTCGGTGACCACCCAGGGGATGGGCGAGGCGCAGATGCCGCAGGTCGCGGACCTGATCGCGCGGGCGCTGCGGGAGGAGCGCGGGCTGGCGGGCGAGGTCGCGGAACTGGTCGAGGGATTCCCTCCGTACCCGGGCTGAGACACGGCTCACAGGGGGGCCGGAGCGGTACCGCGAGTGGCATGTGCAACCCTGGGTATCCGCTGTGAGTCTCTGTCTGTGTTTACAGTCGCCACCCGGACGCGAATAGGGTGTGCCCGTGCGCGAGTACCTCTTGACCCTGTGCGTGGCTGCCGCCGTGACCTACCTCCTCACGGGGCCGGTACGCAAGTTCGCCATCGCGGCGGGCGCCATGCCCGAGATCCGCGACCGCGACGTCCACCGTGAGCCCACGCCCCGCCTCGGCGGTATCGCCATGTTCGGCGGGCTGTGCGCGGGTCTGCTGGTGGCCGCCCACCTGACGAACCTCAAGAGCGTCTTCGAGTTGTCCAACGAGCCACGGGCGCTGCTGTCCGGTGCCGGTCTGATCTGGCTGCTGGGCGTGCTGGACGACAAGTGGGGCGTGGACGCCCTGATCAAGCTGGGCGCGCAGATGATCGCGGCCGGCGTGATGGTGCTGCAGGGTCTGACCGTGCTGTGGCTGCCGATCCCGGGCAAGGGGATCGTGTCGCTCTCACCGGTGCAGTCGACCCTGCTGACCGTGGCCCTGGTCGTGATCACGATCAACGCGGTCAACTTCGTCGACGGACTCGACGGACTCGCGTCCGGAATGGTCTGCATCGCCGCGATCGCGTTCTTCATGTACGCCTACCGCATCTGGTACGGCTACGGCATCGAGGCGGCCGCCCCGGCGACGCTGTTCAGCGCCATCCTCATCGGGATGTGCCTGGGCTTCCTGCCGCACAACCTGCACCCGGCGCGGATCTTCATGGGCGACTCGGGCTCCATGCTGATCGGGCTGGTGCTGGCCTGCGGCGCGATCTCGATCACCGGTCAGACGGACCCCGACGCCATCACCAACCTCACCGGCTCCACCCGTGACACCACGCACACCATGGTTCCGGTCTTCATGCCGCTGCTGCTGCCCCTGACGCTCATCGCGATCCCGGCGGCCGACCTGGTGCTGGCGATCGTCCGCCGTACCTGGAACGGCCAGTCGCCGTTCGCCGCGGACCGCGGGCACCTGCACCACCGCCTGCTGGACATCGGGCACTCGCACAGCCGGGCCGTGTGGATCATGTACTTCTGGTCCGCGCTGATCTCTTTCGGCGCGGTGGCCTTCTCGGTGAACTCCTCCAGCCTGTGGATCGTGCTGGGCATCGTCACCCTGAGCGGGATGGGACTGATCGCCCTGCTCATGCCGCGGTTCAGGCCGCGGGCCCCGCGCTGGGCGGAGGCGTTCGTGCCGCCGCGCTACCGCCGTACCCGGATCGAGGCGCACGCCGCCGCTGCGGCCTCGATCGCGGCCGGCGAGGCCCCGGGGGTCAACGGAGCGACGGCGCTCAGCGCACGGCCCCTTGTGGACGCGGGACGGGGTGCGGGCGGCCGTTCGTAGGCCGTCCGCTCGATAGCACAACCGCACCTCCGCGTCAGTCAGTCGACACGGCAGTTACTCCTCTCGTGTGACAGGTCACACACGAACCGGGTAAAGACCTCATCAAATAGTTTGTGATACCGTTCACGAGAACCCGGAATCAAGCCGAAAGACCCTAGTGCGATGGTCTTCCGGCGTGAGTCATGCTCTCGCCGCCGGGCTACCCTCGTCCTCGACGACCCCTGTACTCCCAACCTCGCCGGAGGAGCTGCCGCCATGCAGTCCAACGACGTCCGAATGCTCCTGAACTGCGCCGTGCCCGCCGCCGCTGCGGGGGTGATCGCGGTCGCTGTCGCAGGCGTGCTCGCGGGTGGCAAGGGCGCGATCGGCGCGGGCTTCGGCGCGGTGGTGGTGATCGCGTTCATGGGAATCGGTCTGACGGTGCTTCAGCGCACCGCCCGTTCCTATCCCTCGCTGTTCCAGGCGATGGGGCTGATGCTCTACACCGTGCAGCTGCTGCTGCTCGCGATCGTCCTGGCGGTGTTCAAGAACACTTCGCTGTTCGACACCCAGGTGTTCGCCTTCACCCTGCTCGGCACGACCCTGGTGTGGATCGCCGCGCAGGCCCGTGCTCATATGAAGACCAAGATGCTGTACGTGGAGCCCGGATCCGCCGGAACTTCTCCGTGAACAGCAGGGCCGGTGTGAGCGAACTTCCGCTCGTTTGCTATCGTCCGGTCTCAACTGCGGCAGAGCTGGCGCGGGTGGCAGTCATGCCTTCGCAACAGCCCTTCGGCTCAGCGCCCACCCGCCGCCCCCACATCCGTAAGACCAGTCCAGTGCCGTTCCGTGGCCACGTGCCGCGCCGACACGTAGAGGTTGCCGTACCTATGCGCCACGCTGAAGGAGCTCTCGGTGAGTGATGTAACGACGCTCGCCTTCGAGACGAACTGCCACATCTTCGACGGGTGCGGCTTCCCGGCCCCCGGCCTGCACTCCTTCCTCTTCAAGCCGCTGATCGGCGACGGGGACAGCAGCGTCTACTTCAACAAGACGATGCTTCTGGCGCTGCTCGGCAGCATCGTGATCGTCGGCTTCTTCTGGATCGCCTTCGCCAAGCCGAAGGTCGTCCCCGGCAAGCTGCAGATGGTCGCCGAGGCCGGCTACGACTTCGTGCGCCGCGGCATCGTCTACGAGACGATCGGCAAGCGCGACGGCGAGAAGTACGTGCCGATGATGGTCTCGCTGTTCTTCTTCGTCTGGATCATGAACCTGTGGTCGATCGTGCCGATCGCCCAGTTCCCGGTGACGGCGATCATCAGCTACCCGGCCGCGCTCGCCGCGATCGTGTACATCACCTGGATCTCGCTGACCTTCAAGAAGCACGGCTTCGTAGGCGGCTGGAAGAACATCACCGGCTACGACAAGTCCCTCGGCGCGGTGCTGCCGATGGTCGTCGGCCTGGAGTTCCTCTCCAACGTGATCGTGCGGCCCTTCACCCACGCCGTGCGACTCTTCGCGAACATGTTCGCCGGGCACGTCCTGCTGCTGCTGTTCACCATCGCCAGCTGGTACCTGCTCAACGGCGTCGGCATCGCCTACGCCGGTGTCTCGTTCGTGATGGTCATCGTCATGACCGCCTTCGAGCTCTTCATCCAGGCCGTCCAGGCGTACGTCTTCGTCCTCCTGGCCTGCTCCTACATCCAGGGCGCGCTCGCCGAGCACCACTGAGCAGCCTGACCGCCCGCACCACCCCCCGATTGTCCGGTGGCCAACCCCCACCGGTCCGTGAAAGAGAAGGAAGAACCGGCATGTCCGTTCTGCAGACCCTCGCCGCTGGTGTCGAAATCAAGGGCAACCTCGGCTCCATCGGCTACGGCCTCGCTGCCATCGGCCCCGGCGTCGGCATCGGCATCATCTTCGGCAACGGCACGCAGGCGCTCGCCCGCCAGCCCGAGGCCGCCGGCCTGATCCGTGCCAACCAGATCCTCGGCTTCGCCTTCTGTGAGGCGCTCGCCCTGATCGGTCTGGTCATGCCGTTCGTCTACCCGACCTCCTGAGTCCGGGCTGACGAGACCAACCCCTTTCGACGGAAGGCACTGATGTGAACGCCCTGGCACAGCTGGCGGCCGAGGAGGCGGAGAACCCCCTCATCCCGCCGATCCCAGAGCTCGTCATCGGTCTCATCGCCTTCGCCATCGTCTTCTTCTTCCTCGCGAAGAAGCTGCTCCCGAACATCAACAAGGTTCTGGAGGAGCGCCGCGAGGCCATCGAGGGCGGCATGGAGAAGGCCGAGGCCGCACAGGCCGAGGCTCAGCGGACCCTCGAGGAGTACAAGCAGTCGCTCTCCGAGGCCCGCCACGAGGCCGCGCGTCTGCGCCAGGAGGCGCAGGAGCAGGGCGCCGCGCTCATCGCCGAGATGCGTGCGGAAGGCCAGCGGCAGCGCGAGGAGATCATCGCGGCCGGCCACGCCCAGATCGAGGCGGACCGCAAGTCCGCCGCGCACGCGCTGCGCCAGGACGTGGGCAAGCTCGCGACCGACCTGGCCGGCCGGATCGTCGGTGAGTCCCTCGAGGACAGCGCCCGCCAGAGCCGTGTGATCGACCGCTTCCTCGACGAGCTCGAGGAGAAGGCCGAGGCCGCGCGATGAACGGAGCGAGCCGCGAGGCACTGGCCACCGCGCGCGAGCGTCTCGACGCGCTGGCGGACAACACGTCCGTCGACGCGGCGAAGCTCGCCGAGGAGCTGGCCGCCGTCACGGGGCTGCTCGACCGCGAGGGCTCGCTGCGCCGCGCCTTGACCGACCCGGCCAAGCCCGGTGAGGCCAAGGCGGGCCTGGCGCAGGCGGTCCTCGGCGGGCAGATCGGCGGTGAGGCGTCCGACCTGGTCTCGGGCATGGTCCGCAGCCGCTGGTCGCAGTCGCGTGATCTTGCCGACGCGCTGGAGGAGCTGTCCTACAGCGCCGACCTGATCGCCGCGGAGCGTGCGGGCTCCCTCGACGACGTCGAGGACGAGCTGTTCCGCTTTGGTCGCATCGTCTCCGGCAGCAGTGAGCTGCGGGCGGCGCTGACCGACCGCGCCGCCGGCGCCCGGGCCAAGTCGGACCTGCTGCACTCGCTGCTGGACGGCCGGGTCAACCCGGTCACCGAGCGCATCGCGGTCCGTCTCGTCGCCCACCCGCGAGGCCGTAGCCTGGAGGCAGGGATCGACGCCCTGTCCAAGCTGGCGGCGACGCGCCGTAACCGAACGGTTGCCGTCGTTGTCTCGGCGGTACCGCTGAGCGACCGGCAGAAGCAGCGCCTCGGCGCCGCGCTGGCCACGATCTACGGCCGGCAGGTGCATCTGAACCTCGACGTGGACCCCGCGGTCCGCGGCGGCATCACGGTTCGGGTCGGCGACGAGGTCATCGACGGGACCATCGCGGACCGCCTCGCAGAGGCGACCCGGCGGATGGCCGGCTGAACCAGCCACCAACTCAAAGAGCAGTATCAGCGGCCCGAGTTGGGCCGTAGCGAATACTTCGGGCCCAACAAGGAGAGCAGGGAACCCAGATGGCGGAGCTCACGATCCGGCCGGAGGAGATCCGGGACGCGCTGGAGAACTTCGTCCAGTCGTACAAGCCGGACGCGGCCTCGCGCGAGGAGGTCGGAACGGTCAGCCTGGCCGGCGACGGTATCGCCAAGGTCGAGGGTCTGCCCTCGGCGATGGCGAACGAGCTGCTGAAGTTCGAGGACGGCACCCTCGGTCTCGCCCTCAACCTCGAGGAGCGCGAGATCGGTGCGATCGTCCTCGGCGAGTTCAGCGGCATCGAGGAGGGCCAGCCGGTGCAGCGCACCGGTGAGGTGCTCTCGGTCGCGGTCGGCGAGGGATACCTGGGTCGCGTCGTCGACCCGCTCGGCAACCCGATCGACGGCCTCGGCGAGATCGAGACCGACGGCCGCCGCGCCCTGGAGCTCCAGGCTCCCGGCGTCATGGCCCGTAAGTCCGTGCACGAGCCGATGCAGACCGGCCTCAAGGCCGTCGACGCGATGACCCCGATCGGCCGTGGTCAGCGTCAGCTGATCATCGGCGACCGCCAGACCGGCAAGACCGCCCTGGCGATCGACACGATCATCAACCAGCGTGACAACTGGCGTTCCGGCGACCCGAAGAAGCAGGTCCGCTGCATCTACGTCGCCATCGGCCAGAAGGGCTCCACCATCGCGGGCGTGCGCGCCTCGCTGGAGGAGGCCGGCGCCCTGGAGTACACCACGATCGTGGCGGCCCCGGCGTCCGACCCGGCCGGCTTCAAGTACCTCGCCCCGTACACCGGTTCGGCCATCGGCCAGCACTGGATGTACCAGGGCAAGCACGTCCTGATCGTCTTCGACGACCTGTCCAAGCAGGCCGACGCCTACCGCGCCGTCTCCCTGCTGCTGCGCCGCCCGCCGGGCCGTGAGGCCTACCCGGGTGACGTCTTCTACCTGCACTCCCGTCTGCTGGAGCGCTGCGCCAAGCTCTCCGACGAGCTGGGTGCCGGCTCGATGACCGGTCTGCCGGTCGTCGAGACCAAGGCCAACGACGTCTCGGCGTTCATCCCGACCAACGTTATCTCCATCACCGACGGCCAGTGCTTCCTGGAGTCCGACCTGTTCAACGCGGGCCAGCGCCCGGCGCTGAACGTCGGTATCTCGGTCTCCCGAGTCGGTGGCTCGGCGCAGATCAAGGCCATGAAGTCGGTCGCCGGCCGTCTGCGCGTGGACCTCGCCCAGTACCGCGAGCTGGAGGCCTTCGCCGCCTTCGGTTCCGACCTGGACGCGGCCTCCAAGGCGCAGCTGGAGCGCGGCAAGCGCATGGTCGAGCTGCTGAAGCAGGGCCAGTACGCGCCGTTCCCGATCGAGGACCAGGTCGTCTCGATCTGGGCCGGCACCACCGGCAAGCTGGACGACGTACCCGTAGAGGACATCCGTCGCTTCGAGCGCGAGCTGCTGGACTACCTCCGCCGCGAGAAGAAGGACCTGCTGCTGAGCATCGCCGAGACCGGCAAGCTCGGCGACGACACCGTCGAGGCCCTGACCGACGCGGTGGCGGAGTTCAAGAAGCAGTTCGAGACCTCGGACGGCAAGCTGCTGGGTGAGGGCTGAGCATGGGCGCCCAGCTTCGGGTATACAAGCGCCGCATCAAGTCCGTCACCGCGACCAAGAAGATCACGAAGGCGATGGAGATGATCTCCGCGTCTCGGATCGTCAAGGCCCAGCGCCAGGTCCACGCCTCGTCCCCGTACGCCGATGAGCTCACCCGCGCGGTGGCCGCGGTCGCGACCGGTTCCAACACGAACCACCCGCTGACCACGGAGACCGAGAACCCGACGCGGGCCGCGGTGCTGCTCGTCACGAGCGACCGCGGTCTGGCCGGCGGCTACTCGTCCAACGCGATCAAGGCGGCCGACCGGCTCACCGAGCAACTGCGCTCGGAGGGCAAGGAGGTCGTCCACTACATCGTCGGCCGCAAGGGCGTGGCGTACTACGGCTTCCGTGAGCGCCCGGTCGCGGACTCGTGGACCGGGTTCACCGACAAGCCGACGTACGCGGACGCCAAGTCGGTGGCCGACCCGCTGATCGAGGCGGTCCTCAAGGACACCGCCGAGGGCGGCGTGGACGAGCTGCACATCATCTTCACGGAGTTCGTGTCGATGCTGACGCAGGCGCCGGTGGAGAAGCGGCTGCTGCCGCTCTCGCTCGCCGACGCCACCGGTGGCGAGGCGCGCAAGGAGGGGGAGATCCTCCCCCTGTACGACTTCGAGCCGTCGGCTGAGGGCGTCCTGGACGCACTGCTGCCGCGGTACGTCGAGAGCCGGATCTACAACGCGCTGCTGCAGGGTGCCGCTTCCGAGCACGCCGCCCGCCGCCGCGCGATGAAGTCGGCGACCGACAACGCCGAGGAGCTCATCAAGACGCTCACGCGGCTTGCCAACCAGGCCCGCCAGGCCGAAATCACCCAGGAAATCAGCGAGATCGTCGGTGGCTCCAGCGCCCTGGCCGACGCGTCTGCGGGGAGTGACTAATCATGACCACCACTGTTGAGACGGCCGCTGCCACGGGCCGCGTCGCCCGGGTCATCGGCCCGGTCGTCGACGTGGAGTTCCCCGTCGACGCCATGCCGGAGATCTACAACGCCCTCCACGTCGAGGTCGCCGACCCGGCCGAGGACGGCAAGAAGAAGACGCTGACCCTCGAGGTCGCCCAGCACCTGGGTGACGGCCTGGTCCGCGCCATCTCCATGCAGCCCACCGACGGTCTGGTCCGCCAGGCCCCGGTGACCGACACGGGCGACGGCATCACCGTCCCGGTCGGCGACTTCACCAAGGGCAAGGTGTTCAACACCCTCGGTGAGGTGCTGAACGTCCCCGAGGAGAACGCCAACGTCGGCGAGCGCTGGGCGATCCACCGCAAGGCCCCGAAGTTCGAGGACCTCGAGTCGAAGACCGAGATGTTCGAGACCGGCCTGAAGGTCGTCGACCTGCTGACCCCGTACGTCAAGGGCGGCAAGATCGGCCTGTTCGGTGGCGCCGGTGTCGGCAAGACCGTCCTCATCCAGGAAATGATCATGCGTGTGGCGAAGCTGCACGAGGGCGTTTCCGTGTTCGCCGGCGTCGGCGAGCGCACCCGTGAGGGCAACGACCTCATCCAGGAGATGGAGGAGTCGGAGGTCCTCGACAAGACCGCCCTGGTCTTCGGCCAGATGGACGAGCCCCCGGGCACCCGTCTGCGCGTCGCCCTGGCCGGTCTGACCATGGCGGAGTACTTCCGCGATGTGCAGAAGCAGGACGTGCTGTTCTTCATCGACAACATCTTCCGCTTCACCCAGGCCGGTTCCGAGGTCTCCACGCTGCTCGGCCGCATGCCCTCCGCGGTGGGTTACCAGCCGAACCTCGCGGACGAGATGGGCCTCCTCCAGGAGCGCATCACCTCGACCCGTGGTCACTCGATCACCTCGATGCAGGCGATCTACGTCCCCGCGGACGACCTGACCGACCCGGCGCCGGCGACCACCTTCGCCCACCTGGACGCGACGACCGTTCTGTCCCGTCCGATCTCGGAGAAGGGCATCTACCCGGCGGTGGACCCGCTGGACTCGACGTCCCGCATCCTGGACCCCCGCTACATCGCGGCGGACCACTACGAGTGCGCCATGCGCGTCAAGGGGATCCTGCAGAAGTACAAGGACCTCCAGGACATCATCGCGATCCTCGGTATCGACGAGCTGGGCGAGGAGGACAAGCTCACCGTCCACCGCGCCCGCCGTATCGAGCGCTTCCTGTCGCAGAACACCCACGCGGCGAAGCAGTTCACCGGCATCGACGGCTCCGACGTCCCGCTGGACGAGTCGATCTCCGCGTTCAACGCCATCGCCGACGGTAAGTACGACCACTTCCCCGAGCAGGCGTTCTTCATGTGCGGTGGCATCGAGGACCTCGAGCGCAACGCCCGCGAGCTCGGCGTCAGCTGACGCCCGTAGCCTCACGGCTCACCGTGGCAGGGGGCGGACCCTGTGTCCGCCCCCTTGCCGCACCCCCGTTATCCTTTGTTTTATGCACCCGCCGGACGGCGGTGGGTGCCGACCCGAGGAGCCATCTTGGCTGAGCTGCACGTCGAGCTGGTCGCAGCGGACCGCAGTGTCTGGTCCGGCGAGGCCACTCTTGTCGTCGCACGCACCGAGTCCGGCGACATCGGCGTCATGCCGAACCACGAGCCGCTCCTGGGCGTGCTCCAGTCCGGTCCGGTGACGGTCCGCACCAGCGAGGGCGGCACCGTCGTCGCGGCGGTGCACGGCGGCTTCATCTCCTTCGCGGACAACAAGCTGTCGGTGCTCGCGGAGATCGCCGAGCTCGCCGACGAGATCGACGTCCAGCGTGCGGAGCGGGCCCTGGAGCGTGCCAAGGCCGACGCCGACGCCGCCGGTGAGCGCCGGGCCGAGGTCCGGCTGATCGCGGCGACCAGCGGGTCGCGCTGAGTACCCGGCCCGGTGGGCCATGAGCCGCGGGAGGCCCGTGAGGGTGTCCCGCGGCTGCAGTATCCCTATTCGTGACATGGAGCGAGGAGGTCGGTGGGCGTGATCCTCGCTTTTCAGGTGTGCGGGGCCCTGGTGGCGGTGGCGCTGCTGGGGCTGTTCGTCTTCGGGCTGCGGCGCCGGCTGATCCAGCGGCCCGGCGGCACGTTCGACTGCAGCCTGCGGATGTCGCCCACCGGCGCCGAAGCGCCCTCCGGCAAGGGGTGGGCCTACGGCGTGGCCCGCTACAGCGGTGACCGGATCGAGTGGTTCCGGGTCTTCTCCTACGCGCCCCGGCCGCGACGGGTGCTGGAACGCTCCGCCATCGAGGTGCTGCACCGCCGGCTCCCGGAGGGCCAGGAGGAGCTCGCGCTGCTCTCCGACGCCGTGATCCTGGTGTGCGAGCACCGCGGCGTACGTCTGGAACTCGCCATGAGTGACGACGCCCTCACCGGTTTCCTCGCCTGGCTGGAGGCCGCCCCTCCGGGCCAGCGGGTCAACGTGGCCTGACAGGTTCCGTCGGTCTCCCGCTGGCTGGGGGTCCCCCGGACGAAGTCTGGGGGAGGGGCAACGTGGCCTGAAGCTGTCGCTCCGGCTCGACGTGGCCTGATGCCGTCCCTCCGGCTCAACGTGGCCTGACGGCGGCGCCCTACGGCCGCGCGGTCAGCCCCAACTCCTGCGCCAGAACCGCGGCCTGCACGCGGCTGCGCAGCTCCAGCTTGGCCAGCATGCGGCTGACGTGGGTCTTCGCCGTGGCCTCCGCCATCTCCAGGCGCCTCGCGATCTCCGCGTTGGACAGCCCCTCGCCCACGCAGACCAGCACCTCCCGCTCGCGCGGCGTCAGCGTCCCCAGGGCCGGGTGATCGGGCGTGGGACGCGGCCGCGGGTGGGCGAACTCGCCGATCAGACGGCGGGTGACCGCGGGAGCGATCATCCCCTCGCCGCGGGCGACCAGCCGGACGCCCTCGATCAGCCGGTCGGCCTCGGTGTCCTTCAGCAGAAAACCGGCGGCCCCTGCGCGCAGCGCCCCGAAGACGTACTCGTCCAGGTCGAACGTGGTCAGGACGAGGACCTCGGCCAGCCGCCCGGCGACGATCTCGCGGGTCGCGGACACCCCGTCGAGCCGGGGCATCTGGAGGTCCATGAGGATCACGTCGGGTCGCAGCTCGCGGGCGGCGCGGACGGCGGCCTCCCCGTCGGCCGCCTCGCCGACCACCTCGATGTCCGGCACCGACCTCAGGATCAGCACCAGCCCCGCCCGTACCGCGGACTGGTCCTCGGCGACGACCACCCGGATCATGCGTTCCCCTCCATGGGCAGTACCGCCCTCACCCGCCATGTCGTTCCGTTCCGTCCCGCCTCGAAGGTGCCGCCGAGCAGTTCGGCGCGCTCCCGCATCCCGATCAGCCCGCTTCCCGAGCCAGGTGCCCGTGGGCCGGAGGAGTACCGCCCACCGTTCCCGCAGGGGCTCGCCACGGTCACCGTGAGCGCCCGGGCATCCTGTTCCAGCAGCACCGGCACCTCGCCCGGGGACGCGTGCTTGAGGGCGTTGGTCAGGGACTCCTGCACGATGCGGTAGGCCGCCAGCTCCACCGGCGCGGAAAGCGGGGCGGCACCGCCGGGGCGCTCGTCGCGGAGCACGAAGGCCGAGTGCGGGGCCGCCGCGCGCATCTGGTCCAGGAGTACGTCCAGGCCGGCCAGCCGCGGGACGGGGGCCGGCTCGCCGTCCTCGCCCGCGGAGTCGCGCAGCAGCCCGATCAGCCGGCGCATCTCGGACAGGCCCTGCACGCTGTTCTCCCGGATCACCGCCAGCGCCTCGCGGCCCGGGCCCTCGTGGCGGTCCAGGGACAGCGCGGCGGTGGAGTGGATGGCGATCGCGGACAGATGGCCCGCCACCATGTCGTGCAGCTCGCGGGCCATCCGGGCCCGCTCGCGGCCCACCGCCTCCCGGCGGTCCAGTTCGGCCAGGAGCGCGGTCTGCTCCGCGCGCAGGCGTTCGGCGGCGGCCTCGTCGCGGTGCCGGCGCACGACCACGCCGGTCCAGGCGGGGGCGACCGAGACCAGCGCCCCGATCACGCCGATCAGCAAGGACTCGGCGACCGGTCGCAGGGCCAGGGCGGTGGCGGTGGCGGCCGCCGTGGTGAGCACGCTGGCGACCGGTACGACCCGGGTCAGCCGTTTCGGCCCGTACAGGACGGCGGCGTACACGAGGTCGGTGAACATCAGCACGGTCACCAGGAGCGACCCGATCACGAAGTCGGCGCAGAAGGTCAGCGTGCCGAGGACGATCGCGCACCGGGGCGCCGCGCGTCGCAGCAGTTCACATCCGGCCATGATCGCCAGTGGGACCAGCGGCAGCCAGCGGTGGTCGCCCGCCGGATGGTTCCCGGAGTCGGTGTAGAGGCCGAACGCCCACATCACCAGGCCACCCGCCAGCCCGGACGCGGCGATCAGCGCGTCGTCGCGATGCGGGCGAGGGCGGCCGGCGGTCGTCATGGGTCCATCACAGCACGCGGCTCGGACGCGGCACGTCGGCCCGGGGTCGGACCGTCCCGTACGCCGAAGGATGCAGCCGGGTCTCGTCAGTGCCGACGACGCGCGGACCGCCGCTGACGGGAAAGCCTCGCGGCATGGTGGTGACCCTGATCATCGGTTGCGAGGTCGCGTTCCGGGTGCTGCTCGGCGCCGGGCTCGCGGTACGCCACCTGCCGCGCCGGCCCCGGGCCGGTGCGGCGCTGCTGCTGTGCGTGCCCCTGGTGCCCCTGGTGGACCTGGTGCTCCTGGCCGCCGCCGTGGCCGATCTGCGGCACGGTGGTACGGGGCCGGCGCCCGGCACGGCCTCGCGGCCGCGTACACCGGCTTCTCGGCGAGTTATGGGCACTCCGCGATCCGCCGGGCCGACGCCCGCTTCGCGCACCGCTTCGCGGACGGCCCCGAGCCGCCGCGGCCACCCGTGTACGGCAGGGCCCGGGCGGCGCGCGAGTGGCGGCTCCTCGGCCGTACGGCGGTGTCCGCCGTGGTCGCCGCCGTCCTGCCGCAACTCGCGACCGCGCTCGCCGGCGACACCGGCCGGACCGGGGCCCCGCGGACGTGGCAGGTGCGCAGGGCCTGGATCACTGGGATCCACGCGGCCGCCGATCGCGCGGACGCGGGGTCGAACGGGTGGTCAGCGGTTCTCGCCGGGCACCCAGAGCACGTCACCGACCTCCTTGTTGGCGGTGCGCGCCAGGATGAACAGCAGGTCGGACAGGCGGTTGAGGTAGGTGGCGGTGAGCGGGTTCATCGTCTCGCCGTGCTCCTCCAGCGCGGCCCACGTGGAGCGCTCGGCGCGGCGGACCACCGTGCACGCCTGGTGGAGCAGCGCGGCGCCCGGGGTGCCGCCCGGCAGGATGAAGCTGCGCAGCTTCTCCAGCTCCGCCAGGAAGCGGTCGCAGTCCGCCTCCAGCCGGTCCACGTAGGACTGCTCGACGCGCAGCGGCGGGTACTTGGGGTCGGGCACGACGGGCGTGGCGAGGTCGGCGCCCACGTCGAAGAGGTCGTTCTGGACCCGTACGAGGACGGCCGCGACCTCCTGCGGGAGCGCGCCGAGCGCGAGCGCCACACCGATCGCCGCGTTCGCCTCGTTCGCGTCCGCGTAGGCCGAGATACGGCTGTCGGTCTTGGCCGTGCGGCTCATGTCGCCGAGGGCGGTGGTGCCGTCGTCCCCGGTCCGCGTGTAGATGCGCGTCAGATTGACCATGTGTCGAGCGTAGTCAGGCCGCGCCCGGGGCGCGCCCCGCGGCGGGCCGGCGGCGGCGCCCCCGGAGGCCGCCCGCGGGGGCGGTCCGGGTCAAACTGGACGCGGTACGGGTGCAAGTGGGCGCCGTGGCCCTCAACTGTGCGACGAAGGACACAGGGTGACCCGCCTCTCTTCCTGCTGCGCTCCGCCGTGAGGCGACGTTAAGGTCCCGGCAACAGCATCGAGAAGATAGGTGTGTGCCGTGGCGAAGAAGCTCGCCGTCATCGGAGCCGGCCTGATGGGCTCCGGCATCGCGCAGGTGTCCGCCCAGGCGGGTTACGAGGTCGTTCTGCGTGACATCACGGACGAGGCGCTGGCCCGGGGCAGGGGTGGGATCGAGGCGTCCTACGAGAAGTTCGTCGCCAAGGGGAAGCTCGCCGCCGAGGACGCGGCCGCCGCGCTCGCCCGCATCACCACGACCACCGATCTGGACGCGGCGGCCGACGCCGACATCGTCGTGGAGGCCGTCTTCGAGAAGATCGAGGTCAAGCAGGAGATCTTCCGGGCCCTCGACAAGATCGCCAAGGCCGGAGCGGTGCTCGCCTCCAACACCTCCGCCATCCCGATCACCAAGATCGCGGCGGTGACGGAGCGCCCGGAGAGCGTGGTCGGCACCCACTTCTTCTCCCCGGTGCCGCTGATGCAGCTGTGCGAGCTGGTCCGCGGCTACAAGACCGCCGACGAGACCCTGGCGCGTGCCAAGGCGTTCGCCGAGGAGATCGGCAAGACGACCATCGTCGTCAACCGGGACGTGGCCGGTTTCGTCACCACCCGGCTGATCGCGGCGCTGGTCGTCGAGGCCACCAAGCTCTACGAGTCGGGCGTCGCCTCGGCCGAGGACATCGACATCGCCTGCAAGCTCGGTTTCGGCCACGCGATGGGCCCGCTGGCGACCGCGGACCTCACCGGCGTCGACATCCTGCTGCACGCGGCCGGCAACATCTACACCGAGTCGCAGGACGAGAAGTTCGCGCCCCCGGAGCTCATGCGGCGCATGGTCGACGCGGGCGCTCTCGGCCGCAAGAGCGGCGAGGGCTTCTACCGGTACTGACGGAGCGTCACCCCGAGAGCCCGGTCCGGTGCGACTGACCGGCGGGCTGGGCCCCTCGGGCGCCTCCTGTCACTCGCAAGGGTGAATTCGGTATCGGTTCGCTCACAGACGGCAACCTCTTCGTACGAGGGACCGTCAGTTACGTAGAACCACGGCAGTTTCCACCCATTCACTCCACGGGGAGGCGTAATGCACATCAGGGGCGATCACGCCGAGCTGGTCGTCGGGGGCCGCCTCGACGTCCGCACCGCGGCGGACGCCCGCAAGGTCCTGCACAGCGCGGTGGACGGCGGCCACGGCGACCTCGTGCTCGACCTGACCGAGCTGGACTCGTGGGACGCGACGGGCCTGGGGGTCATCATGGGGGCGCACCGCCGCTGCGGCCGGGCGGACCGCCGCCTGGTCCTGCGGGGCGTACCCGCGCAGATGCAGCGACTGCTGGTCGCGACCAGGCTGCACCGCATCCTGGTCATCGAGGGGGGCATCGCGGCAGAGGCCCTGCCGCGCACTTAAGGCTCCGTCCGGCGGGTCTCCGCGACGTCGGGTGCGCCCGCGCCCGCGTCGGCGCACCCCATGTCGTCCTCGGGTGGTCAACGGCCGTTCCCCCACGGAGAACCGCCCGGCGGGCGCCGGCGCACCCACCGGGCGTGTCGATACGGAAGCGGCAACACCGGACAGATTCGGACGCAATGGCGGCATGGCTGCCCTGGGCTTCGCACATACTGTGGGAAGGTTTAGGGTTCGGTTCCGGCGTGCCTCAACCCCGTACGCCGAGGAGGGGAGCCGGACCGGTCCAACGGCGTACCGCGGGCCCGGTAGGGCCCCGCTGCGACGCATATGGGGGCGGAGACTCATGGACCCACACGGACCCGACATGACCGGTGACGAGTACGGCGCACAACAGGACTCCTCGAACTTCGGCGACGCGACACCGTCCGGCGGCGCGGAGGACGGCGAGACGTCGTCCCCGCGCCTCCCGCGGCCGCCGCGCGACCCGCTCGCCCTCGAGGTCGGGGCGGGCACGGCGGACGGCGACGCGCCACGCGTCGTCGAACTCGTCGTGGGCGACTGCAAGCTGACCCTCAACCCCGTCGACGGCAGCGAGGTCAGCTCCCTGGCGCCCGGCGACGTGCCCCTGCCCGAACGGCGCGGAGCGGAGGAGCGCGCCGCACTGACCGCCGCCGGCCGGCCGTCGATGCCGCCGGGGCCGCGCGCGCCCGAGTTCCCGCTGCTGGAGCGGGCGGAGGAGCGCGAGCGCCTGGTGCGGCTGCTCTCCCGGGGCCGTTCGGTGCGCGTCACCGGTCCCTCGGGTGCCGGCCGCAGCGTGCTGCTCGACGCGGTGGCGGACGCCTGCGCGGACCTCGCCCCCGACGGCGTGATCCGGCTCTCCGGTTACCGGCGTACCCCCAGCGACCTGTTGCAGGAGCTCTTCGGCACCGTCTACGCGGCGGAGGACTACCGCCCGGGGCGGAGCCGGCTGCTGGAACTGCTGCGCGACGTCGGCGCCATCGTCGTCCTGGACGACCTGGACTTCGGCGGCGCCTCCCTGGAGGAACTGCTCGCCGCCGCGCCCGAGTGCGCCTTCGTGATGTCGGCCACGCCCGATGTGCCGGCCCCCGCCTCCGACTCCCTGGTCGAGGAGGTCTTCCTCCCCGGCCTCACCCGGGTCGCCTGCCTGGAGCTGCTGGAGCTCGCCGCGGGCCGGCCCCTGGTGGAGGAGGAGACCGCCTGGGCGGCCGATCTGTGGTTCGAGTCCGAGGGCCTGCCGCTGCGCTTCGTCCAGGCCGGTGCGCTGCTGCGGCAGCGCGACGCCCTCGGAGCGGAGATCCTCGCCGCGGACGAGTCCGTGTGGGGCGACGTGGACCCGGCGGGCGAACTCCCCGTCGACGCGCCCTTCGACGCCGAGCCGGCCCCTTCGGCGTCGCATGTGCCGCTGCCCTCGCTCGCCGAGAGCGCCGCGCCCGCCGCGCTGCTGGCGTCCCGCCTCGGGGCCTCGGCGCAGGAGGCGCTGCGGTTCGCCGTGGCCCTCGGCGGCGAGTGCCCGCACCAGTCGCATCTGCCGGCGCTGGTCGGCGACACCCATGGCGACGCGGCCCTCGGCGAGATCGTGGCCGTGGGGCTGGCCGTTCCGGTCGCCGCGCACCACCGCCTCGCGGCGGGCGTGAGCCGGCAGCTGGCCGTCGTGGAGGGACTGGCCGCGGAGGCGGCCTCCGAAGGCTCCCCACAGGCCCTGGCCGCCGCTCAGCACTACGCATGGTGGGCCGGGCACCCCTCGGTCACCCCGGGGCGCGTCGCCGCCGAGGCGGAGGCCATTCTCGCCGCCCTCGGCGCCGCCCGCGACGGCGGTCACACCAGCGCCGCCGTGCTCCTGGCCCGTACGGTGGCGCCCGTCCTCGCCGCCGCGATGCACTGGAGCGCCTGGGAACGCGCGCTGCGCGTCGGCCAGGAGGCCGCCCGGCTCTCCGGGGAGGTCGCCGAGGAGGCGTACTTCCTCCACGAACTCGGCGTCCTCGCGCTGTGCCTCGGCAACCTGGACCGGGCCCGCAGCGAACTGGAGGCCTCGATAGCCCTGCGCGGCGCTCTCGCGGACCGTCAGGGGACCACGGTGGGTCGCCGCACCCTCGCGCTGGTCGTGGACCGCGCGGGCGGCCCCGTGTCCGACACGGGCCCCGCGGGCGTCGAGACCCCGGCGACGGGCACCGACATCTCCGAGGCGCCCACGGCGATCATCAGCAAGCGGCTGGCCGCCGCGGCCGCCGCCCCGCGCCGGCTCGCCGTGACCGGCTCCCGCCGCAACCTCGTCGCCGCCGGGGCGGGCGCCCTTCTGGCGGCCGTGCTCGGCACCATCGTCACCCTCGGCACGACGGCCTCCGGCGGCGACCAGAACACGCCCATGAACGTCAAGCCCGTCGAGTCCGCCCAGGAGGACGGCGCGGACGACGGCCTCCCCGCCGAGGACATCCCGAGCCCGGGAACCACCCAGCGGAAGCCCGGTCCTTCGTCCAGCGGCACCACGCCGGGGTCCACCGCCTCGCCGGGTACGACGGGCGGCGCGGTGGACCCGGGTACGGGCGGCGGGGAGACCGAGGAACCGGGCGACGGCGAGTCGTCCCCGACGAAGAAGCCGGGGAGCACGACGAAGCCCCCGAAGCCGACGAAGTCGCCGACACATTCGACTCAGCCGCCGGTCACTGAGTCCCCGACGACACCGACAGGCGAGCCCTCGACCACGCCCCCGGGCACGACGGAGCCCAGCGACACCACCAGCGCCGGCGGACCCTCCGAGACCGCGGTCACGACCACGGACCCCGGCACCCCGGCGGAGGCGTCCTCCACGGCCGGAACGATCGTCTGAGCGCCGTACGTCCCGGCGCGGCCTCGGTGGTCTTCCGGACCGCCGGGCCGCGCCGCGGTGCATCCCGCCGGCGCGCGGGGACCTGGCGTCAGAAGAGGCGGAGCTTGTCGTCCTCGATGCCGCGCAGTGCGTCGTAGTCGAGGACGACGCAGTCGATCCCGCGGTCCGTGGCGAGGACCCGGGCCTGCGGCTTGATCTCCTGGGCCGCGAAGATGCCCTTCACCGGCGCCAGCAGCGGGTCCCGGTTGAGCAGCTCGAGGTAGCGGGTGAGCTGCTCGACGCCGTCGATCTCACCGCGCCGCTTGATCTCGACCGCGACGGTCGCCCCGGACGCGTCCCGGCACAGGATGTCCACCGGACCGATGGCGGTCGGGTACTCGCGCCGGACGAGGCTCCAGCCCTCGCCGAGCACCTCCATGCGGTCGGCCAGCAGCTCCTGCAGATGCGCCTCCACGCCGTCCTTGATCAGCCCGGGGTCGACCCCGAGCTCGTGCGAGGAGTCGTGCAGCACTTCCTCGATGGTGATGATCAGCTGCTCGCCGGCCTTGTTGGTGACCGTCCAGACCCCGTCCTCGCCCTCCTTGAGCGTGCAGGGCGGCGACATCCAGTTCAGGGGCTTGTAGGCACGGTCGTCGGCGTGGACAGAGACGCTGCCGTCGGCCTTGACCAGGAGCAACCTGGTCGCCGACGGCAGATGGGCGGAGAGCCGGCCCGCGTAGTCCACGGAGCAGCGGGCGATGACGAGACGCATGGTCGGCAACGCTACTCGCTACCGGCCGCGGTTGGAAAATGGCCTGTAGTGAGCGCTCCCGCCTAGTGTCATGGGACCTCTCGGCCTACGGTTGTGGGTGGAAGCCGTCGTGCGGGAGAACTCTGGGCGGCTTCTCTCCGTAGTCCGTCTGACTCCTCGGACAGGGGGGTCACGAGAGGAGTACTCATGTCGCTCGACGTCTCACCGGCCCTCCTCGAACAGGCCGAGCGAGGCGAGGTCGACGAACGGGAATTCGTCGACTGCGTCCGGACCTCCCTGCCTTACGCATGGGACATGATCAGCTCTCTGGCGGCGCAACTCAAGGTGGACGGCGGCGAGTTCGCCGACAACCAGGTACCTCCGCCGGACGAGCACGCGCGCGGGCAGCTGCTCCGCGCCCTGGCGAGTGACGCGATACGGGGGGCCCTGCAGCGGCACTTCGGGGTCCGGCTGGCGTTCCAGAACTGCCACCGGGTCGCGGTGTTCCCGCTGGACCCGGCGGTCGACGAGCGTTACGCCACCTTCACCTCCGTACGGGCCCAGCTGCTGAACCAGTCCCCGGAGTTCCGGGACTGCTGAACCGGACAGGGTGCTCCCGCCGTTGGTCGCACCACTGCTCTTTGATGTTTCAATCAGGCCAATTGCGGGAGCACTTCGCTGCCGAGGCGTGCCACGTTCTCCTCGGTGGCCGCCAGATCGCCGGAGCCCTCGACGAGGAGGGCGAAGCGGTTGATCCCGGTCCGTTCGGCGGTCGCCGCCAGCCGGTCGGCGCACAGCGCGGGCGGGCCCACCGGGTGGAGATCGCAGAGGAGTTCGGTGTAGGCGAGCGGATCGCGCATCGTCCGGGGCCGGCCGTCGACGGTGCGGTGCGCGGCGAGGCCCCGCTGGAGCCAGCCGGGCATCGCCTTGGTGAGGCTCTCCACGGCGTCGGCGCGGCGGTCCGCGATCTGCACGACACCCGCGGAGACATGTTCCGCCGCCGCCACCATTTCGGGTGAAAGCCCCGCATCGCGCGCCTCCGCCTGCCACATTGCGACCATGGCAGCTTTGTCCTCGTCGCCGCAGTGCATGCCGAGCAGCATGGGCAGACCCCTGCGCGCCGCGAGCCGGACGCTGCCCGGCGAGGTGCAGGCGACGACGACCGGCGGACCGCCGGGCCCGCCGAACTCGTCCACCCGCGGCACCACTTCGACCTCGCGGAAGGCGAATCGTTCACCCGAGGCCCCCACGCGGGGCTCCCGCAGCCAGCGCAGCAGCAGGTCCAGCGACTCGGGGAAACCGCTCTCGAAGGCGGCCAGCCCGGCCCCGAAGACCTCAAGGTCCACCCAGGGCCCGCCGCGCCCCACGCCCAGCGTGAAGCGGCCGCCCGAGGTGATGTGGAGCAGCGCCGCCTGCTCGCCGAGCGCCACGGGATGCGCGGTCGGCAGCACGCTCACGGCCGTCCCGACCCCGATCCGCCGGGTCCTGCCCAGCAGCAGTGCGGCGAGCGTCACAGCGGACGGACACACGCCGTACGGCACGAAGTGGTGCTCCGCCAGCCATACGGAGTCCAGCCCGGCCTTCTCCGCCGCCTCGGCGGACCGCACCGCCCGGTGCAGTGCCTCCCCCGGTCCCTGCCCCGGGAACTGGGCGGCGAGGACGAAAGTACCGACACGCATCGTGCTTCACACCTTCCTCGGTGGCCGACACGGCTCCCCCTACCGGCATTAACGCCTGACACGTGCCAAAGGCACGGTCCGGCCTCCGCGATTTCATGATTTTCAAGGCGATGGCCGGAATGGGGGGTTCTCCGACCTGGTACCCGGGGCGGTACGCGCTACGCGTACGCTGGGAAGCGGTCCTGAGTCCCCTGAAGGCATGAGGTGTGCCCGTGTCCCCGCGCCGAAACCGCCCCAAGGGCGCCGCCGGCAGAGCCGAGGAGCGTCCCGAGGCCGGACCGGCCCGCGGTCCGGAGCGCGTGGAGAGCTGGCAGGGCCAGCAGTGGATCGTCCGTCAGCTGGCGGGGAGTTCGGGCGGCAAGCACTACCGCTGCCCCGGCTGCGACCAGGAGATCCCGCCGGGCGTCGGCCACTTGGTGGCCTGGCCGGAGTTCGGCGGTGTGGAGGACCGGCGCCACTGGCACACCGCCTGCTGGAACGCCAGGGACCGCCGGGGCGCACGGCTCCAGCGGTCCCGTAACGCCCCGCGGTACTGACCGCGGGACGGGTTCCCGGCGGACGGCCGGGTCAGGGTGAGGGTCAGACGTCGCGCTTGCCGAGTGCCGCGTAGGCCCCGGCCAACGCGACGACGGTGATGATCGCGAGCACGACCAGCTGCCGCACGCCGTCGGCGTCCCCGTTCTCCAGCATCGGCATCTGGTAGAGCGAGGCGATGGCGTTGGGGGAGGAGTACTCGATCAGCTTCTGCTGCGTCGTGCGGAGGCTGTCCGCCTGCATGAAGATCGCGACGATCAGTGGCAGGAGCACCAGGCCCATCATCGTGGTGATCGCGCCCGCGGAGTGCCGCAGCAGCGCACCCACGGCCAGCGACAGCAGCCCCAGCAGCGCCACGTACAGGCCGACGCCGACGGTGGCGCCGAGCCACTGCGTGCCGCTCGCCGTGGTGAGCCCGTTCTCGACGACGAGCCGGGCGCTCCTGAAGTCGTTCTCGCCCACCGCACGGCCGCCGAAGGCCCCGTAGTTCATCAGAGCGGAGAGCGCGCAGGCCACCGTGGTGACGGTGAAGCTCAGCGCGAAGAAGACGATCGCCTTGGCGGTCAGCACCCGGCCGCGCTGCGGGCAGGCCGTGAGGGTCGTGCGGATCATGCCGGTGCCGTACTCGGAGGTGATCACCAGCACGCCGAGGGTGATGACGCAGAGCTGGCCGAGCAGCACGCCGAACAGGCCGAAGCCGAGTACCGGTTCGGTGACGTACTGGCTTGAGTCCAGCCCGACGACGAGCAGGTTGATGCCGAGGATCAGCACCAGCATGACGCCGAGCGTCCACATCGTGGAGCGGACCGTGCGGATCTTGGTCCACTCGGACTTCAGCGCGTGGCCGAGGTGGGTCTTCTGCACCGGGAGGGTGGAGGAGAACTGCGGGGCCGGGCTGTAGACGGGGGCGGTCATCGGGCGTCCTCGGCGGGCTGGGTCGGCTGCGGGGCGGGTGCGGGCGCCGGCGACGCCGCCGGCGCGGTCGGCGGCACGGGTGTGCCGGGCGGCACCGGCGGCTGCGCGTACGGGTTCACGGGCGCGGCCGGCCCCGCACCCGGGCCGGACTGCGGCGGGGCGTAGGGCTGCGCCGGGGGCTGCTGCGGCGGCAGGCCCGGGTGGCCGTATCCGTACGGCGGCTGCTGCGGAACGGGCTGCGGGTAGGGCGCCTGGGGTGTCTGCGGGGGCGCGCCCCAGCCGCCGGGCGCGGGCACCCCGGCGGGCTGCTGCAGGCCCTGCCGGGGGTCGGCGGTGGAGCGGTAGTCGACGGCGCCGTTGGTGAGCTGCATGTAGGCCTCCTCCAGCGAGGCCTGGTGGGGTGAGAGCTCCCACAGCCGCACCTCGGCCTCGTGGGCGAGGTCGCTGATCCGGGGCAGCTCCAGGCCGGTCACGCGCAGCGCGCCGTCCTGCTCCTGCTGCACCTGCGCGCCCGCCCCGGAGAGCACCGCCGTCAGTTTCTCGCGGTCCGCCGCGACGTCCGGGGTGCGCACCATCGCGAACCCGGTGGAGTTGCGGGCGATGAAGTCCTTCACGCTCATGTCGGCGAGCAGCTGCCCGCGGCCGATCACGATGAGGTGGTCGGCGGTGAGGGCCATCTCGCTCATCAGGTGCGAGGAGACGAAGACGGTACGGCCCTCGGAGGCGAGCCGGCGCATCAGATGGCGCACCCAGTGGATGCCCTCGGGGTCCAGGCCGTTGACCGGCTCGTCGAAGAGCAGCATCTCGGGGTCGCCCAGCAGGGCGGCCGCGATGCCGAGACGCTGCCCCATGCCGAGCGAGAAGCCCTTGGAGCGCCTGCCGGCGACCTCCTGCAGACCCACCACGCCCAGCACCTCGTCCACCCGGCGGGCCGGGATGCCGGAGAGCTGCGCGAGGCACAGCAGGTGCTGGCGGGCGCTGCGCCCGCCGTGCACGGCCTTGGCGTCCAGCAGCGCGCCCACCCGGCGCGGTGCGTTGGGCAGCTGCCGGAACGGCCGGCCGCCGATGGTCACCCGGCCCGCGGTCGGGGAGTCCAGGCCCAGGATCATCCGCATCGTGGTGGACTTCCCGGAGCCGTTCGGCCCCAGGAAGCCGGTCACCATGCCGGGGCGCACCTGGAACGACAGGTTGTACACGGCCGTCTTGCTGCCGTAGGTCTTGGTGAGGCCGACTGCCTCGATCATGCTCCGCCCCTCGAACAGTCCTCGGGGCGGCGCTCGCCCCCCATGAGGATTAGGAGGCTAGCGGGGCGGGATCGGTTCCCGCCCCCCGTGAGGCCCGAATTCCGGGGGAGCGGTCAGGCGTCCCGCTTCTTCAGCAGCGCGTAGCCGCCGATCAGCGCGACGATCACCCACAACGCCATGATGCCGAGTCCGCCCCACGCGCTGTAGGGAGCGGGGTCGTCCGGGGCGATCGTGGCGCGCATGATCTTGCTGCCGGCCTGGTCCGGGAAGTACCGGGCCACCTCCTTGGCGCCCGGCACGGCCGAGAGGATCCCGGAGATCAGGAAGAAGAAGGGGATGAGGATGCCCAGTGAGACCAGCGGGCTGCGCAGCATCGTCGCGACGCCGACCGCGAAGAGCACCATCAGCGTCATGTAGAGGCCGGCCCCGAAGACCGCGCGCAGCACACCAGGGTCGCTGATCGAGGTGGCGAGGTCACCGCCGAGGACGGCCTGGCCGATGAAGAAGGAGACGAAGCTGACGATCACCCCGAGGACGAAGGTGATGCCGGCGGCGACGGCGACCTTGGAGAGGTAGAAGGTCGCACGCTGCGGCACCGCCGAGAGCGAGGCCCTGATCATGCCGGTGCTGTACTCGCTGGAGATGATCAGCACGCCGAAGGTGATCAGCGCGAGCTGACCGAGGAAGAGACCGGACAGGCTCTGGGCGGTGGCGTCGAACTGGGCGCGGGCTCCCTCTTCGATGGTGTCCCACTGGGTACGGAAGAGCAGGCAGAACAGACCGCTGATGACGATGGTCAGGACGGCGGCGGACGCCAGCGTCCACACGGTCGACCGGACGGTCCTGACCTTGGTCCACTCCGACTGCAGAACAGCGGTGGTCGCTGCCATGTCAGGCTTCCTTTCCGGTGTTCGTGTTCCAGGCGGCGCCCCACTGGGGCGCGGGAGCCACGGCCTCGCCGGCCTCCGCCGCCGCCCCACCGGCGTGGTACTCCACCGACTCGGCGGTGAGCTGCATGAACGCCTGCTCCAGGGAGGCCTGCTGGGGGCTGAGTTCGTGCAGCACCAGCTGGTTCCGGGCGGCGAGTTCACCGATCTTCGCGGACTCCGCGCCCTCGATCTCGAAGGCGCCGTCGTCGCCGGCCACCGCGGTGATCGACGCGGCCGCCAGCGCGTCCTTGAACTTCTCCGGTTCCGGGGTGCGGACGCGGACGTAGGAGCGGGAGTTCTCGGCGATGAAGTCCGCCATCGTCGTGTCCGCCATGAGCTTTCCGCGACCGATCACGATCAGGTGCTCGGCGGTGAGCGCCATCTCGCTCATGAGATGGCTGGAGACGAAGATCGTGCGGCCCTGCGCGGCCAGCCCCTTCATCAGGTTGCGGATCCAGTGGATGCCCTCCGGATCCAGTCCGTTGACCGGCTCGTCGAACATCAGGATCTCGGGGTCGCCGAGCAGCGCCGCGGCGATGCCGAGCCGCTGTCCCATGCCGAGGGAGAACCCCTTGGAACGCTTCTTGGCGACGGGCGCGAGACCGACGATCTCCAGCACCTCGTCGACCCGGCGGGCCGGGATGCGGTTGGACTGGGCCAGGCACAGCAGGTGGTTGTACGCCGTGCGGCCACCGTGGATGGCCTTGGCCTCGAGCAACGCACCGATGTGCTTCAGCGGTTCGTGCAGCTCGCGATAGTGCTTGCCGTCGATGCGGATGCTGCCGCTGGTCGGATTGTCCAGGTCCAGCATCATGCGCATCGTTGTCGACTTGCCCGCCCCGTTGGGGCCGAGGAAGCCGGTGACCACCCCCGGGCGCACCGTGAAGGTGAGGTCATCCACCGCGGTCTTGTCCCCGTACCGCTTGGTCAGCCCCTGCAGCTCGATCATGCCGCATACACTATTTGGCCGCGGCGCGCGATGCACGCGGAATTCCCGCCCCCGTTTGCGCTCCCCGGACACGACCGAGCCCCCCGCCGAGGAGGCGGGGGGCTCGATGCGCGCCAGGGGCTCCGCGGAGCGTCAGCGCTGGGCCGGGACGCCGCGCGAGACGGGCTCGTCGTCGGCGGGGGCGCCGGCCGCGGCGACCGCCGCACCGGTCAGCGTGGCCAGCATCTCGCGGACGTTGGTCAGCTGGGCGTTGATGCTGTCGCGGCGGTTGGTGAGCGCCGCCAGCTCGCGCTCGGATTCGCTGCGGATGCGGTCGGCCTTGGCGTTCGCGTCGGCCACGATGTCCTCGGCCTGGCGCTGCGCGGTCTCCACCGTCTGACGGGCGCGGCGCTCGGCGTCGGTGCGCAGCTTCTCGGCCTCCAGGCGGAGCTGCTCGGCACGGTGCTCGATCTCGGCGAGGCGCTTCTCGGCCTTGGCCTGACGGGACGCCAGGTCGCGCTCGGACTGCTCGCGGCGCTTGGCCAGGTTGGTCTCGAAGTCGGCCGCGGCCTGGGCCGCCTTGGCGCGGGTCTCCTCGAAGAGGGCGTCCGCCTCCTCGCGCTTGGCCTGAGCGTCCTTCTGCGCGTCGGCGCGCAGCTGGCCGGCCTCACCCTTGGCCTTCTCGACGATGCGCTCGCCCTCGTCCTCGGCCTTGCTCTTGCGCTCGGCGGCGTAGGACTCGGCGTCGTTGCGCACCTGCGTCGCGGCGGACTCGGCGAGCTCGCGGTGCTGCTCGGCGGCGCGGCGGGCCTCCTCGCGCAGGTCCTTCGCCTCCTCCTCGGCGAGGCGGAGGATCTTCTCCACGCGCGCGCCGAGACCGGCGTAGGACGGCTCGGCATCGTTGACCTGCGCCTGCGCGTTCTGGGTCTCGAGGTGGAGTTCCTCGATGCGCTTCTCCAGCGCATTGATGCGGGCCAGTGCGCTGTCACGGTCGGCGACGAGCTTGGTGATGCGGTCGTCCACCTGCCCGCGGTCGTATCCACGCCGCACGAGCTCGAAGCCGAAGGGGGAGGAAGTGTCGCTCATGGGGTTCCTGTCAATTCAGACCGGGTGGGGTGATAGGGGGAATCCTAGGGGCCCAAGCGGCGTGTCTTACAGTCACTGTCCAGTAACTGTGCACAATGTCCGCTCAATCGAGTGGCGCATCATCGGACCGCTTGCTCCCTGTCCGGGTCGTACCGGCCGCTGCACCGGCAGTGACCGCGTTCTTACCGTTCTGCGCGCCGTTCTGACTGTTGCCCTTTCCCCCGTCGACCGGCTGCTGGAATGACTCCAGTGCCTCAAGGACATCCTGCACACGGGTGATCTCCGCGTTGATGTCCTGGCGGCGCCGGGTGAGCACCTCGAGCTCCTTCTTGCCCTCGGTCACGATCCGCTCGGCTTCGACACGGGCCTCGCCGCGCATCCGCTCGGCGTCGCGTTCGGCGTCGTTCTTCTTCTGTTCGGCCCCCTTGAGCAGCTCCTCGGCCTTCTTCACCGCGGCGATGCGGACCTTGCTCGCCTCGGCGCTGGCGTTGGACCGAGTCTCCTCGGCCCTGGTCTCGGCGTCCGCGACCATCTCGCGGGCCTTGGCCTCGGCCTTCTCCAACTGTTCGGTGGCGGCCTCGACCAGCTTGTCGACGCGCTCGCCCGCCGACTTCATCGCGGCGGCGGACTCGGTGCGGGCCCGCTCGTGGAGTTCCTCGACCTCGGAATCGACGCGCTGCCGCAGCTCCTCCGCGCGCTCGCGGATGGCGGTGGCGTCCCGGCGGGCCTCCTCCAGCAGAGTGTCGGCGTCCGTACGGGCCCGCTCCACCAGGCCGTTGCCCTCGCCGGTGGCCTCGGCGACGATCCGGTCGGCCTCCTTGCGGGCGGCACCGACCATCGTGTCGGCCTGCTCCTCCGCGGACGTGCCGATCTTCAATGCCTCGGCCTGCGCCTCGGAGATCAATTCGTCCGCCTGCTCGGCGGCCTCGGCACGGCGCTTGTTGGCGTCCTCGCGCGCCTCGTCCCGCATCCGGTCGGACTCCGCGCGGGCCGCCTCGGCGTCCCGTTCGGCCGACTCCAGGGCGTCCTTGGCGAGGATGCCCAGCCGCTCGGCCTCCGCGCGGGCCTTGGTGATCAGCTGGTCGGCCTGCTGGGCGGCCTCCGTGCGGCGCTTGTTGGCCTCGTCGCGCGCCTCGTCCAGGATGCGGCGGGCCTCCGCCTCGGCGGTGCCCAGCGACTCCTCGGCCGCGCGGCGCCGCTGCTCGGCGTCCCGCTCGGCGGAGTCCAGGGCGTCCTTGGCGAGGATGCCCAGCCGCTCGGCGTCGCGCTCCGCCTTGCCCAGCGCCTCCTCGGCCCGGGCGGCGGCGTCGGCGCGGAGCCGGTCGGACTCCTCGATCGCCTCGGTGAGCAGCCGGTCGGCCTGCTCGGCGGCCTCCACCCGCTGCCGGTTGGCCTCGTCGCGGGTCTCCGTCCGCAGCCGGTCGGCCTCCTCGATCGCCTCGCCGACGGTGCGGTCGGCCAGCTGCCGGGCCTCCTCGGCCTCCTCCTGGGCCTCCCGCCGCAGTCGCTGGGAGTCCTCGGTGGCGCGCTCGCGCTCGGCGTTGGCGTCCGCGTGCAGCCGGTCCGCCGCGTCCTGGGCCTCGGACCGCAGGCGCTCCGCGGCGTGCTCGGCCGCCGAGCGCAGTCCGGTGATCTCCTCCTCGGCCTGCTCGTGCAGCCCGTTGACCGAGTCCCGCACCTGCTGCGCCGTCAGCTCGGCCGCGCCGACCAGCTCGGCCGCGTGCCGCTCGGCCTCCGCGACCAGCCGCTCCGCCTCGGCGCCGGCCTCCTCCACCCGCTTGCGGGCGGTGGCCAGCAGCTCCTCGCCCTCGCGACCGGCCTGCGCGCGCTCCTGCTCGGCTTCGCCGCGGGCCGCGCCCAGCAGCTCCTCGGCCTCCCGGCGGCGGCGCGCGGCCTCCTCCTGGGCGGCGGACAGCGCCTCGGCCGCCTCGGCGCGCAGCCGTCCCGCGGTCTCCTGGGCCTCGGCCCGGACCCGGTCGGCGGTCTCCTGCGCCTCGGTGCGCAACTGCTCGGCCTCGGCGGCGGCGTCGCCCCGCAGCCGTACGGCGATCTGTTCGGCCTCGGCCCGGGTCTGCGAGGCGTCGGCCGCGGCCTCGTCCCGCAGCCGCACCGTCTCCTGCTCGGCCTGCTCCTGCAGCGCCCGGACGCGCTCGGCGACCTCCGTGCGCAGCGTGGCCGCCTCCTCGGCGGTCTCGCGGCGCAGCCGCTCCGCCTCGGTACGGGCCTCGCGCAGCGCCTCCTCGGCCGCGACGATCCGGCGCTCGGCCTCCTCGCGGAGCCGGACCAGATCGGCCTCGGCCTCGTCGCGCAGCCGCTGCGCGGACCGTTCGGCCTCCTCGCGCAGCACCTGGCCTGCGCCCTCGGCGTCCTCCCGTACCTGCTCCGCCTGCTGTTCGGCCTCGGTGCGGAGCTGCTCGGCCTCGCCCCGGGCGCGCTCCAGCAGCTCGTCGGCCTGCCTGCGCAGCCCCGCGGCACGCTCGATCGCCTCGGTGCGGACCTTCTCGGAGTCCGCGGTCGCCTTCTGCCGGTGCTCGGCGGCGTCGGCCTTCGCCTTGGTCAGCAGCTCCTCGGCGGACCGGGCCGCCTCCTCGATCTGCTGGACGGCCTCGCGGCGCGCCTCACCGCGGATGCGCTCGCCCTCGGCGACCGCTTCGGCGCGCAGCTGCTCGGCCTCGCCGCGCAGCCTGCGGGCCTCCTCCTGCAGCTCGACCGTCTTGGCGCGGTACTCCTTGGTGTCGTCCTTGGCCGTGCCGAGGAGTTCCTCCGCGGACTCCTCCGCCTGGCCGCGCAGCCGGTCCGCCTCGGCCTCCGCCTCGCGGCGGATGCGCTCGGCCTCCTCGCTCGCCGCGCGGGTGGTGGCACGGGCGTCCTCGGTGGCCTTGTTGAGGACCTCCTCGGCGGTGCGGGCCGCCTTGGCGAGCGCCGCCGCGGCGTCCTCGGCCGCCTCGGACTTGGCCGTCTCCTGGGCCTGGCTGCGCATCCGCTCGGCCTCGGCCTTGGCGTCGGCGAGGATCTGCTCGGCGTCGGCCTTGGCGGTCTCCGCCTCCTTGGTCGCCTCGGCGACGAGCCGGGCGACCTCGGCCTTGGCCGTGCGGGTGCGCTGCTCGTTGTCGGCGTCGACGGTCGCCAGTCGCTTGGCGGCGTTGGTCGAGGCCTCCTCGCGCAGCCGGTCGGACTCGCTCTGCGCCTCGCGGAGCTTCTCCTCGGCCTCGCGCAGCTTCTCCTCGGCGGCGCGGGACACCTCGCCGGCCTGGGTGCGGGCGCTCTCCGCGTCGTTCCGCGTGGAGGTGCGCAACTGCTCGGCCTGGGTGGTGGCCTCCTGGGCCTGGGCGGCCGCGGCGTTCAGCAGCCGCTCGGCGTCCGCGCGGGCCCGGCGCAGCAGTTGCTCGGCCTCGGCGCGGGCGGTGGAGGACTCCGACTCCAGACGGTCGCGGGCGCCCTCGGCGATCCGCTGCGCCTCGGCGCGGGCGGCGGCCAGCGCGGCGTCCGACTCGGCGCGGGTCTCCTCCATGAGGCGGCGGGCCTGTGACTCGGCCCGGGCGCGCAGCTGTTCGGCCCAGGCCACGTTCTCGTTGACGTGGCTCTCGACGTTGGTGCGGCGCTCGGCCAGCTCCTCGTCCAGGCGGCGGCGCCGGGCGACGGCCTCGGCGTGCCACTCGGCCTCCACACGGGCCTGGTGCTCGGCCTGTTCCTGGAGCAGCCGCTGGGTGGCCGCGCGGGCCTCGCGCAGCTCGCGCTCGGCGTCGGCGCGCAGCTGGTCGGCCTGGATCTGGGCGTTGCGCAGCAACTGGTCGGCCTGGTGGCCGAGGTTGTCGTAGGCAGGACGCGTCGCGAGGTTGCGGCGCGCCTCGTGCAGCTTGGCGCGCAGCACCTCGACCTGGTAGCCGAGGTCTTCGGCATGCTGGACGACCTTGTCCCGCTCCTTACGAAGCCGCTCCATCTCGGCCTCGAACTGCGAGAGGTGGTCGTCCTCAACCTCGTAGCGGTCGTAGCCCCGCACTCCGCGGTCCCATCCGTCTCCTGGTGTACCCACCCGCCAACCGAGTGAGATTCCCCGGGGCCCCGTTTACCGCGGAGCCTTACGGAGAATTGTGTCCGATCCCACGCCGAAGCGCGGGCAGGTACCCCAGCCCACCCCGGGGTCGCCACGCCACTCTACCGGGGCGAGTCGTCTCCGGTCAGTGGTCCTTGGCCGAGGTGACGAGCTCGGTGAGTACTCCGTGGCAGTCCTTGGGATGGAGGAAGGTGATCCGCGACCCCATGGAACCGGTGCGCGGGCTGTCGTAGAGCACCCGCACGCCCTTGTCCCGCACGGCCGCGGCGTCGCCGTCCACGTCCTCGGTGCCGAAGGCGATGTGGTGCACCCCCTCACCGTTCTTGGCCAGCCACTTCGCCACGGTGGAGTCCTCGCGGGTGGGCTCCAGCAGCTGGAGGTAGGAGGCCCCGCCGTCGGAGGTCTCGTTGATCTTGAGCATGGCCTCACGCACGCCCTGTTCCTCGTTGACCTCGGTGTGGAACACCTCGAAGCCGTACGTGGCACGGTAGAACTCGACGGTCTTGTCGAGATCGAAGCAGGCGATGCCGATGTGGTCGATTCGCGTCAGCATGGCTCCAGTGGACCGCCGGTCCGCATGGTCACGCAACGTGCGCGCGATCACACCGTCTGCCGGGTGACCGCCGGCGCCGCCCCTCAGTACATTGACAGCACCCTCGAAAACCATCGTTAACCTCTCCGTGCAAAGGGGCCGCGTCATGACCTCCCAGGCTCGAACGTCCGTGATCGTCGCGGGTGCGCGCACCCCCATGGGCCGGCTGCTCGGCTCGCTGCGCAGTTTCTCCGGGGCCGAGCTCGGCGGCATCGCCATCAAGGCCGCGCTGGACCGGGCCGGCATCGGCGGCGACCAGGTGCAGTACGTGATCATGGGGCAGGTACTCCAGGCGGGTGCCGGGCAGATCCCGGCCCGGCAGGCCGCGGTCAAGGCCGGCATCCCGATGAACGTCCCGGCGCTGACGATCAACAAGGTCTGCCTGTCCGGTCTGGACGCCATCGCCCTCGCCGACCAGTTGATCCGCGCGGGTGAGTTCGACGTGGTCGTGGCCGGCGGCCAGGAGTCGATGACCAACGCCCCGCACCTGCTGCCGAAGTCCCGCGAGGGCTTCAAGTACGGCGCCGTCCAGATGCTGGACGCCATGGCGTACGACGGTCTCACCGACGCCTTCGAGAACATCGCCATGGGCGAGTCGACCGAGAAGCACAACATGCGCCTGGGCATCGGCCGCGCCGAGCAGGACGAGATCGCCGCACTCTCCCACCAGCGCGCGGCCGCCGCGCAGAAGAACGGCCTGTTCGAGGCGGAGATCACCCCGGTGGAGATCCCGCAGCGCAAGGGCGAGCCGGTGGTCTTCAGCAAGGACGAGGGCATCCGCGCCGAGACCACGGCCGAGTCGCTGGGCCGGCTGCGCCCCGCCTTCAGCAAGGACGGCACGATCACGGCCGGCACCTCCTCGCAGATCTCCGACGGCGCCGCCGCGGTGGTCGTGATGAGCAAGGCCAAGGCCGAGGAGCTGGGCCTGGAGTGGATCGCCGAGATCGGCGCCCACGGCAATGTGGCGGGCCCGGACAACTCGCTGCAGTCGCAGCCGTCCAACGCCATCGCGCACGCCCTCAAGAAGGACGGCCTGGCGGTCGGCGACCTGGACCTCATCGAGATCAACGAGGCGTTCGCCGCGGTCTCCGTGCAGTCCATGAAGGACCTCGGCGTGACACCTGAAAAGGTGAACGTCAACGGCGGTGCCATCGCCCTCGGTCACCCGATCGGCATGTCCGGGGCCCGTATCGTCCTGCACCTGGCCCTGGAGCTCAAGCGCCGCGGCGGCGGTGTGGGCGCGGCGGCCCTGTGCGGTGGCGGCGGCCAGGGCGACGCCCTGATCATCCGGGTGCCGGGCAAGTAAGCGCACGAACCGCAGAACGGAGCTGTGATGGTGGACGTCCCCACCCTGGTCGAGCAGGCGCGGCAGGGCCGCCCGCGGGCGGTCGCCCGGCTGATCTCACTGGTGGAGGGGGCGTCCCCGCAGCTGCGTGAGGTGATGGCCGCGCTCGCGCCGCTGACCGGCGGCGCGTACGTGGTCGGCCTGACCGGCTCGCCGGGCGTCGGCAAGTCCACGTCGACGTCGGCGCTGGTCTCGGCGTACCGGCGGGCCGGGAAGCGGGTCGGGGTGCTGGCCGTAGACCCCTCCTCGCCGTTCAGCGGCGGCGCCCTGCTCGGCGACCGGGTTCGGATGAGCGACCACGCCTCCGACCCCGGTGTCTACATCCGCTCCATGGCCACCCGCGGCCATCTGGGCGGTCTCGCCTGGGCGGCGCCGCAGGCGATCCGGGTGCTCGACGCGGCCGGCTGCGAGGTGATCCTCGTGGAGACGGTCGGCGTGGGCCAGTCCGAGGTGGAGATCGCCGCCCAGGCCGACACCTGCGTGGTGCTGCTCGCCCCCGGCATGGGCGACGGCATCCAGGCGGCCAAGGCGGGCATCCTCGAGATCGGCGACGTGTACGTCGTCAACAAGGCCGACCGGGACGGCGCCGACGCGACCGCCCGCGAGCTCAACCACATGCTGGGCCTCGGCGAGGCGCGTGGACCGGGCGACTGGCGCCCCCCGATCGTCAAGACGGTCGCCGCCCGCGGCGAGGGCGTCGACGAGGTCGTGGAGGCCCTGGAGAAGCACCGCGCCTGGATGGAGGAGCACGGCGTGCTCGCCGAGCGCCGGTTGCGCCGCGCGTCGCTGGAGGTCGAGCACATCGCCGTCACCGCGCTGCGCGAGCGGATCGGGGACCTGCACGGCGACCGCCGGCTCGGCGCGCTGGCCGAGCGCATCGTGGCGGGCGAGCTGGATCCCTACGCCGCCGCCGACGAGTTGGTGGCGGGCCTCACCGGCCAGGCCTGACGCCGTCGCAGGCGGCCCGTCGGCCCGCCGAAACCGGGACGGCGGGACCGCCGCGCGGGACGGCGGGGAAACGGGCGTCGGGCCGTCCCCGTGAGACCCGCGCCCTGGGGCGCGGGCCCACAGGGGCGCCGGGTCAGGCCTTGCCGCGTACCGCGCGCAGGTGGTCGGCGACCGGGGTGAGGGCCCTGCGGAGGGCCGCCAGGTCCTCGGCGGGGAGCAGATCGATGAAGTGCTCCCGCACGGCCGAGACGTGGTGCGGGGCGACCTTGCGCATGGTCTCCCAGCCCTCCTCCGTGAGGACGGCGTACA
Source organism: Streptomyces sp. NPDC026673 (assembly GCF_040638135.1). Classification (NCBI taxonomy): domain Bacteria; kingdom Bacillati; phylum Actinomycetota; class Actinomycetes; order Kitasatosporales; family Streptomycetaceae; genus Streptomyces; species Streptomyces sp. NPDC026673. The sequence continues at coordinate 8,280 of NZ_JBEZXR010000030.1, read as the reverse complement.
GGCCGCGCCGGTCGGACTCGCAATTCTCGCGACGGACCAGGCCCGCGTTCTCCATGCGGCTGATCTGGTGCGACAGCCGGCTCTTGGACTGCAGGGTGGCGCGGGCCAGGTCGCTCATGCGCATGCGCCGCTCGGGCGACTCCGAGAGGTTCACCAGGATCTCGTAGTCGTTGTAGGTCAGACCGAACGGCTGCAGGTCCCGTTCGAGCTGGTGCGTCAGCAACTTGCTGACCTCCAGGTGGATGCGCCACGTGCGCTGCTCGTCGGCGGTCAGCCAAATGGTGCCGGTCTCTGTCTCCATATTGGAATTATACCTAGAAAGTTGAAATCCGGATTAATTGGGGTCCCGGAACGTGTCGGTAGGGTCACAGTCCGAAGCGGCGCTGCAGGTCCCCGAGCTGTCCCGGGAGCCTCGGCACGCCCTGCTGGGCGCCGGGGACGCCCGCGCCGCCGCCCGGCACTCCGGCCTCGTGCGGGACCGCGCCCGTGGCCTGCTCCGGCATGAGCACCTCCGTGGACTGCAGCAGCACCTGCCCGGCGCCCACGAACTCGAACTGGTGCTCCTCGCCCGAGGTGCCGCCGACGCCGGTCAGCGCCCGCAGCCCGCCCAGCACGCCGCGCATGTACCCGTGGTCGTAATGGTGGCAGGGGGAGGGGCAGTCCGCCCACCCGACCAGGGCCTGCGGGTCGACGCGGACCGGCGGCTCCACGAAGTGCACGGCGCCGTTGGAGGCCGCCACGAACTTCCCCGTGCCGATCAGGGTGAGGAAGCCCGGGATGATCGACTGCTTGAGTGACAGCCCCGGCTGGAAGGCCAGCAGGTTGCCCGACCGGATGGTCAGGTTGCCGTCCTCCAGGTCGTAGGAGTTCACGTCGAAGGCGCGGTCGGCGAGGATCATCTTGCCCTGGCCCTCGGCGACCACCCAGTCCGCGGCGTGCAGCGGGGAGTGGAAGTTGCTGCGGATCAGGCCGTCGAGGGCGCCGTGGCCGATGCCGTGGAAGTTGATCTGCCCGTAGTAGGCGATCATCTTCCCCTTCTGCAGGAACCACTGGCCCTTCAGGTCGACACTGAAGGCGTACGGGTTGACGTTGTCGTCCACCGGCAGCGTGTACGGGTCGTGGACGACCGGGCCGTTCGCGGTCACAGCTTCTCCTCGCTCGCCTGTACGTAGACCGTGCCGTGACCCGACAGCTCCAGCTGGAAGGCCTCGCCGGAGCCGCGGCCCACCATGTCGCGCCAGCCGAGCGCGGTGGACAGCTTGTTGCGCACGTCACCGCGGTGCGCGACGTACGCCTGCGGGTCGACGTGCACCGGGCGCTGCGGGGTGATGGGCAGCTCGATGACGCCGCCGTGCGCCATCACCGCGACCGCGCCGTGCCCCTGGAGCGTCGTGGTGAACAGCCCCTGGCCGGTGACCTGGCCGCGGATGACCCCCATGACGCCGCCCTGGGACCCCATGAACATCGTGCTCTGCCGCAGCGAGCCGTCGAAGGCCAGCAGCCGGTCCGCCTCGACGTAGAGGGTGTCGCCGGTGAGGTCGACGCAGTGCACATGGTGGCCGCCGTGCCCGAACATCACCGAGCCGTGGCCCTCGACGGTCATCAAGGGGGTCGCCTCGCCTGCCATGCGGCGGCCGATCATGGAGCCGATGCCGCCCTGGCCGCCCTGCATGTTCGGCGTGAAGGAGATGTTCCCCCGGTAGGCGAGCATCGCGCCGCGCTGGCTGAACAGCCGCTGACCCGGCAGCACCTGGGCCTCGACCATCTTCGAGTTGATGCGGGTGAACGGCATCAGACCTGCCCCCCGATGGTGTTGCGCTCGCTGGGCTGCACATAGACCAGGCCGTCGCCCTCGAAGCGGATCTGGAAGGACTCGCCCCCCGACTCGCCGATCATCGTCCGCCAGCTCACGCCGGTCTGGAAGTGCTGCTGCAGATTCCCGGTGTGCGCCACGTACGCCCCCGGGTCCACCTGCAGCGGCATACCGGGGGAGACGCGCAGCACGACCGCGGGGCCGTCGGAGGTGATCGCCGCCTGGCCCATGCCCTCCACCGTGGTGGTGAACAGGCCGTTGCCCTGGGATGCGCCGCGCAGCCCGGTGAAGGTGGTGCCGGTGCGCAGCGTCGCCTCGGTGGCGAGCAGGTTGCTGGCCTCGACGTAGAGCTTCTCCCCGTTGAGCCGCACGAGGTTGATCTCGCTGGCGCGGTCGGCGAAGTAGCAGGTGCCCTGGCCGCGCACCTCCATGACCTCCATGGACTCGCCGGTCAGCCGGCGGGTCACCATGCCGCGCAGGCCCTCGCCGCCTCCGGACATCTTCTTGAAGTTCATCTGGCCGTCGTACGCGACCATCGAACCGTTCTTCGCCTTGACGGCGTCGCCGGCCATGTCCACGGCGAGCACCTTGCTGCCCTGCAATCGAAACTGAGCCACGGGTCAGACCGTATCCGTCCGGGAGGAACCCGTCACCAGGGTCCTCGTCACATGAAGTTCACAGGTTTCGTGTCGCATGTCGTGGAGGGGGACGCCGTCCGCGCGCCGGCGGTTCACCCGGCGCCCCGCGACCCCGGGGGAGGGGCGCTCGGGGAGCCGGGTCATAATGGGCGGAGCGTTTGTGATCGCATTCACAAACATTCCGATCGCCAGCCCGGCACCCGCCGCAGTCCCTGTCCCGTAAGAGAGGTCCCGTGGACACCAAGACCGCCACCGCCCTGAACCGGCTCCGCCTGGTCTCCGCCCCGGAAGGGGTCTCCTTCCTGCTCCTGCTGATCTGCTCGGTGCTCAAGCGCACGACGGACTTCAACGCGGTCCCGGTGATGGGCTACATCCACGGCTTCCTCTTCGTCCTCTACGTCGTGTTCTGGCTGGACGCCTGGAACCGCGCCAAGTGGCCGATCGGCCGCGCCGCGCTGTACTTCGTGTTCTCCGTCCTCCCCACCGGCGGCTTCTTCGCCGAGCGCAGGCTGCGCCGCGAGGCCGAGGACAGCGTCATCGCCGCCCGTGCGCGCAAGGAGCTCAAGGACCTCGGGGAAGGTGCGGTCAAGGCATGATCGTCGCTTTCTCCGTCACACCGCTCGGCGTCGGCGAGGACGTCGGCGCGTACGTGGCCGACGCGGTGCGCGTGGTCCGCGAGTCGGGGCTTCCCAGCCGCACCGACGCGATGTTCACCTCCATCGAGGGCAAGCGCAGGTAGCTTTGAGTACATGACCGGCACGGCGATCTACCTGCGACTGTCCCGCGAGAGCGACGACAGCGCCTCAATCGAGACTCAGCGCGCTGCTGCCCATCAGTGGCTTACCGTCCATGGGTACGACCCGGCCGAAGCCGTCGAGTACATAGATGCGGGCGTCAGCGGAGCCAAGCCGCTGGAGCAGCGCAAGGGCATGTCGGCGCTGATGGCGGCAACGCCTGATGTGGTGATCGCATGGAAGCTGGATCGCTACGCCCGCAGCGTGGGTGAGTTCCTGCGACTGGTGGCGTGGGCGGAGGCTTACGGGGCCAAGATCGCGACCACAGACAACACGATCGACACCAGCACGCCAACCGGCCGCATGGTGGGGAACGTCCTCGCTGCACTCGCTGAGTGGGAACGCGGCATGATCGCTGCCCGTATCAGCGAAGGGCACGAGACGCGCCGGACGCAAGGACGGTGGTCCAGCGGGAGAGCGCCGTTCGGATACCAGATCATCCGGCGGGACGGTGCGGCCTATCTCGCCGTCGACGCTGCGCAAGCCGAACTCATCCGTGCTGCTGTGGCCAAGCTGATCGGCGATGGCACGGTAGCGGGCACCGCTCGCATGGTCGGCTTGTCTGAACCCCAGTGGCGCAGACTCCTGAAGTCGCCGACGCTCCGGGGTCACCGTGCCCACAAAGGCGCCCTGGTGCTGGCTGCCGATGGCGTCACGCCGGTTCAGTTCGCCGATCCGATCCTGACTGCCGCCGAAGCCAAGGTCGTTCGGGAACGTCTACTCGCGCTGGCCACCGGCACCGACCGTGCACCCCGCCGGGCGACTCCCCTGGTTGCTGGTCTGGCGTTCTGCTATCGCTGCGAGGGCAGGCTCAATGGCGGAACCAGCGATAAGGGCATAGCGCTGTACCGCTGCAAGGCCGGTCACGTGACGATCTACGCAGAGACGCTGGATCGGCGGGTGGAGGCCGAATTCCTGCGTACGTGGGGGCGGTTCGCTGAGCACGTAGTGCGGCTGGAAGGTGGGAACGATCTTTCCGCCGAGATGATCGCCGCTCAGGAGCAAGCCCGCCGACTGGGGGAACGCATGGCTACCGCCGGGCCGCTGATGCTGGCGACACTCGGCGAGATGGAGGCAGAGCTAGAAGCCACCTACGCCGCTCTGCGGGCCGCTCATGACCCGGAGGTGCGGGAGGTCCAGGTGCCCACCGGCCGGACCATGGCGGATGCATGGGAGGCTTCGCCGGAGTCGCGCAGCCGCTTGCTCGCTGACCTGCACCTGCGGGTGACCCTGTGGCCGAAGCAGCACGCGGAGCGGCTGAGCGTCGAGTGGGGACCGGAAGACCGGGCGGAAGCCGAACTGCAGGGTATTGCCCTGGCGGAAAGCGGCGTACTCGACTAGGCGCGCATTTGAACGCCGTTCACGGCCCGTTGTCGGTAACTCCCCGATGGTGGGCCGTTCGGCACTTCTGGGGTCGTGCATACCCCCTGCGATGTTGTGGGCGGCTGTGTCTAGAGTCGGGCATGGTGTCGCACTTCGGTTCGGGTTTCGTCGGCGGTATGACGAAGTGTCGTTCGGGGGGTGGGGCCTGCTAACCCCTGCTTGCTTCTTCGCCCCCTGCCCGGAAGCCCCTCACGACCGTTGCGGCTGCTGGCGTGTAGCGCCCTCGCCGGAACCATTCATGATCAACAAAAACCGCAAAGGTGATATTGATTGTCCGCCCTTGATGAGTCTCGCGCCACGTGTTCGGAGTGTGGCGCCCCACGTCCCCGTCCGGATCGCGGGACGTGCGGCGCGACGCCGAGTGGGACGAGGTCATGGACGTCGTCAAGCGCGCCGTGGCCGCAGTCGAGGCCCGCGCGCCGCGTGTGTCCGTCGTCCTCAAGGCCGACATCCGCCCCGGGGTCACCGACGGGCTCACGTCGAAGGTCGAGACCGTCGAGCGGTATCTGGCGCAGTAGCGCGTCCGGCGCCCTGCGGGCGGAAGGACGCCGGCTGCGGAGGGGACGGTGAGGGCCGGGCCTTCGCGGCGGTGTGCGGGTGGGGCGTGCCGGTGGCGCTGCCGGTGTTCGGCTGGCGCGCCGTCTCGCTCCCTTCGGTCGCACAGCGGCGGGCTGCGGACGTGAGGGTCGGGGCCGGGCCTTCGTGGCGGTGTGCGGGTTGGTGGTCGGCGGGGTTCAGGCGCCGGAGCGGGTTCCCTCTCCGGTGGTGTCTGTCTCGTTTCCGTCCGCGGGTAGAGATGGCTGGTTGCGACGCCCACCGTTCGTGGGTGGCGCGCCTGCCGTGACCTGCGTCTGCGGGTGATTCCCCGGCAGGAATCGGCCTCTCCGAGATCGGGCTCTGTTTCGCCGACATATTCGGCGAAAGCGGGCCCGATCTTCCCTGGCTCAAAGATCGGGCCCTGTTCCGCCGACTATGTCGGCGAAAGCGAGCCCGATGTCCCGCTCACCCTTCGACAGCACCCCGAATCAGCCGCAGTCGCCGGTCACGGCAGGCGCGCCCACCACCCACCGATGACGTGGAAGCGGTCATCTCTACGCGCGGACGGCGATGAGACCCGTGCCACCGGAAAGGCTCCCCGCTCCGGCGCCTGAACCCCCACCACTCAACCACCCGCACACCGCCGACCAGGCCCAGGCCGCCACCTTCCCGTCCGCAGCCGGCGTCTTTGCGACCGCAGGGAGCGAGACGAACCCGCACCCACCCCCCACGCCCCCCGCTCAGTCGCCCGCCAGCGCGCTGCCGAGCGGGGTGCGTTCGTACAGCACCTGGTGGCCGTAGCGGCGCGAGGTGAGCAGGCCCGCGTCCCGCAGGACCGACAGGTGCGCCGACACCGACGACACGGCCAGGCCGTGGCGGTGGGCGAGCGCGGTCGTGGTGGCCGGCTCGCCCAGGCCGCCGAGGATCGCGGCGCGGTTGGCGCCGAAGAGCCGGACGAGGGCGTCCGAGGCGTTCTGCGGGGCCTGCCACAGGCCGCCGATGCCGCGCGCCGGATAGACGACCGTGCCCTGCCAGGGCGGGTCGAAGCCCGCCGCGATGTCCGGCCAGACGAAGACGCTGGGCGCCAGGACCAGGCCTTCGCCGCCGAGGTCGCGGTCGTGCTCGGTCGGCTTGTGCAGCGTCAGGGTGCCGTCCGCCCAGCTCAGCGACGGGTGCAGGTCGGCGAAGAGCCCGGTCAGCCCGTCGTCCGCGAGCCGCCGCGCCCGGAAGGCGATGTCGGCCTCCAGCACGGCGCGCAGCCGGGGCCAGTACGGCGCGACGAGCGTCTCCCAGGCCCGCGCGTACAGATCCGCCAACTCCCTCACCGCGCGCGCCGGATCGGCCAGCATCGCCCGGCCCTGCGGGCTGTCCGCGGCGCCCGGGGTGTCCGCCAGGGAACGGGCCAGGTCCAGCCGTGCGACCTCCGGGTCGGTGGCCCGCACCCGGGCCAGTTCGTCCTCGATGGCGGCCAGCGGGCCTTCCGGCGGCGGGCACAGGAAGTCGGGGCTGTGGCCGGGGCGGGGCATGAGCAGCCACAGCGGCGTGAGGTCCAGCGCCCGGGCCGCCTCACGGGTCTGCCGCAGCCACGGCACGTGGTACGCCTGAAGCCCTGGCTCCTTGAGGGTGCGGACCGCCCCCTCGGTCTCCCACAGCGGCGAGATCGCGAACCGGCAGCGCAGCAGGTCGTCCGGACCGAAGCGCATGTGGAACGGCATGGCGCGGCCCCTGAGGTGTCGGACTTTCGGCTGGAGCCGAAACACTACGACCCCCGGCCCCGGGGCGCCAGGCTGCGCCCATGACGCTGAACACCGACGACCCCGCAGCCGCCCCGACCGCCGGGCGCGGCTACCGGGCGGTCTTCGCCGTACGGGAGTTCCGGGCCGTGTTCGCGGCGCACGTGCTGTCGCTCCAGGGCACGGTGGTCGCCGAGATCGCGCTGTCCGTGCTGGTGTTCCGGCTCACCGGGTCGCCGCTGCTGACCGCGCTCACCTTCGCGCTGGGTTTCGTGCCGTACGCGGTGAGCGGCACGCTGCTGGCAGGGATCGCCGACCGCTTCCCGCCGCGCCGGGTGCTGGTCGTGTGCGACCTGCTGTGCGCGGCGTGCGCGGCCGGGATGGTGCTGCCCGGGACGCCGATCGCGGTCCTGCTGGGTCTGCGCTGCGTGATGGCGATGATCGCCCCGGTGTTCACCGGCACCCGGGCCGCGAGTCTGGCCGACATCCTGCCCGGCGACACCTTTGTGCTGGGCCGCTCCTTGATCCGCATGGTCGCGCAGGGCGCGCAGATCGTCGGCTTCGGGGTCGGCGGCTTCCTGCTGGTGCTCGTCACGCCCCGGGCGGCGCTCGCGATCACCGTGGCGGCGTTCCTGGGCTCCGCCCTGCTGCTGCGCCTCGGTACCAAGCGGCGTCCCGCGCGCGGCGCAGGTGCCGCGCGCTCCGCCGGCGGCAGCGGCCGGCTGCTGCGGGACTCAAGGGTGCGGGCGCTGCTGCTGCTCTGCTGGATCCAGCCGCTGTTCGTGGTGGTCCCGGAGGCGCTCGCGGCGCCGTACACCGACTCCATTGGCGCGGGCACCCCCGGCCTCGGGCTCTTCATGGCGGCGATGCCCGTCGGCACGGTCCTCGGCGAACTCCTCGCGGGCGCCTTCCTCGCGCCTGCCGTCCGTGCCCGTCTCACCGTCCCGCTCGCCGCGTGCTCGCTGCTCCCGTACGCCCTCTTCGCCCTGCGGCCCTCGCTCCCCCTGGCCGTCGCCGCGATGTTCACCACGGGCCTCACGGCCGCCTACACCCTCGGGCTCGACCAGTGGTTCGTGGCGGCCGTGCCGGAGGCGCTGCGGGGGAGGGCGATGACGCTGCAGTCGGCGGGGCTGATGACCATCCAGGGCCTGGGGATGGCGGCGGCGGGCGCGGCGGCGGAGTTCGTGGCACCCCATGTGGTGACGGCCGCGGCGGCCGGGGTGGGGACGGTGTGCGTGCTCGTGGTGCTGGGTCGCCTGAGGGCTGCCGGGGCCGACCGCGTGTGAGAGCGGTGGCCCAGCACCCGCACGAGCGCGAGCGCGGCGAGGGCGTCGGCCGCGGCGTCGTGGGCGTCGGTCAGCACCACGCCGTAGTGGGCGCAC